>NZ_JADMQH010000001.1:0-465254 GCF_015559655.1 Bacteroides sp. 1001136B_160425_E2 | reverse complement strand
GGTGGTGGTTCAGGAACACCTGACGATCCTTTTACTGAAGAAGAATATAATTATTTATTTTATTCAGGTCAATGGCAAGGTGGTTGTGTTGAGGGTATGGGTTGGGTAACTCCTGATGTTTATATATATGCAGAGAAGCCTGGTGGCTATGGCGGTTATACTAAACCTGGTAGTGGTGGGTCTGGTGGTAGCGGTGGCTCTCTTTGGCCGGGCTGGCCCGGTGGAGGAAGTGCAGGTAGTTATCCAGGACATAATAATTACTATCCAAATCATAATGATTATCCAGGCCATAATAATTACTCCAAACCTTATAGTTATTATGGCTACTATGGTTATCATTCTTCTGGAGGTGGAGGAGGGGCAAGCGGTTCTGGTGATCATGGACATGATGATAGCACAACGGAATCGTATAGAATAATAAAAGAAATTCTAATGGATGCTTTATATTCTGGCACAAATGAACAGCGCTGGAATGCTATGGAATATGCATATCGGAATATATTATCAGATATAGGGGTAAATATATTTGGCATAGATTTTTATTTCTCAGATGAAAGATATGCTAGAGCATGGAAGGTCAATACTTTTGGGAGAGATATTGCGATAGGTGCTAATTTTTTTGATTTATCAGTGGAAGATTCTATCGCAGTATTGGTACATGAATGTATGCATGTTAATTATGATGGTGATGTGTTATCTACAAATATGAAGGAAGTATCGATAGATTACTATGATAGTGTTCCTGATAATTTTAAAGAATATATTAACAATACGTATTATGAAGGAAAAGCAAGTGATATTGAGTTGAGGGCATATTTTACAGTCAATAGTTTAGCTGAGCTTACTCATTACGAAAATGAGATCAATGCATATATGAAAGAAAAAGAATTGTGTCCAAATGTTTCTTTAGCCTACGAGGAAGAAAGAAATTTTCGAATCTGGTATTACCAGAAAATGGCTGAATTTTCAAAAGAATATGATTTTTAAATGTTGAATAGTTTCATTATGGGTAAGATTAGATTTCTATTTTATTTTTTGATTTTATGGAATATCAATATTGAACTTTGTGCACAGCAACAAAAGTTTAATACATTAATTTATTATTCCTCTCTTAATGAGATAGTTGTTGAACTTCAGAATTTGTCTGATAATGAAATGACGATATTATTGGATAATGAAAGCTGTATCTATTTTTATAAAAATAGTGGACGATATAAATCTACCAATTTGAAATGTTATGAATTTGAAGCCACTGATTCAATGAATGTTTTGATAAAAATTCCTCCTCGTAAGATGTATGTTGGAAAATACAAAGTACCGTGTTGTTTATTAAAATCATATATTAAAATAGAATATTCTTTTGATTTTAATCATTCTATTGCTGATTGTCATTGGGAGTATTATTCGAGAGAATTACGAATTTTACCTTATACTTATCAACGAGCAAGCACAGTAAAGAGGGAGTATATAAAAAAAGATAATCTAGTTGGTGATTCTGTCTATGATAAACCAGAAGTAAAGGCAGAGTTTCCTGGAGGAAAGAAAGCTTTATTTAATTATTTGAGTAAAACGACAAGTAAATATAGTTCATCTCATGAACAAGGGAATATTCGTATAAGATTTATAGTGGAGAAGGATGGTAGTATCAGTCATCCTTATATTATTAAAGATATAAGTCCCTTAGGAAAGAATCTCTTTTTTAGAAAAGCTGCATTGGAAATTCTAAAACAAATGCCAAAATGGGAGCCTGGATTGAAAGATGGTAAACCTGTACGAAGCTATTATACACTCTCTATTATGTTTAAATTGATTTGACTTTATGAATACTATGACTTTAATTTAATATATATTTATAATTTAATTTGAATGATACTGTGGTGTGAGATTATGATATGAATGGAAAACATTGTATGGTTTTAGAACTTAATGCTGTTGAATTTAAGAAAAATGTAATATAATGAAAAAAGTAGGTCGATTAAGTTTGTTAAATTTAACAGACAAGTGTAGTCTTATTAATAAAGACTCTCAAAAAAGTCTGATCGGTGGTGGTTCAGGAACACCTGACGATCCTTTTACTGAAGAAGAATATAATTATTTATTTTATTCAGGTCAATGGCAAGGTGGTTGTGTTGAGGGTATGGGTTGGGTAACTCCTGATGTTTATATATATGCAGAAAAGCCTGGTGGCTATGGTGGTTATAGTAAGCCTGGTAGTGGTGGTTCTGGTGGTAGCGGTGGCTCTCTTTGGCCGGGCTGGTCGGGTGGAGGAAGTGCAGGTAGTTATCCAGGACATAATAATTACTATCCAAATCATAATGTTTATCCAGGCAATAATAATTACTCCCAACCTTATAGTTATTACGGCTACTATGGTTATCATTCTTCTGGAGGTGGAGGAGGTGGATGGGGAGGCTCTGATAACAGTAGCTCATTGACTGATGGTGTAAATATCAATGATAGTCGTCATTTTACTTTTAATACAAACTCACAACCTGTATTTAATGAGCAATTGACCAGTATCTTAAAAAGTAATTCTGTGATTAAAACTCTACTAAGTTATTTTGATAAGGGGTATGTGCATCTAACATTTAGTTTGGAAGATATGGCTAAAAATGTGACAGCTTATACAACATGGAAGTCTTATGATTCTTATCATATGGTTTTTAATAGTCAGTATGCAACAGAACAGGGCTGGGATATTCCTCTTGAAGGAATAGATAATATTGGTTATGATCGGAGCAAAGTAAAAACAACAGATGAAGCATTGGTCGTCACATTGACTCATGAGGCAATACATGCAAATCATTTTGCGATATTCAATGATGCTTTTCTTCAGGCGGATAAAGGAATATACGAAACATATAATATCCTACAAGAAAAGGGATATAGTCAAGAATTTATTGACATATTTATAGATAAAGAAACAAATGAATGGACGACTAATGAGCAGCGTGATATTAATATGCATGAATATATGAAAAAGTACGATCACGATGTTATAGATGCGGCGTTAGAAGAATATAGAAATGATTTTAAATAGAGTAGTATGAAAATTAGATGTTGTATATTTATCGTTTTTCTTTTCTTATTGTCGTGTCAAACAGGAAGTAAGAAAAAGGCAGTAGAATATGTTTCGATAAAGGAATTGACTAAATTGGAGCAGCTTTATTTATTACCTTTTGATTCGATAATGAATGTTTGTGATTTATCAAATGATAGTATTGTGGATTTTCCAGATTTATCTGCTTATAGTATTAAAACACTTGATTTATCTGATAATTTATTGGATACTATCATTCCCTGTTTTTTACCTAAAAAGTTAGAAAAATTAAATCTTTCGCATAATCAGTTTCGTGGTCATGTAAGAATAGAAAAAAACACAATACCCACTTTGCAAGAGTTGGATATATCTTGTAACGCATTGAATAGAATAGATATAGGTGAACCTCTTTATCGGATTTTATTATCATATAATGATTTGAGATTTGTTAGTTTCAATCATAAGAACATACAATATCTTGATATTTCTTACAACCGTAATATGCCAGAAAGAGTTGGGTTTGAACCGCTTGACATAGATACTATAGTGAGAGAAGGAGTTGCTGGTGGAAAACGTTTACTAGGTCCGACGAGTGGTTCGTTTGGTTATCATTATTAAAATGCAAATATGCTAATGGCGATTTGTATATAGAAGATTATTTCTAATAAATAACTGTATGAAAATGTTGTTTTATGTATTAACTTGTTTTTTATTATTGTCTTGTCAAGTAGATAAAAAGAGTAAAGTTGTGGATGTTGCAGTTTCTAGAAAAATGACTAAATTGGAGCGTCTCTATTTATTATCTCATGATTCTATATTACAATCATATGATTTATCAAACGATAGTATAACGCATTTTCCGAATTTATCAAAATATACAATAAACAATCTTGATTTATCTGGTAATTTGTTGGATACTATCATCCCCCGTTTTTTACCTAAAAAATTAGAGAAATTAAATCTTTCTCATAATCAATATAGTGGTTGGTTGAAAATTGAAAAGAATTCATTTAGTACATTGAAAGAGTTGAATATATCTTATAATAAACTGAAGCGAATATATGTTAGTGATCCTCTTTATCGTATTATATTATGTTACAACGATTTGACGGATGTAGATATAAATCATAAAAATATTCAATACTTAGATATTTCATATAATTCTAATATGTCGGAACGGGTTACATTCAATCCTACAATGATAGATACTATTATACGAGAGGGAATTGCTAATGGGAAGCCATTAATAAGTCCTAACCAACCATTCATCATATATTCAGAATGATTTGGTGTGTTGAAGAAGGTATTTATAGATTGAATGAGTGATAAAGAGCATAGAAATCGTGAAAAAAATTATATAATGAAAAAAGTAGGTCGATTAAGTTTGTTGAATTTAACAGACAAGTGTAGTCTTATTAATAAAGACTCTCAAAAAAGTCTGATCGGTGGTGGTTCAGGAACCCCTGATGATCCTTTTACTGAAGAAGAATACAATTATTTATTTTATTCAGGTCAATGGCAAGGTGGTTGTGTTGAAGGTATGGGTTGGGTAACTCCTGATGTTTATATATATGCAGAAAAACCTGGTGGTTATAGTGGTTATGGTAACCCAGGTAGTGGCAGTGGTGGTTCTCTTTGGCCGGGATGGCCTGGTGGAGGAAGTGCAGGTAGTTATCCGGGATATAATAATTACTATCCAAATAATAATGTATATTCTGGCCATAATAATTACTCCAATCATTATGGCTACTACGGTTATTATGGCTATCATTCTTCTGGAGGTGGAGGAGGTAGCTGGGGTGGTTTTGGAGATGAAGGACATGGAAAGGATTGGAATTTTATAAAAGTGGATGACGGTGAATGTATTGTAGGCTCAATTGTAAATGCAGGTAAGATGTTAGGGGTAAATTTGAAAGAGTCAGGTATAACTTCCGATTTATCAGATTATAAAAATGATAATATTAATAGATATTTTGTGAGTGATGAGAAATTAGAAGATATTTTAGATGATTATTTTAATGTAAAAGTATCTAAAAAGGTAGGTGACATAACCAAACATGTTTCTAGTGGTAAACCGGTTTATATACGATTGGTTGAGAGAGAAAGTGATTTAAATGAAGATATTCAACTTCAAGAGTTACATGATGTTATTATAACGGGTGTCAATAATGTTGAAGGGTATTTTGAGTATTATGATCCTGTAAAGGGAGTTACGAGAAGGCTCTCAGAAACTGATTTGAGAAGTAATAAAGTTATTAAAAGCTATTATTTATTGGATAGTAAATAAATTTAATCATGTTTATATGAAAAAAATACAGTTATTTTTCTTAATAATGCTATTGGTGTGTAATATGGGTTATAGTCAAGATCAGAATAACGCATTGGTGTATAAACGTATTCCTGTTGTTAGATATGATCCGGTCTATTTTTTCTCTACTGTTGATGATGCTTTTATACATACTCCTGAATACTTGGATATTTGTCTTTCTGATAAAGATACGTTGTATGCGCAGAATCGATATGGAGAGGTAAATTTCTATCATAACGATTTCTTTGAGCGGAATCGTATTAATACGAAGCTGTTCTTTAGATCGGACAGTGTGTTTATTCTTTCTGTAAAAAATGAATCTGCTTCATGGAAGGATCTTCCTATATATCGCATTTATGGAATAAAGAAAGGTGGAGAATATAGATTTGGTCTTACAGAAGGAAATGGGCAATTGTATCCTTTTACAGATTTTTTGAAGATTCGTTATGGCTCAATAGCTAAATTTCAGGAGGTTTATTTGAGCTATATCAGTAACAGGCTAAAATTAATGGGAGATAAATACAATGGAATTTCTCTTTATCCTCAAGATAAGGCATCAATGGAATCTTTTTTAAAAGAAGACTATTTGATTCATGAAAAATATAATCCTACAGATACGCTTAATGTATTGAATCGTTTCATGTCTCTTGTATCCTCTTATACATTGTTGATAGATAGGCAAGAAGAATTATTACGAGTCAATCTGTTGAAGAATATTCGTCGTGAACCACGTACTTATGCTAAAAAACGGGAATTGTCAGAGTACGTTTATCATGAATTTATAATATATGGTTTAGAGATATCTTCTGTTCTTTCGGCTGTATTGACTAAACGGCAATATGATGAGGTTAAATGGGGATTAATGGAATATAATGAGCATAGAGTAGAATCAGTAGTGAGTTTGCAATTGTATAGAACTCCAAAGAGTCTAACGGATGATTATCCTATGCCATCTTATGAACAAATGTTGAAAGAGACTGCGGATATTCTTTTGAAAAATAGGTGAATATAATTATTTGATAGTTGATACTAGTAATAATGTTGTGATATTGTTTTTGCCTGTTTTATAAATAATAGAGGTTGATGTTGTTATATTGTTTTCGCAAATAAAATCTGTAAAATGAACTTTTTTTCAGTCATAATGCCTACTTACAATCAGGCACATTTTATAAGGAGGGCTATTCTTAGTTTGTATGAACAGACTTATCCTAATTGGGAATTAATCATTATCAATGATGGATGTACTGATGAGACGGAGATGTTTATCTCAGACTTTTTAGACGATGCAAGAGTCGTTTATATAAAGAATGAGAACAATCAAGGATTAGGCTATGCTTTGAATCAAGGGCTTAAAGTTGCAAAGTTTGATTTGATTGCTTATCTACCTTCCGATGACTATTATTTTGTAAATCATCTGGAAATGATGGAAGCGCCTTTTAGACAGGATAAAGATGTGGTACTTGTATATACTGGCGTGTGCTATGATGTAAGTGATTCTTTGATTAGAGCAAATGATACTGAAAGCAAAGGTGTTCGTAAAGGTTTCGAAATGCAACTAGTACAAGTGGCTCATAAAAAGGTTAACGAACGGTGGGTAGAACGGTCGGAATGGATAAGTGATGATTTGTTTGCTATGTATTGGAGGAAATTGACCATTCATGGATCTTTTATAAGAATCTCCGATATTACTTGTTTTTGGACTCCCCATCCATTTCAACGCCATTCAATAATAAGTGAGAAACATGGTGGTGGTTTGAACAGAGTTAGAAGTCATTATAAGATACAACACCCCATACGAATAAGAATTGCAAAAGAAAAATTCTGGGATGAGTATGAATTATATTCTGATTTTAAGAATATTACACCTGCTGTGGAAGAGCAAGAATCTTTGAAGATATTGATAGTTGGTGAATTAGCTTATAACCCTGAACGTATTTTGGCTTTAGAACAAGCCGGGCATAAGTTGTACGGATTGTGGATATCTGAACCAAAATGTAGTGTTGCAACAATAGGTCCTCTTTCGTTTGGTCATGTAGAAGATCTTTCCAATAGCAATTGGCAAGAAGAAATAAAAAGAATACATCCAGATATTATTTATGCTTTATTAAATTGGGGAGCTATTCCGTTTGCATATAGTGTTTTAAAAACTTTTCCAGATATACCTTTTGTTTGGCATTTTAAAGAAGGACCTTTCGCTGCTTTGCGTGTAGGAAGTTGGGATAAGTTGATTTATTTGTTAGTACATTCCACTGCAAGAATCTTTTTGAATGAGATTGTGAAGAGATGGTTCGAACAGTTCATTCCTTCCGATGGATTATCTCTCATTATGGATGGGGATTTACCAAAGTTGGACTATTTTAAAGAGAATTTTTCTCCTAAGTTGTCTTCTAAAGATGGAGAAGTACATACGGTTATTGCTGGTAGAATGATTGGTATTTCAGAACGAAATTTGGATATTTTGGTGGAAAATAGAATTCATCTACATATATATACGGAAAATTACTATGCCTGTAAAGTAAAAAGATATGCTAACTTTATTAGGAAATATCCTAAATATTTTCATGTACATCCACATTGTTCTCCAAGTCATTGGACTGAAGAGTTCTCACAGTACGATGCTGGTTGGTTACATTGTCTGCACAGTGATAACAAAGGGGATTTGTTAAAGGTTACTTGGGATGATTTAAATATACCTGCGAGAATTAATACTTATGCTGCTGCAGGTTTACCGATTATACAAAGAGATAATTCTGGAAATATAGTGGCAGTGGAAGAGTGTTTGAGAAAACTGGATATCGGTGTGTTCTTTAGTGACTTTTATGATTTATCGAAAAAGTTGAAGGATAAAGAAAGAATGAATGTTTTAAAAGATAATGTTTTGAAAGAGAGGAAACGGTTCAGTTTCGATTATTATATTCCAGAACTGACTTCACTATTTAGAGAGACCATAAAAAGAAAAAAGAATAGTTGAACCTAATATTGCGTTTGAAATATAAAGTTTCAGAATATGAATTATTTGTATAGTATTGATTAGATAAAATGTGAGATGAAGCGATATGATTATTTAATAATTGGTTGTGGACTATATGGTTCTGTTATCGCCGAACAGTTAACACGAAGTTCATGTTCATGCTTGGTTATAGATAAACGTAGCCATGTTGGGGGGAATGTATATACTGAAAAGGTCAGGGATATTATCGTTCATAAATATGGTGCTCATATCTTTCATACAAATAATAAAACTGTTTGGGATTATATTAATTCATTTTCAGAATTTAATAGATACACAAATTCTCCATTGGCTAATTATAAAGGTGAACTTTATAGCCTACCTTTTAATATGAATACTTTTTATCAAATATGGGGAGTGACCACACCGATAGAAGCTTTAGCAAAAATTGAATTTCAGAAACTGGAATCTGGTATTATCGAACCTAAGAATCTGGAAGAGCAGGCAATATCGTTAGTCGGGAAAGATATTTATGAAAAATTGATTAAAGGGTATACAGAAAAACAGTGGGGAAGACCAGCGACTGAACTACCAGCTTTTATCATCCAACGATTGCCAATACGCTTCACTTTTGATAATAATTATTTTAATGACAGGTATCAGGGAATACCGATTGGGGGATATACTCCAATTATTGAAAGAATGTTACGACGGAGCGATGTGCTGTTGGGAGTTGATTACTTATCTAATAAGGAATATTTTAATAATGTAGCAAATAGAATAATATATACGGGAGAAATAGATCGTTATTTTGACTATTGTTATGGTACTTTGGAATACCGAAGTTTGAAGTTTGAGACTTGCTTATTAGAAAATTTGTCTAATTTTCAAGGAAATGCAGTGGTAAATTACACGGATTCAGTTACTCCTTACACTCGTATTATAGAACATAAACATTTTGAGTTTGGGCAGCAACCATATACTGTGATAACGAAAGAATATCCTTTAGAATGTCAAATGGGAGCAGAGCCTTACTATCCTATAAATAACAATGTGAATGTTACATTATATAATAAGTATCGTGAATTAGCCCAGCAACAGGATAGTGTATATTTTGGAGGACGGTTGGCGGAATATAAATATTATAATATGGATGTAATAATAGAACGAGCATTAGCATTAGTTTCACAGATAAATCATAAAAATCATATGTACTGAAAGGTATATTTTACTGATATTATACTAATCTGTTGAATTTATTGTAGATATTTATTGGAAAAAAGTTATAGACCAAATGAGGAAGAAAGAATATTTCATATTGATTTTTATTTGTGTTTGCACTTTATCCTGTGTAGCTCAACCAGTCTCTAAATGCTATAGTGATGTATATAATTTACATTTTTCTATAAGCACTAATTCTTCGATTGAATATCCATGGATGGAGAACACAGCATATCTTGGTTGTGCAGTACCTTATCTGATCGAAGAATCAGGGAGAAGGTTATTAGCGAAAAAATATTTTAAAGGATTTCAATCTGACCGTCTTCGTACAGAAATAGAACAACGGATTGTGCTTCCTAATAATAATGAGAAGGAAGGGCAGGTGATATTTGAAAGCAAAGGAGAGAATCTTGAAAATATCTTTATTATATTAGATGGGATAAATAGTGAAGAAAAATATATATTTTCAGATACTGTGAAAGTTACTTCGGGACATTTACTAAACAAGGTATTGAAGAAAATACCATTGATTGGAGTTAACCTATTGAATATAAGGATTCGGACTGAGGGCAAATTTAATAAGGAAGCATATATCGCATATTCTAAATTGGATATTATGATTGGCAATAAAAATATAAATGAATACCCTTTGATCCTTCCGAAGTTACCAACTAATAAGAATATCAATTTTATTCCTTTGAATACTGATTACGAATTTGGAGAAATAGATATAATGAAAAATGGAAAGATTATAGCCATAGGAGAATCCGTACATGGAAATAGTTCTGTTCGTAATCTTGCTTATCGATTAATAATGGAAAGTGTAAAGAAACGAGGGTACAAGCTAGTCCTTTGGGAAATGCCTATGGAAATGTCTCTTGTTTACAATAGGTATGTGACGGATAGTAAGTTCATGCTTGATTCTATTGAAACAGCGTTTATTGATATCCAAAGTCTGAATTTTATAAATGAATTGAGATTACATAATTTTAGTAAAACGGCAAAAGAGAAGGTGTGTTTATTAGGTATAGACTATAATAGTACGTGGAAAGCAGATCAAAATTCAGCAATGGATATTTTCGATTTTATAATGCATTTAAATAAGAAACAAAAGATATATGAAGTTAATATGTTATTAAGTTTACTGATGGAAAAAGATTGGAATAAAGCAATTGACTATCTTAAAGCCCACAAAACTAAAATTCGAAATTTGCTTACAGAGGATGAGGTAGAGTGTATATTACATATTCTAACTCTTTCTCTGAAAATGGGAACAGAGAGAGTAAATCGATTTGTAGGTCGCGATTCAGTAATGTTTGTGAATACGAAATTTTTATTAGAACATTTTTCAGTTCCTGTTGACATGAAGAGTATTGTTTATGCACATAATGTACATATCAATCCGGTTTCAACATTTCCTGCTGTACATTGTGATCCTTTTGGCATGTATATGAAGAAACAATATTCGAATGATTACATCCCTTTACTGATATTAATAGGTAAAGGTAGTGCAACTGTGTATGATTGGCAGTATAATAAAAAAGAAAAAGATTTGCAACATCCTCCTTTTGGAAGTATTGAACTTTTCTTAAATCAGCAAGAAAGTAATGTATGCTATTTCCCTATGTCGACTTTTTTTAATAAAATAGTACTATCTAGATATAAAGGAGATAAGCATACTATACAGGAGTTTTATCCATACAATTTATATCAACGTTATAAAGGGATGTTTTTTATCAAAGAAGAGTATGAAAATGAGAATATTAAAAAGGAGATAAAATCTGTTGATGAAATTAGAGCGACTTTATCAATAAGAAACAAGCGAAGACTAAAATTTTTAGAAAGCATAAATGATCATCAATAAATTTAAGTGATATGTGGGTACATGAAAAGTGATGTCGGTGTGCTTCTTCACCTTTGGAATTTGCTGAAAAAGAATACATAAAATAGATAATACAATAAAATATATATTTGTGTAAAAGAGATTATCGTTCGATTATTCCTTTTGACTATTAAATGAATTGATGTTAGAAAATATCTATTTGATTTTTTTGTTTTTCGATTTATTAGAATAACTTTGATGAATATATTTATAGCTAACATTGTCCGCCATTCTTTATTCTCACAAATTAGTTGATTATTTTTTATATTGTTACTATTATGATTAGAATTATAGCTAGTATAAGGTTATATAAGGATGGTCGTAGAAACCCATTTTATAGTGGGTATCGACCTTTATTTGATTTTATTGAGGAGACGAAAACTTCTGGTCAAATAACTTTGCTTGATAGGGAGGCTTTTTATCCCGGAGATGAGGGGATAGTTGAAATAGCTTTTCTTATTAGAAGAGCTTTAGGAGATAATTTTTCTGAAGGCACTAAGTTTACCTTTGGAGAAGGACGAAAGCATGTAGGAGAAGGTGAAGTAAAAGAAATATTAGAGTTAGAGTAATGTCAAAGCATATAAGTTTGAATTGAATAACTCAATTTACATAAAATACTATTATTAATTTTTCTTGGTTTCAAAACACAATTAAAGGATTAACTATACCTTTGCGCCATCTTTTATAAAACACGTATTGTTATGGAACAGCATCCGATAAAAATTAATAAAGTGCAGATACGTAATCTGCAAATAGAAGATTATGTACAGTTATCCCAATCGTTTACCCGTGTTTATTCTGACGGTAGCGATGTGTTTTGGACTCGTGAGCAGATACAAAAGTTAATTAAAATCTTTCCGGAGGGTCAGATCGTCACAGTCGTTGACGATAAAATAGTTGGTTGTGCTCTTTCTATTATTGTTGATTATGATAAAGTAAAGAACGACCATACGTATGCACAGGTTACGGGTAAGGAAACATTCAATACACATAATCCCAAAGGAAATATCCTGTATGGCATTGAAGTATTCATTCACCCGGGCTATCGTGGTTTGCGTCTCGCACGTCGTATGTATGAATATCGTAAGGAGCTTTGCGAAACATTGAATCTGAAAGCAATCATGTTTGGCGGACGTATCCCGAATTATCATAAATATGCTGACAAAATGCGTCCGAAAGAATATATCGAACGGGTGCGTCAACGCGAGATTTACGATCCGGTACTTACTTTCCAATTGTCGAATGACTTCCACGTTCGTAAGGTAATGACCAATTATCTGCCAAATGATGAGGAATCAAAACATTATGCCTGTTTGCTGCAATGGGATAATATCTATTACCAGCCACCTACACAGGAATATATCAGTCCCAAAACTACGGTTCGTGTAGGACTAGTGCAATGGCAGATGCGTAGTTATAAAACATTGGATGACCTGTTCGAACAAGTAGAATTCTTTGTGGACGCAGTATCCGATTATAAAAGTGATTTTGTTCTTTTCCCGGAATATTTCAATGCTCCTTTGATGTCGAAGTATAATGATAAAGGAGAATCACAAGCTATTCGCGGATTGGCAAAGTATACGGATGAAATTCGGGAACGGTTTATGAATCTGGCTATTAGCTATAATATCAACATTATAACCGGAAGTATGCCATACGTAAAAGAGGACGGATTGCTTTATAATGTAGGTTTCCTTTGTCGACGGGATGGAACCTATGAAATGTACGAGAAATTGCACGTTACCCCCGATGAAATCAAAAGCTGGGGACTTAATGGTGGCAAACTTCTGAACACTTTTGATACGGATTGTGCAAAGATTGGAGTTTTGATCTGCTATGATGTCGAGTTCCCCGAACTTTCCCGCCTGATGGCAGATCAGGGAATGCAGATATTATTTGTTCCTTTCCTGACAGATACACAGAATGCCTACTCTCGTGTTCGTGTCTGTGCGCAGGCACGTGCCATCGAGAATGAATGTTTTGTAGTCATTGCCGGAAGTGTCGGAAATCTTCCCCGTGTGCACAATATGGATATTCAATATGCTCAATCGGGTGTGTTTACCCCATGCGACTTTGCTTTTCCAACGGACGGAAAGAGGGCAGAGGCAACTCCTAACACCGAAATGATTTTGGTATCGGATGTTGATCTGGATTTGCTGAACGAGCTGCATACTTATGGTAGTGTACGCAACTTGAAAGACCGCAGGAATGACCTGTATGAGGTGAGATACAAGAAATAAAAGAGTGACGCTATGCTGTCCGGATAGCGTCACTATATGCCTTGGATAGCGTCACTATCCGAGGCATATAGTGACGCCCTTTTTATAGAATACTTTTTTATTTGGAAGACGTGCCACTCTCCAATATACTAACGATAGAAAACAGCGTAAAGCAAATAGCTCCTAGACCTACCAAAACACGTGCCGGAATGAAATAATCAGCATGTATAGTAGCAATCTCGAATACAAAAGCCGCCAGGAACAGACAAGCCAATGCCGTTAATACCGGAATCATAGGAATACGGTTGGCTAATTTGAATTCTTGTCTCCATATTTTGGCCAGCAAGATTACTTTGCTGGAAATGCTGTAACATACCAGCCCCAACCCGAGCATAATATATCCGGTGGTACCGTTTGCGCTTCCGGAATCTGCCAAAATCACGAATAATCCCCATACAAAAGAGATAGATCCCATTAATAAAACTAGTTTTGGCCATTTATCCCGTTCTTTTTCTGAATAATCATTACGTATCTGACGTGCTATGGTAGCTACCAACGCAATCAAACTGGTACAAATACATGCCAGACCGACCATTACGTGCCCCGCGACAAAATAAGCCGGATGAGAATGACTGTTCCCTAATAATACAAATGCCCATATCCATGCGATGAGAGAAACGGTGATGGCAACAATGACCAATGCCCGTCTCTGATTAAGGGAAAAAGCTCCTTCTGGAACCTCATTACTTGTCGCTTTTGAATTTCCCGGAATTAAAGAGAATCGGGTAGAAGAGGTGGCGGCGGTAGCTACACAAGTGGTTATAAATCCAACACCGGTGATAACGTGCCCAGCAACAAATGCAGAGGTGGAAGTGGCATTACTGAAAATGCAGATACCTCCAATGATTGTAATGATGGCTGCCAAATAGCCTATAACCGGCAAAACGTATTTGGCCGATTTACTATAAGTATGTATGATTTGCCGGATAATAGTGGCAGCCGTGCAAAACAGCGCAATGCATATCATACCAAGTGAAAACACAACAGGACCGGCCACAACACGACTCCCGTCATCTCCATAATTATAAATGAACGCTCCGTATCCGAAGCAAAAAACAGCCATCGCCAAAGGGATTGCCCTGAATAAAATGCTAATACCGTAATTCATAAGTTAAGTGCTTTTAGGTTTCCCACTAAAACAAGGAGATACCTGTTTTGTTTAGGCTGTAGGCGGTTTATAATCGTTAACTTCACACGAATCCGATTAAAAGTCTTAGCTTTTTGCTCAACTAAACAAATGTTTTTGTAAATTTGCACCCTTAAAAATGGGGATACCCCTCAAATTGTAAATTGTAAATAGTAAAATCGTAGACAGCTATGGGTAAGAGATTTACTGAATATTCGCAGTTTGACCTTTCGCAGGTGAACAAAGATGTGCTGAAGAAATGGGACGAGAACCAGGTTTTCGCCAAGAGTATGACAGAACGTGATGGCTGTCCTTCGTTCGTGTTTTTCGAAGGACCTCCCTCGGCTAATGGTATGCCGGGTATTCACCATGTAATGGCTCGTACCATTAAGGACATTTTCTGTCGCTACAAAACGATGAAAGGTTATCAGGTGAAGCGTAAAGCCGGATGGGATACGCACGGACTGCCTGTGGAACTAAGTGTAGAAAAGGCATTAGGTATCACAAAAGAAGATATTGGTAAGAAAATCTCTGTTGCCGACTACAATGCGGCTTGTCGGAAAGACGTGATGAAATATACCAAGGAGTGGGAAGACCTGACTCATCGGATGGGATATTGGGTGGATATGAAGCATCCTTATATCACGTATGATAATCGCTATATTGAAACATTATGGTGGCTATTGAAACAACTGCATAAAAAAGGATTGTTGTATAAAGGATATACTATCCAACCGTATTCACCGGCTGCCGGAACAGGATTGAGCTCACATGAGTTGAATCAACCGGGCTGTTATCGGGATGTAAAAGATACAACGGCCGTTGCCCAATTTAAAATGAAGAATCCTAAACCGGAAATGACGGAATGGGGAACTCCTTATTTTATCGCTTGGACAACTACTCCATGGACATTGCCCTCAAATACGGCTCTTTGTGTGGGACCCAAAATTGACTATGTGGCTGTACAGTCTTACAACGCTTATACCGGAGAACCTATCACGGTTGTTCTGGCAAAAGCTTTATTGAATGTACACTTCAATGCAAAAGCTGCTGATTTGAAATTGGAGGACTACAAAGCCGGAGATAAACTTGTACCGTTTAAAGTGATTGCCGAATACAAAGGCACTGATCTTGTCGGTATGGAATATGAGCAGTTGATTCCTTGGGTGAAACCGGTTGAGGTATCCGAAAATGGCAACTGGAAGCCTAGTGATAAGGCTTTCCGTGTAATACCGGGTGATTATGTAACGACAGAAGACGGTACAGGTATCGTTCACATTGCGCCTACATTTGGTGCGGATGATGCGAATGTGGCACGTGCTGCAGGAATCCCGGCATTGTTCATGATTAATAAGAAAGGCGAAACTCGTCCGATGGTGGATCTGACCGGTAAATTCTATCTGTTGGATGAACTGGACGAAACCTTTGTGAAAGAATGTGTTGATGTAGATAAATACAAAGAATATCAGGGTGCATGGGTGAAAAACGCCTATGATCCTCAATTTATGGTAGACGGTAAGTTTGATGAGAAAGCTGCGCAAGCAGCCGAATCGTTGGATATCGCTCTTGCTATGATGATGAAAGCCAATAATCAGGCTTTCAAGATAGAAAAGCATGTCCACAACTATCCGCACTGTTGGCGTACAGACAAACCGGTGCTTTATTATCCATTGGATAGCTGGTTTATCCGTTCTACCGCTTGCAAGGAGCGAATGATGGAATTGAATAAAACCATCAACTGGAAACCGGAATCTACCGGAACCGGCCGTTTCGGCAAGTGGCTGGAAAATCTGAATGACTGGAACCTTAGCCGTTCTCGTTATTGGGGTACTCCATTACCTATCTGGCGTACAGAAGATAATACGGATGAGATATGCATCGAATCTGTAGAAGAACTTTATAATGAAATCGAGAAATCGGTAGCTGCCGGATTTATGAAATCCAATCCATACAAGGATAAAGGTTTCGTGCCGGGTCAATATTCGGAAGAAAATTATGATAAGATTGATCTTCACCGTCCTTATGTAGACGATGTCATATTGGTATCGAAAGATGGCAAACCGATGAAGCGTGAATCAGACTTGATTGATGTATGGTTCGATTCGGGTGCTATGCCATACGCGCAGATCCATTATCCGTTCGAAAATAAAGAACTGTTGGATAACCGTCAGGTATATCCGGCTGACTTTATCGCCGAAGGAGTAGACCAGACTCGTGGCTGGTTCTTTACCTTGCATGCTATTGCTACCATGGTATTTGACAGCGTGTCCTACAAAGCTGTTATTTCTAACGGTTTGGTACTCGATAAGAACGGTAACAAGATGTCTAAGCGTTTGAATAACGCTGTCGATCCGTTTACTACGATTGAAAAGTATGGCTCTGACCCATTGCGTTGGTACATGATTACCAATTCTTCTCCGTGGGATAACCTGAAATTTGACGTTGAGGGAGTGGAAGAAGTGCGTCGTAAGTTCTTCGGCACTTTATATAATACGTATTCATTCTTTGCGCTTTATGCGAATGTAGACGGATTTGAATATAAAGAAGCGGATGTACCGATGGCAGAACGTCCGGAGATCGACCGTTGGATCTTGTCTGTATTGAATACATTAATAAAGGAGGTAGATACATGCTATAATGAATATGAACCGACAAAGGCAGGACGTTTGATCTCTGATTTTGTGAATGATAATTTGTCCAACTGGTATGTTCGCCTGAATCGTAAACGTTTCTGGGGTGGTGAATTTACACAGGATAAATTGTCTGCTTATCAGACATTGTACACTTGTCTCGAAACAGTGGCCAAACTGATGGCTCCTATATCTCCGTTCTATGCAGACCGGTTGTATACAGACTTGATTACAGCAACAGGACGTGACAATGTAGTTTCTGTCCATCTTGCCGAATTCCCGAAATATCAGGAAGAAATGATAGACAAGGAATTGGAAGCCCGCATGCAAATGGCACAGGATGTTACATCTATGGTGTTAGCATTGCGCCGCAAGGTGAATATCAAGGTACGCCAACCGCTGCAGTGTATCATGGTTCCGGTGGTAGATGAAGAGCAGAAAGCTCATATCGAAGCTGTGAAGAACCTGATTATGAATGAAGTGAACGTAAAAGAAGTCAGATTCGTTGATGGTGCAGCCGGTGTATTGGTGAAAAAAGTGAAATGTGACTTTAAAAAGTTAGGCCCGAAATTTGGCAAGCAAATGAAAGCAGTAGCTGCTGCTGTTGCGGAAATGTCACAGGAAGCTATCGGTGAATTGGAGAAAAACGGAAAGTATACATTAAACTTGGATGGTGCGGAAGCTGTTATTGAGGTATCAGATGTCGAGATCTTTAGTGAAGATATTCCGGGATGGTTGGTTGCCAATGAAGGCAAACTGACAGTAGCGCTTGAAGTTACCATTACCGAAGAATTGCGTCGCGAGGGCATTGCCCGTGAATTGGTGAACCGTATTCAGAATATACGTAAGTCAAGCGGCTTTGAGATTACAGACAAAATAAAAATAACAATCTCGAAAAATACGCAAACAGATGATGCGGTAAATGAATATAATACTTATATTTGTAACCAGGTTTTAGGCACATCTCTTGAACTTGTAGATGAAGTGAAAGACGGAACAATGCTGGAGTTTGACGACTTCTCATTGTTTGTGAATGTGATAAAAGACTAATACTATATTGATTAACCTTTAAAATTGTAAAGTTATGGCAGAAAAGACTAGATATTCGGATGCGGAACTCGAGGAATTCCGTGCCATTATTATGGAGAAACTGGAATTGGCACAACGTGACTATGAACAGTTGAAGAAAAGTTTGATGGGACTGGACGGTAATGATACCGATGATACATCTCCTACGTATAAAGTATTGGAAGAAGGAGCTAATACGCTCTCCAAGGAAGAGACAACCCGACTGGCACAACGTCAGCTGAAGTTTATTCAAGGATTACAAGCAGCTTTGGTACGTATTGAGAATAAAACGTACGGCATTTGCCGTGAAACCGGAAAGTTGATTCCGGCAGAGCGCCTGCGTGCTGTTCCTCATGCTACATTAAGCATTGAAGCAAAGAACAGTGGTAAAAAATAACAGATAGCAAGTAGGCTACAGGTAACGAGCTACAAGTAGCTGCGCAAAGTTTACGCACGGCACTTGTAGCTCGTTATGTTTAACTTATAATAAACACATGAAGAAACTATTCACGAAGGGGAGAATTGCCCTTCTCGTTATCTTTTCCGTATTGATTATTGACCAGATCATCAAGGTCTGGATTAAAACTCACATGTACTGGCATGAAAGCATACGTGTGACAGATTGGTTTTATATCTATTTCACCGAAAACAACGGGATGGCTTTCGGCATGGAAATCTTCGGCAAGTTATTCCTGACAACATTCCGCATTGTTGCGGTAGCATTGATAGGGTGGTATCTCTATAAAATCATAAAGAAAGGGTTCAAAACAGGTTATATCGTCTGTGTGGCTCTTATTCTGACCGGTGCTTTGGGGAATATCATAGATAGCGTGTTCTATGGAGTTATTTTCAATGAAAGCACTCATTCGCAGATTGCCAGTTTCATGCCCGAAGGTGGTGGATATTCTACCTGGTTTTACGGAAAAGTGGTGGATATGTTTTACTTTCCGATTATAGATACAAACTGGCCTACATGGATGCCGTTTGTGGGTGGAGAGCATTTTATATTCTTTAGTCCGATCTTTAATTTTGCAGATGCCGCTATCAGTTGCGGTATCATTGCCTTATTACTCTTTTATAGTAAATATTTGAATGAGTCTTATCATTCGCTGGATAAAGATAAAAAGGAAACTACGGATCATGAAAAATAAATTTCGGTTTCATCTGTGTCTCATCTGCATGTTCGTTTTTGCGGTAGCCGGGTGTAAAGTGAAAAGACCCAGTGATGTAATCTCGGAATCGAAGATGGAGAATTTGCTGTATGATTATCATGTGGCAAAGTCTATGGGAGATAATTTGCCTTATAGTGAGAACTATAAGAAAGCATTATATATCGACGCCGTTTTCAAGAAATATGGGACTACACAAGCTGCATTTGACTCATCCATGGTTTGGTATACCCGTAACACAGAAATTTTATCGAAAATTTATGATAAGGTGAAAAAACGCTTGAAAGACGAACAGGAACTTGTTGGTGACCTGATAGCCAAGCGTGATAAGAAACCGAAAATGACCAAGCAGGGTGATAGTATCGATGTCTGGCCGTGGCAGCGTATGATACGTTTGACCGGTGAAATGATGGATAATCAATATGTATTTACTTTGCCGACCGACTCTAACTACAAAGACCGGGATACATTGGTATGGGAGGTGCGGTATCGTTTCCTGGAACCGATGCTTGCCGACTCTTTAAGAGGTGTCACTATGGCCATGCAGGTGATTTATGAAAAAGATACGATCAATCATTGGAAAACGGTGACTGAACCGGGTGTGCAACAAATTCGTTTGTTTGCAGATACATTAGGTTCGATGAAAGAAATAAAAGGTTTCATTTATTATCCGATGGATAGCCAGGAAAAAGGCGGAGCAGTATTGGCTGACCGCTTCATGATGACTCGTTATCATTGTACGGATACGCTCGCATTTGCCGTACGTGATTCTTTGAATAAGATAAAAGCATTGAAAGCGGATTCTTTGAAAAAGATAGCTACTAAAGAAAATGTTGACTCTTTACATAGGGTCATAGACAAGAATAAAGATGACATGCAGCGTCTGACACCGGAAGAGATGAACCGTCGTCGTACGGGAACTCATCGTGAGAAGAAGCCGGAGCAGATTCAGGTGGAACAGCATATCCAAAAGGAACGGATTGAGCAAAGAAAGGAACGCCAGATGAATCAACGCAGGCAGCAACAGCAAAGACGCTCAAACAACTAATTGTAATGAAACGCTTTGCTTCTCATTATTTGCTGATACCTGCTGTCGGATATATGAAGCAGCAGGTGGTAGAGATCACCGACAAAGGAGTTGCCCGAGGTGTATTCCCATTGACCGGAGAGATTGAATCGGTTGAATGGATGCCGGGAGTGATTGTGCTGCTTTCTGAAAGTCAGATGAAGGAAATAAAAAACACTGGGATGATTTTAAAAAACATCCCAGTGTTTCAAATCAATCTTCCCAGTGTCTCGAATCAATCTTCCCAATGTTTTAATGAGTATCTGCAGGAAGCAGAAAAGAAGGGGGAAGCTTTATTTCCTTATTTGTTTTATCCTTTTGATTTTACTTCCATGCAGCCTGTCGACGGAACTCGGCACAGATTACTGCGGTAGCAATGGCTACATTCAGAGACTCGGATGTCTCTTGGCCTGCCGGGTAATTGGGGATATATAATTTTCGGTTGATTAATGTGGCTACCTCTTTCCCTATGCCATTCCCTTCATTTCCCATTACTATCAAGCCATTGGCCGACAATGGTTGTTCATATATATTTTTCCCATCCAGGAACGTACCGAACACAGGAGTATCTCCGAGCGACCGGATAAAATCGGGAAGAGAAGTATAATGTACTTTCACCCGGGCAATTCCGCCCATAGTGGCCTGTATGGTCTTAGGGTTATATACATCTACCGTATTCTGCGAGCAGATGATATGTTCGATGCCAAACCAGTCGGCCAAACGGATAATAGTACCCAGATTTCCGGGATCTTGCACATCATCCAATGCAAGGCAAAGCGATTGGCGGACTGCTTCCGTATCCAGTGCGTATTGTGGTTGTTCGAAAATGGCAAGTACCTGTTGGGGAGTTTTCAATAAACTGGCCCGTGAAAGATCTTCCTGTGAAACTTCTACCAGTTCACTTGCGCCAATACCCGGATGTTCCTGAAGCCAAGAGGGAGTGGCAGCTAAAAAACGACAGGGGAAATGTCCGAGTAAATCACCTACCAATTTAGGCCCTTCAGCCAGAAATACCCGCTCTTCTTTACGTATTTTTTTCAGTTCCAGCGAGTGGATATACTTTATTTTGTTTTTACTTAATGATGCCATAGATTTGATATTCTTTTGCAAAGCTATAAAGATATTTCCAATCTATCCTTACTTTCCTCTCTTTTTCTTAAATTATTTTCCCCGTCAGAAAATATAATTTATCTTTGTAAGCGCATTTTTCATGCTATCGATGTAAAACCGTATGAGGAGAAATTTTCTTTATTTGCTTGCTTCTGCTGCTGTCTTGTCACTTGCTTCGTGTACTACCACTAAGTTTGTGCCGGATGGATCTTACCTGCTGGATGAAGTTAAAATTCGTACGGACCAAAAAAATATACGGCCTTCTTCCTTGCGTATGTATGTTCGCCAAAATCCTAATGCCAAGTGGTTCAGTCTGATAAAAACCCAACTTTATGTGTACAATCTGTCGGGGCGTGATTCGACCAAATGGGGGAATAAGTTCTTGAGAAGAATAGGGGATGCTCCCGTAATATATAGCGAGGACGAAGCGCAACGCTCTGAAGAAGAGATCACTAAGGCTGTGCATAATATGGGATATATGGCAGCAACAGTGAAACGTTCGACTAAAGTAAAAAAGAAAAAGATCAAAGTCTATTATGATGTAACGGCAGGCAAGCCATACGTTGTCCAATCTATCAAATATGATATTTATGATCCTAAAATAGCTGCGCTTCTCAAACAGGATTCTGCCAGAAGTTTGCTGAAGGAAGGAATGTATTTTGATGTGAATGTATTGGACGCGGACAGGCAACGTATCACGAATAAGTTACTTCGGAATGGTTACTATAAATTTAATAAGGACTATATCGGATATACTGCCGATACCGTTCGTAATACTTATAATGTAGATCTGACTCAACATTTGCAGATGTATAAAGCTCACGCAAGTGATTCGGCAAGAGAACATCGGCAATATTGGATCAATAAGATTAATTTTATTACGGATTATGATGTTTTACAGTCCTCGGCAATGAGCAGTGTGGACATCAATGATTCGGTTCATTATAAGGGATATCCGATTTACTATAAGGATAAACTCTATTTGCGTCCTAAAGTTCTTATGGATAACCTTCGGTTTGCTTCCGGCGACCTGTATAATGAGCGCGATGTGCAGCAGACCTATTCCAGTTTTGGACGTTTATCGGCATTGAAATATACAAATATTCGTTTTATTGAGACTCAAATAGGAGATTCAACGATGCTCGATTGTTATGTGATGCTGACCAAGAGCAAACATAAATCAGTAGCTTTCGAGGTAGAGGGAACTAATTCTGCCGGTGACTTGGGAGCGGCAGCTTCCGTCTCTTTCCAGAACAGGAATCTTTTTCGCGGATCGGAAACTTTTATGATAAAATTCCGCGGAGCGTATGAAGTTATTTCCGGACTTCAGGCAGGTTATTCGAATAATAACTATACAGAGTACGGGGTGGAAACGAGTATCAACTTCCCTAATTTTCTGTTCCCTTTCATTTCCTCTGATTTTAAACGGAAAATCAGGGCGACAACAGAGTTTGGTTTGCAGTATAATTATCAGTTGCGCCCGGAATTCCTGCGTACGATGGCTTCTGCCAACTGGAGCTACAAGTGGACACAACGTCAGAAGATACAACACCGTATTGATTTGATTAATATTGCTTTTCTATATTTGCCTCGTATCTCTGACAGGTTTAAAGAAGACTATATTAATAAAGGACAGAACCATATTTTCCAGTATAATTATCAGAATCGATTAATTGTAAATATGGGATATAGCTATAATTATAATAGCGTGGGAGGGTCTATTATTAACAATACGATTGCTTCTAATTCATACTCCATCCGTTTTAATTTCGAGTCGGCGGGAAATATAATGTATGCCCTGTCTAAGGCTACCAATATTCGGAAGAATAGTAATGGTGAATACGCTATTTTGGGAATTCCTTATGCTCAATATCTGAAAGGAGAGTTTGATTTTGCTAAAAATATCAGAATCGACCATCGTAACTCTTTTGCGTTTCATGCCGGTGTAGGAATAGCTGTGCCTTATGGAAATGCAAAAACGATTCCGTTTGAGAAACAATATTTCTCCGGTGGAGCCAATAGTGTTCGCGGATGGGCAGTTCGCGATTTGGGACCGGGTTCTTTTGCTGGAAATGGAAATTTGCTCGATCAATCGGGAGATATTAAGCTGGATGCCAGCATTGAATACCGAAGCAAATTATTCTGGAAATTTCAGGGAGCGGCATTTATTGATGCAGGTAATATCTGGACTATCCGGAATTATGCCAACCAACCAGGAGGAGTTTTCAAGTTTGACAAGTTTTATAAGCAAATAGCCGTGGCCTATGGACTAGGGCTTCGCCTGGATTTAGATTTCTTCATCCTTCGTTTTGATGGAGGTATGAAAGCAGTCAATCCCGCCTATGAAACGAAGAAAGAACATTTCCCGATTATTCATCCTAAATTTAGTCGTGACTTTGCCTTCCATTTTGCTGTGGGATATCCTTTCTAATCAGCCATTTATTATTTTCTCTTACTAATTGGAGGGTATCTTGCAGAGAGTTCATATATTCCATTTTCCCTTCAACAGGATTGATGACGAATGCATTTTTTATTTGGCAAACAACCGTCGCTTCCTCTGAATTAGCATCTATCTTGCTTAAAATAACAGAAACTTTCGCAGCACCTCGTGTCTTGAGCTGATCCAGATGAGTTTGCCGCACATTGGACGCTAAAAAGCTAAGATAGGACAGGGAAGAAGGGGTACTCCATGCTTTGGCGACCGGATAATTGAAATTGTAGAAGGCTTCGCAGAAATCTATGGCTGTTTGTTCTATTTGAGTTTGGGGAGTTTGTTGTTGACAGGATAGACAAGTGAATATGAGAGCAGAATAGATAAGTGTATATAGTTTATTCATAGTATAAAAAGATGCTGGATAGAAGATGAGATTGAAAAAGGAGATGAAACTTCAATAAGTAGTTTCATCTCCTTCGTATTTGTTTTTATTTTTAGCGGGCGGCAAACATAAGATTACTCATTGTAGCCTGGCGTGCTGCCAGCATGCCTTGAGCATCCAACGTTACATTCATCTTTTCGCCATTCGGTAAGAACAAATCAGCAGTGCCGTCATTGTTCATTTTTACTAATTCAGCGCTTTCACCGTTTGCAACGACGTTCCATGTGTTAGCTTCTTTGTTGTAAATCAAATCCATTGAAGCAGTTTCGCCTTCTTTAGTAATAGAATATCCATTCTCAAGAGTTTTCACCATGTAGTTGCCGTTCTCTCCTTTTACTTTCTTTACGTCACCTACATTAGCCATCGGATTGGAACCACTCCAAAATTCGATAGAATTGATAACTAAAGCATCAGCCAGGTAAGCTACACCATAAACCGGAATAATGTTGAAAGCAAGGAATACGAGTTCGTTTACAAACTTGTTTCCAACTGATTGATTCCAGGAAGACAGGCGGTTGAATAAACTGAATGATCCTACACAAGAACTGAATAATAAGCTACCGCTAAGCACTACTGCGACTAAAGTCAGTTTCCCTCTTTTCATGTTAAAACATTTTTTGATTAATAAAAAATATTGATAATTTCTCTCATACAAGTATGCAAATATAATATTTTTTAATTAATCAGGGGGATTATTTCTAATTTTTGTATGTTCTTGATTTTCGTCTTGACAATTCGTTTCCTATGATATGGTCTATTGAAAATTTACCCGGACCAGCAATATACATCAATATGAATACCACTAAATAAATGAAAGCTAGCTCTTTAACAGCAAATACGTCATTTGCGTGAACAACAAAGAAAGCTACTATCATCGTGAAAATCATCGGGATCATTGCCAAGCGATACAAGAAGCCTACAATAAATGCCATTGAACATACAAGTTCACCAAAAATAGCTAATCCGAGAGACAGGGGACTTCCTATTCCAAGCGGATCAGGAAATGCCGTAGAAAGCTCTTGGAAATTACTCCATTTTTGGATACCATGGTTCATTAATAATATGCCGAAGATGATCCGGACAGCCAATAGCAACAAAGACACTTTTGTTGTATTCGATTTTGTGGGGAATAAGAAATCATAAATCATAAGTCGTTCTATTTTTAAGTTTATCTCTATTTATATAAACATAAAAAATCTTGAAATTGTTCTTTGCTGATAGCACAACTTGTAGAATCTCTGCCAGTTCTTCGGTTATTCCTTGTTTATGAATAAATAAACTTTGTATCTTTGTGGAAAATTCTAAAAATATGGCGCAACATACTTATGACAATGAAGCTGTCCAGGAGTTATTGAACTGGGCAAAAAAGATGATTGAAACAAAGAATTATCCAACTGAAAGATATCAGGTCAATCAATGTACTACAATTATTGATGGTAAATCGTATTTGGAATCGTTGATTGCTATGATTTCCAGAAACTGGGAAAATCCGACTTTTTATCCTACTATTGAGCAACTATGGGAGTTCAGGGAAAAGTGGGAAAACAGAGAATCGTAGTAAATGGCCATTCCATGTTGGGAGATAAGTTATTTCATCATATAGAAATGCACTCTTAATCATGTCGGATAAGAGTGCATCATCTATTTTTTGGTATATCTGTCAGCTTGCTATTTATCTATTTATTAGAAAGGCAGCCATCTTTTCTTCTTTTTTGATGATGTTTTTTCCTCTTCTCCGTTTTGGCCATAAATATCCGCAAACGTCTTTTTCTCTTTAATCATTGCATAAATAACTCCCCAATCCGGCAAACCGCCTAAGTTCCGATCGTCAATGAACATATCGGCTTTCAACTTTCGTGAAAATCCCTGATGGTCTTTTTGTTCTTCAGGATAATCCTTATTAACGGCATAAAATTCTAAGCCTCTGGCTTTACACCATTCGACAGCTTCGTCCAAAAGTGCCCCTTCACGCACACTCCATAGTATTAAACGATGCTTTTCTTGTTGCAATAACTTCAATGTGTCAACAGCGAATGGAATTTCTTCACCAATGCGTGGATAACGATGTTCTACAATCGTTCCGTCAAAATCAACAGCTATAATCATAGTTTTTAATTACCTAATTTTGAACAAAGATACAGACAGTAAGCCAAAAAAACGTATCTTTGTCTCAAATTAACATTATTAATAAATTAATAAATACATGAACAATTCCCCTCAGCGTGCTGCTAAAGGCTTTACGAGAGCATTTTGGGTCAGCAACACAGTCGAACTGTTTGAGCGTATGGCATATTATGCCGTTTTCATCGTTCTCACTATTTATCTATCTTCCATTTTAGGTTTTAATGATTTTGAAGCAAGTATGATTTCCGGGCTTTTTTCCGGCGGGTTGTATCTGCTTCCTATTTTTTCCGGTGCTTATGCTGATAAGATCGGTTTCCGGAAGTCAATGATTATAGCATTTTCCTTATTATCCGTCGGATATTTAGGATTGGGAGTATTGCCCACTTTGCTGGAAGCTGCCGGCTTGGTTAGTTATGGCGTCACTACTCAATTTAATGGTTTGCCCGATAGCTATACCCGGTGGATCATTGTGCCGGTCTTGTTTGTGCTTATGGTGGGAGGTTCCTTCATTAAGTCCATCATTTCTGCGTCTGTAGCTAAAGAAACAACAGAGGCAACGCGTGCGCGTGGTTATTCCATTTTTTATATGATGGTAAATGTAGGTGCTTTTACTGGTAAAACAATTATCGATCCTTTGCGTAATGTTATTGGTGAACAAGCGTATATCTATATTAATTATTTCTCCGGTGCGATGACAATTATTGCTTTGCTTGCTGTTATTCTCCTTTATAAATCAACGCACACGGCTGGTGAAGGAAAAAGTCTCCGTGAGATTGGGCAAGGATTTATGCGCATCATCACCAACTGGCGTTTATTGATTCTTATTCTGATTGTTACAGGGTTCTGGATGGTGCAACAGCAACTTTACGCCACTATGCCTAAATATGTGATCCGGTTGGCCGGCGAGACGGCGAAACCGGGCTGGATTGCTAATGTGAATCCTTTTGTGGTGGTTTGTTGCGTTAGCTTTATCACACGTTTGATGGCAAAGCGCAGTGCGATTACTTCGATGAATGTGGGAATGTTTTTGATTCCTTTTTCGGCGTTGCTGATGGCATGTGGAAACTTGCTGGGCAATGATCTTATTACAGGCATGAGCAATATTACTCTGATGATGATTGCAGGTATAGTGGTACAGGCACTTGCCGAATGTTTTATTTCGCCACGTTATCTGGAATATTTCTCTTTGCAGGCTCCTAAAGGCGAAGAAGGAATGTATTTAGGATTCAGTCATTTACATTCCTTTCTTTCTTCCATCTTTGGTTTTGGTCTGGCGGGAATTCTGCTCACCAAATATTGTCCGGATCCTGCTTTGTTCGAGACACGGGCAGCGTGGGAGGCAGCTAGCGCAAATGCCCATTATATATGGTATTACTTTGCTGCTATTGGCCTGATTGCCGCTGTAGCGCTACTATTATTTGCGAAAATCACCGAATCCATCGACAAAAAGAAGGAATCTTCTCGGTAATTCTATTCTTTTTTATGTATATTTGCCGTCACTTTGCTGTAAAAGTTGACGGCATTTTGCATTTTAATAAAGAGGATAAAACATGAAAGTAAAATTTATAAGCCTGGCGAGTGGCAGTAGTGGGAACTGTTATTATCTGGGCACTGAAACCTATGGAATACTGATAGATGCCGGAATCGGCATACGTACTATCAAAAAAACACTGAAAGATTATAATATCTTGATGGATAGTATTCGTGCGGTATTTATAACGCACGATCATGCTGACCATATCAAAGCTGTGGGTAATCTGGGAGAAAAAATGAATATTCCTGTTTATACAACCGCACGTATTCATGCTGGAATAAATCGTAGCTATTGTATGACAGAGAAACTCAGCTCGTCAGTTCGTTATCTGGAAAAGCAAGAGCCGATGACTTTGGAGGATTTCCATATCGAATCTTTTGAAGTGCCGCATGATGGAACGGACAATGTGGGGTATTGCATTGAAATCGACGGCAAAGTCTTCTCTTTCTTAACGGACCTTGGAGAAATTACTCCTACAGCTGCCCATTATATCAGTAAGGCCCATTATCTGATACTTGAAGCTAACTATGATGAGGAAATGCTTAAAATGGGGCCTTATCCTCAATATTTGAAAGAGCGGATTGCAAGTAAGACCGGACACATGAGTAACTCTGATACTGCGGAGTTTTTAGCGGAAAATATCACTGAACATTTGCGATATATCTGGTTGTGTCATTTAAGTAAAGACAATAATCATCCGGAGCTAGCTTATAAAACGGTGGAATGGAAATTAAAGAACAAAGGTATTCTTGTAGGTAAAGATGTGCAACTACTTGCTTTAAAGCGAAATACGCCTTCCGAGCTTTATGTGTTCGAATAAAGACGAAAAAAAGATAGTAAAAAAGCTGCATGATTGTTTGGTCAAATAAAATAAAAGACCTACTTTTGCAACCGCAAACGAGGAATTAAGCACTCTTAGCTCAGTTGGTAGAGCAACTGACTCTTAATCAGTGGGTCCAGGGTTCGAATCCCTGAGGGTGTACAAATTCACGGTTGCAATGAAAATAACATGTTGCACTCTTAGCTCAGTTGGTAGAGCAACTGACTCTTAATCAGTGGGTCCAGGGTTCGAGTCCCTGAGGGTGTACTAAAAAGAGGTAACTAAAGGTTGCCTCTTTTTTTGTATATCAATACTTGAATGATAATAAGGAATAAAAACGATGGAATACCTATATTTATTGCCCATAGTATTCATGATTCATGAATTTGAAGAGATAATAATGCTTCCGACATGGTTGGATAAGAACAAGGCTATGTTGTACGTGCGCTTCCCTTTTATGAAAGATAAAGTAGATTCTTTGAGTAATGCGCCGGTTTTTGCCTTGACGGTATTGGAAGAGTTTATAATTATATCAGCTTGTACGGTTATGTCAATCTGCATGAATGATTTGACGGCTTGGTATTGTTGTTTGATTGCCTTCGGTTTGCATCTGATAGTGCATATCATTCAGTTTTTGGTGATAAGGAAGTACATACCTGTTATTGTTACGTCGGTATTATGTTTACCGTATTGTATTTGGGCCTTTATTCAGGTTAAAGACTGTTATACGCTGAATGAAACATTGCTTTGGGGATTTGTCAGCGTTGTGGTTTGTGTTGTGAATCTACTGTCAATGCATAAGATAAGCCCTAAGTTGTGGAATTGGATGAATGGTAATAATAGAACATAAAAAATACCGCTACTCAAATATTCGACTTTGGTAGCGGTATTTTTTTATAGTGTAACTACTATCTGTTAGAACTTGAAGAAGTTCTTAGCATTATTGTAGCTGATATCTTCAATCATTTGGTTTACGCGTTCCATTTCAGATGCAGGGATTTCTCCGTTCTCTACGTCGCGTCCTACCAAGTTACATAATGTACGGCGGAAATATTCATGACGCGGGTAGGATAGGAAAGAACGAGAGTCTGTCAACATACCTACAAAGCGGCTTAGAAGACCAAGCACAGACAAGGCGTTCATTTGTTTTTCCATACCATCCTTTTGATCGAGGAACCACCATCCGGAACCAAACTGAATTTTTCCCGGGATAGAACCATCCTGGAAGTTGCCCAACATAGTTGCAATCACTTCGTTTGCGCATGGGTTCAGGTTATAGAGGATTGTTTTGGTCAATTTGCCATTGGTGTTCAGGCGGTCAAGGAATTTAGCCATTGCTTTGGCTGTGGTAAATTCACCGATAGAGTCGAAGCCGGTATCAGCGCCCAGTAATTTGAACATCTTAGTGTTGTTATTACGGATAGCGCCGTAGTGGAACTGTTGAGTCCATCCTTTTTCCCAGTCCATTTCACCGAAGATAACAAGCATGGCCGATTTGAATTTCAGAATTTCTTCTTTGGTCAATTCTGTACCGCCATATACCTTATTAAATATAGCCTTGATTTCAGCATCAGTGTAATCTTCTGCGTAGAATTCTTCAATACCATGGTCAGACAAACGGCAACCTTGTTCTGCGAAGAAGTCGTGACGTTTGCGCAAAGCAGCGATCATATCATCAAAATTGGAGATAGTGATGCCGCTAACTTCTGCCAGCTTTTCTACATAACTACGGAAATCAGCAGGGACTTCTACCGCCATAGCCTTATCAGGACGCCAAGTTGGCAACATCTTGATTTCAAATCCGCTTTCACGTGTTTTGATGTGATATTCCAGTGAATCGATAGGATCATCCGTAGTGCAAACAGTCTCTACGTGATAACGACGCATCATTCCACGAGCTGAATATTCAGGTTGAGACAGCTTTTCGTTACATTCATCGTAAATTTCGCGTGCAGTTTGCGGATTCAATATTTTATTGATACCAAATGCTGTTTTCAATTCGAGGTGAGTCCAGTGGTACAGTGGATTACGGAAAGTATAAGGAACTGTTTCCGCCCATTTTTCGAATTTTTCCCAGTCGGTGGTATCTTTTCCTGTGCAGAAACGTTCGTCTACGCCATTTGTACGCATTGCGCGCCATTTGTAGTGGTCACCGCCCAACCAGATTTCAGTCAGTGATTTAAACTTGTAGTCGTCAGCTACCATTTGGGGGATAAGATGACAGTGATAGTCGATGATCGGCATTTTAGCCGCATGCTCGTGATACAACTTTTGCGCGGTTTCTGTCTGCAGCAAGAAGTTTTCGTCCATGAAGTTCTTCATTATTACTGTGTTTTAAGTATATAAAATTATTACTTTCTGTATTTATACCTATATAGTATTGATTTTAAAGCTAATAGGCGTAAATCTCGTTTTAGTTTTATTAACCGTTATCGAACACAAAAATAGAAAATTTACTTGGAGTAACAAAATAATTCGTATATTTGCAGCGATTATTTATAATATTTAAGTTTTAGCACTATGGAGGACCAGAACTATACCATTAAAGACATAGCCCGTATGGCCGGTGTTTCCGCCGGAACGGTGGACAGGGTGTTGCACAATCGTGGCGACGTGTCTCCCAAAAGCAAAGCTAAAGTACAAAAGGTATTGGATGAGATTCATTATCAGCCCAATGTATTTGCTATCGGTTTGGCTGCTAAAAAGAAATATTCTTTCCTCTGCCTGATACCTTATTATATAGAGCACGACTATTGGCATTCGGTAGTCGGGGGGATTGAGCGTGCCCGGCAAGAGTTGCGTCCTTTTAATGTGAGTATAGATTATCTGTGTTATCATCATGGAGATGAGAAAAGTTATCAGGAAGCCTGCCTTTCTATAAAAGAAAAGAATGTAGACGCAGTATTGATTTCTCCGAATTTCCGGGAAGAGACGCTGGCGCTGACAGCTTATCTGCAGGAAAATAAGATAGCTTATGCTTTTGTTGATTTCAATATGGAAGAAGCGAGAGCCTTGACGTATATTGGGCAGGATTCCTATAAGAGTGGATATATCGCAGCAAAAATATTGATGCGCAACTATTCAGCGGGAGAAGGCCAGGAGCTAGTCTTGTTCTTAAGTAATAATAAAGATAATCCGGCTGAAATACAGATGCAACGTCGTTTGAATGGTTTTATGAGTTACATAGCTGAGGAATATAATAACTTGCTAATCCATGAGGTAGTACTCAATAAATCCGATCAGGAAAGCAATCAACAGACATTAGATGAGTTTTTCCGGGCGCATCCGAAGGCTGTGCTGGGAGTTGTATTTAATTCCAGAGTGTATCAGTTGGGAGAGTATCTCCGTCATGCGGGACGTAGCATGAAAGGGCTGATAGGATATGACCTTTTGAAAGCAAATGTAGAGCTGCTAAAATCAGGTGATGTGCATTATTTAATCGGGCAACGTCCGGGATTGCAAGGATATTGCGCGGTGAAGGCTTTGTGCGACCATGTCGTGTTTAAGAAGTCTGTTGAACCTGTAAAATATATGCCTATCGACATCCTGATTAAAGAGAATATTGATTTTTATTTTGAATTTGTATAATATCAACTTTATAAATTACAACTAACATGAAAGCATTAAACAAAGAAACTGCTCCTAAGACACAACGTCCGGAGCGTATTATCCAATTTGGCGAAGGTAACTTCTTGCGTGCATTTGTTGATTGGATTATTTACAACATGAACCAGAAAACTGACTTTAATAGCAGTGTGGTAGTGGTTCAACCCATTGATAAAGGTATGGTCGATATGCTGAATGCTCAAGACGACCTTTATCATGTTAATCTTCAAGGGTTGGATAAAGGAGAGGTAGTTAACAGCTTGACAATGATTGATGTAATCAGTCGCGCACTGAACCCATATTCTCAAAATGACGAGTTTATGAAATTGGCAGAGCAACCTGAAATGCGTTTTGTTATTTCAAACACTACAGAGGCTGGCATTGCTTTTGATCCGTCCTGCAAACGTGAAGATGCTCCTGCTTCATCTTATCCGGGTAAGCTGACTCAATTGTTGTATCATCGTTTCAAAACATTCAATGGTGATAAGACAAAAGGCTTGATTATTTTCCCTTGCGAGCTTATTTTCCTGAATGGACATAAGTTGAAAGAAACCATTTATCAATATATTGAATTATGGAACCTGGGTAATGAGTTCAAAACTTGGTTTGAAGAAGCTTGTGGCGTATATGCGACATTGGTAGACCGTATCGTTCCGGGATTCCCGCGCAAAGATATTGCTGCTATCAAAGAAAAACTGCAATACGATGATAACTTGGTTGTTCAGGCTGAAATTTTCCATCTGTGGGTGATTGAAGCTCCGCAGGAAGTTGCTAAAGAGTTCCCGGCCGACAAGGCAGGTTTGAATGTGTTGTTTGTTCCTTCGGAAGCTCCTTACCATGAACGTAAGGTCACTCTGTTGAATGGGCCGCACACTGTTCTTTCTCCGGTGGCTTATCTGTCCGGAGTGAATATCGTACGTGATGCCTGTCAACACGAAGTAATCGGTAAATACATTCACAAAGTAATGTTCGATGAATTGATGGAGACATTGAATTTACCGAAAGATGAGTTGGAAAAATTTGCCAATGATGTATTGGAACGTTTCAACAATCCATTCGTAGATCACGCAGTGACAAGCATCATGCTGAATTCTTTCCCAAAATATGAAACTCGTGATTTGCCGGGATTGAAGACTTATCTCGAACGTAAGGGCGAACTTCCTAAAGGTCTGGTACTTGGTTTGGCCGCTATCATTACTTACTATAAAGGTGGTGTACGTGCTGATGGTGCTGAAATTGTTCCGAATGATGCTCCTGAAATCATGAACCTGCTGAAAGAGCTTTGGGCAACCGGTTGTACAAAGAAAGTAACCGAAGGTGTTCTGGCTGCTGACTTTATCTGGGGAGAAGATTTGAATAAGATCCCGGGATTGGCAGAAGCCGTAAAAGCAAACTTGGATTCTATCCAGGAAAAAGGAATGCTTGAGACCGTTAAAGGTATTCTGTAAGATATAAGATTATAACCATAAGGTTAATAAGTAGAGGGCATTTTGATAGAGGAAACAACTATCAAAATGCCCTTAACTGTTAGATAATTAAGAGGCGGAAAGTTGTTAATTATTAAAGATTAAGAAGCAAATGAATCGAAAACAATAAAAAGAATATTAAACTTTATCTGTTTCCGGATATATTCATTAACTTTATAATTGGCTCAATTGGGCTTTATACAGGATTAATATGGAGAATTTGATTGAATTATTCACATACAGAAGTGACATTAGCATTTGTGGCGTCTTGCATTGAAAGCACGGCACGTCGGTTAGGTAAATCATATCAAGAAATATTTGCCCGCATGAAGCGTGTAGGCATGATTGAGAATTACATTTTACCTTGCTATGATGTATTACATACTGAAAGTCGTGAGCATGTGACTGATAATATGATAGAATGTCTTACAACTTGGGAGACAAAACAATGAAGATCACTGTATATCATGGAGGAACGGAACGAGTTGTAGCATTACAGCATCTAGCTCAATACCAACCGAACAACCAGATTTGTTTGTTAAACCAAGAGTAACGCATAAATACCTTACCTATGATGGAACAGAATTGGCTAAGTGACGTTTTATGAAAGCAAGACTTGTGCTGACTTGCATGACAAGGAGACAGGGCTTTATCTCTACGGCAATCTCTATATCGCTGATGAATTTATGCGAGAATATCAAAATAAGCTATAAATTCATTCAGCTGCATGTAAAATAAATGTAGTAGCTCCGATAGTCACAATAGCGCCGTCCTCAATGCGTACACGATCTTTATCCCCTAGGATTTCATTCATGAGGAAAGTACCTGTCAGGCTGGGAGCATCTCGTAATGTATAAACAAGTTTTCCTTGCTTATTACGTTTGATATTGATGATGCAATGGCGTCGATCCATACTCATATCACCACTTTCAATGGGCGTATTGATAGAAGTTCCCACACAACGGCGGCCTATGACATTGTCACCCTCTTGTAAGGGCAATATCTGTTTATAACCGAATACATTTTCGATAACAGTGATATATCCGAATTCTTCTTTATGGGATTCAGCTTCTTCTTCCAGGTTTTCTTCCTTTCTAAGAGCCTTTACTTTGCTTTTTCCAAGCCGGATGCTGAATTGCTTGCCGCAATGCTCACATTCGAATACCAGTGATTGGCCTTCGCTATACTTGGTTTCATCAAAAAAAAGGTAATTCTCACATTTAGGACAAAGAACTCGTTTCATGCTTTTAAAAAGGGATTTTTATTTAGCCAGTAACCAGGCATTCTTATAAGTTTCGTTTTTTCTTAGCTCAAGTAATTGCTTGGTCGCTTCATTACGGTTGTCGAATGAACTGATGCTGACACGTACTTTTCCATCCATGTTCAGCGCTTTTGCATTAGCAAACCCTTTTGATTTTAACTGGGCTGCTATGGCTTCTGCATCTTTCAGGCTGATTCCTCCTGCCACTATGATATGAAAAGGATGATTGGCGCTTTCTTGAGATTTAACCGCAGGAGCAGTAGCTGCCATTTCCTGTTTGGCCACTTTTACTTCTCTAACTGCGATTGGTTTGGAAGTCTTGGCCTTATTCGCTGTATGCTTTTTAGCAGATGAAGTCTTCGTTGAAGAAGAAGTTGAAGCAGTAGCGGAAAGCTTCTTTGCCTGTTGCATTGCATCACTCTTAACATACACAGGAGTTACTGCAACCGATTGCTTTTCTATTTGCTCAAAAAGCTCACTGGGCAATAATTGTGCATAATTGTTCTTTTGAACATCGGTATTCTCTACCGGAGTTGAAAAGGCAAAGAACAAAACGATGGCAGCAATCATTGCTGCAGCATTACGAAGATATGCACGGTTGATACTGATTTCAAAAGTCTTCTTTTCCTTCTCCGGATGAGCCGGTACCCATACTTTTTCTTTCTGTTGCAGAACGGAAAGTTCATGCATTTCAAAAGAGTCGAGACCGTATAATGAAGGAGTCGTTATCTTATAGTCATAAGGAACAAACTCATAGTTACCATAAATGTTATAATGAATCTCGCCTATATTATCCAAATGGGCTTTTCCTTCTTCATGAAGGAGACCGATGAATTCGTTTACTTCCTTTTCTACTATGCGGCTGGCGTCAGCAAAACTCGTGTCATACGCTGACATATAAGATTGCACTAATACACCGTCATTCAGTTTTAATTGAGGATTAAAGCCGATTGTGCGGGTAGGAGGTAAAAATATATTTTCTTCCTTTACGTGGGTTGCAGGCGAGTAATGCGCTACAAAACCGCCAAACCCCGGAACAATGACGCAGTCGTTTTCCAGTAATAAAGTCTCTATATGTTGTGCCAATTCAATCATGTCTGCAAAATTACGAGATAAATTGAATATATCCCAGAAAACTTCGAAAAATTCACTACTTTTGCATCGTTTTATTTATCACTATCAATAATGAACTATATACAGACGGAAATAGACGGAGTATGGCTGATAGAGCCTAAAGTTTTCTCCGATGAACGGGGCTATTTTATGGAAGCCTATAAGAAAGAAGAGTTTGATGCCAATATTGGTCCCGTAGATTTTATACAGGACAACGAGTCGAAATCATCTTTTGGTGTGTTACGTGGATTGCACTATCAGAAAGGAGAATATAGTCAGGCGAAATTGGTTCGTGTTCTTAAAGGAAAAGTGCTGGACGTTGCCGTTGATTTGCGCAAATCATCGCCTACGTTTGGAAAGCATATCTGCGTATTGCTTAGTGAGGAAAACAAGAGACAATTTTTCATTCCCCGTGGTTTTGCTCATGGTTTTGCTGTTTTGAGCGAAGAAGCTGTATTTACATATAAGGTAGATAACAAGTATGCTCCGCAGGCAGAAGCTTCTATTTTATATAATGATGAAACATTGGGGATAGACTGGCCGTTGGCAGAGTCGCAAATGGTATTATCGGCGAAAGACAGAGAGGGAACTGCCTTTAAAGATGCCGCTTATTTTGAATGAATTTCTAAACAAACAATAGATTTAGTATGAAAATTGCAATCGTGGGAACAGGGTATGTGGGGCTGGTGTCAGGTACATGCTTTGCCGAAATCGGCGTGAATGTAACGTGCGTAGACACGAATAAAGAGAAAATCGAATCTTTGCAAAAGGGGAATATTCCGATTTATGAGAGTGGATTGGAAGAGATGGTGCTCCGTAATATGAAAGCAAAGCGATTGAAGTTTACAACCTCATTAGAAAGTTGTCTGGATGACGTAGAGGTTATATTCAGTGCGGTTGGCACTCCTCCGGATGAAGACGGTAGCGCTGATTTGAAATATGTGTTGGAGGTGGCCCGTACCATTGGTCGCAATATGAAACAATATAAATTGGTAGTTACCAAAAGCACCGTTCCGGTGGGTACTGCCAGTAAGGTTCGCGCGGTTATTCAGGAAGAATTGGATAAGAGAGGCGTGAAAGTTGATTTTGACGTGGCTTCTAATCCGGAATTCCTGAAAGAAGGAAATGCGATCAGTGACTTTATGAGCCCGGACCGTGTGGTAGTGGGAGTGGAGTCGGCACGTGCGGAGAAATTGATGTCCAAACTATATAAACCATTCTTATTAAATAATTTCCGTGTGATTTTCATGGATATTCCATCTGCGGAAATGACTAAATATGCGGCGAACTCGATGTTGGCAACCCGTATCAGCTTTATGAATGATATCGCAAACTTGTGCGAAATCGTTGGCGCAGATGTGAATATGGTACGTAGCGGAATAGGTTCGGACACCCGTATCGGACGTAAGTTCCTGTATCCGGGCATCGGATATGGTGGTTCCTGTTTCCCTAAAGACGTGAAAGCATTGATTAAGACTGCGGAACAGAACGGTTATAATATGCGGGTGCTTAGCGCTGTGGAAGAAGTGAACGAACAACAGAAAAGTGTCCTGTTTGAAAAGCTAAAGAAACAGTTTAATGGTGATTTGCAAGGTAAGACTGTGGCTTTGTGGGGACTGGCATTTAAACCGGAAACGGATGACATGCGTGAGGCTCCGGCATTAGTCCTGATCGATAAATTGTTGGAGGCAGGCTGCAAGGTGCGTGCATACGATCCGGCTGCCGTGCAAGAGTGCAAGCGTAGAATTGGAGAGACAATCTATTATGCTTGTGACATGTACGATGCGGTGCTGGATGCTGATGTATTGATGCTGGTTACCGAATGGAAAGAATTCCGTCTGCCTTCATGGGCCGTTATCAAGAAGACGATGTCCCAGCAAATAGTGTTGGACGGGCGTAATATATATGATAAAAAAGAGATGGAAGAACTCGGATTTGTTTACCATTGTATTGGTAAATGAAAAAATAGGAGTATCTTTATACAAAACTAAGATAGATGATGAAAAATGTGGCTGTATCGTTAATGGCAATTCTTTTCGCGGCATGTAGCGGCAATAAAGGTCCCCATTCTCTTCAACAGGAGAAAGAGGATCTTAGCGCAAAAGAGCTACTGCAGGGAATTTGGCTGGACGATGAAACGGAGAGCCCGTTGATGCGCGTGGAAGGAGATACCATCTACTATGCAGATGCACAAAGTACTCCCATTGCATTTAAAATAATGCGGAACACTCTTTACACTTATGGAAATGATACCACTTATTATAAGATTGATAAGCAAGGGGAGCATATATTCTGGTTCCATTCCATCACGGATAATGTAATAAAGCTGCATAAATCTGAAGACCTCAATGATTCTGTCTATTTCGTCCGTCAGGAACTTGTGGTTCCGACTTATACAGAAGTAACCAAACGCGATAGTGTAGTGACCTACAACGGCACTCGCTATCGTGCATACGTATATATTAACCCATCTAAAATGAAAGTCATCAAGACGACTTATTCCGAAGACGGGATTAGTATGGATAATGTGTACTATGATAATGTGATGCACATCTGTGTGTACGAAGGTAAAAAGAGCCTGTTTGCCAGTGATATAACCAAACAGATGTTTGAGAAAGTGCTTCCTGCGGATTTCCTGGCGCAATCGATCCTATCAGATACAAAGTTTGTGAAAGTAAACCGGAATGGTTTTCATTATCAAGCTATATTAGCCATTCCGGAAACTTCCATATATAGCATTGTAAATATGGAAGTGAGCTTTAAAGGCGATTTGGAGATTACTTCATCCAAATAAGGACTCTATATTCTATCTAAATAGAAATCAGGCTTCTCCCAATAAGAAATACAGATTCTATCCAAACAAAGAATTACAGATTTTATTTTTCTCTGGGCGCAGGGTAGCTGCTTTTCCTCCCTCCGTTGTTTCTTTTTCCCCGGAAATCTTTTCTTTTAGAGAAATTCCCGTTCCTGTTTTTGTTGAACGAACGCGGTTTGTATTCCGGAGCCTCTCCCAATCCTTCAGGGATAGGAATCTTATAAATCTCTTTCTCCAGGAAATTCTCAATACTTTTGAAGTTACTCTGTTCCTTTTCGTTGATAAACGTAAGTGCCACTCCGTCATTGTTGGCACGTGCCGTACGTCCGATGCGGTGCACATAGTCCTCGCTGTCGTGAGGTACGTCGAAGTTGATAACCAGGCGAATATCATCGATGTCGATACCACGTGCAACGATGTCCGTAGCTACCAATATATTGATTCGTCCGGCTTTAAACTCGTGCATAACCGTTTCCCGTTGCGCCTGTTCCAAGTCCGAATGCATTTCACCTACGTTCAGCTTCATTGATTTCAACGCCTTGGCAACTTCTTTAACCTTGATTTTGGAAGAAGCAAAGACAATCACACGTTCCGGAACCTCATCCATAAAAAGGCTGCGTATGATGCCCAATTTTTGATTCTCATAGCAGACGTATGCCGCCTGAATAATCTTTTCCGCAGGTTTGGAAACAGCGAGCTTTATTTCCGACGGATTGTTTAAGATTGTATTTGCCAATTGCTGTATCTTTGCCGGCATTGTTGCTGAAAACATGATAGTCTGTCGCTCCTTCGGCAGATATTTGGCTATTTGCATGATATCTTCGTAAAATCCCATGTCAAGCATCCGGTCTGCTTCATCTAGAATAAAATAAGAAACCTTGGAAAGATCTACATATCCAAGGCTTAAATGGGCGATCAGACGTCCAGGGGTAGCAATGACAACATCAGCTCCCAATGTGAGTCCCTTTTTCTGTTGTTCGAACAATATTCCGTCATTTCCACCATATACGGCAACGCTCGATACCGGCATGAAATAGGAAAACCCTTCCATTTGCTGGTCAATCTGTTGAGCCAGTTCCCGGGTAGGAGACATGATGACACAATTAATCGCATCCTCCGGATGTTTACCTTCAGATAATTTGTTCAATACAGGAAGCAGGAACGCTGCCGTTTTACCTGTCCCCGTCTGTGCTACTGCGATCAAATCTTTACCCTCAAGTATGATTGGAATTGCTTGTTCTTGTATAGGCGTACATTCGTCAAATCGCATGGCATCAAGCGCCTCAAGCACATTTGCATTTAATTGTAGTTCGGAAAACTTCATTCTTTTATTTAATTTGTCAGCAAAGATAATCTATTTTTTTTGTCTAATTACATATTCAAGTAAGAATCTTTGAATCCGAGGAAGTAGAGCACTCCATCCAGTCCGATAGTGTTGATTGATTGTTTGGCATTGGCCACCACTTTGGGCTTGGCGTGGAAGGCGATCCCCAGTCCGGCAACCCCCAACATGGGGAGGTCGTTGGCTCCGTCTCCTACGGCGATGGTCTGTGCAATATCCACCTTTTCCACTTGTGCAATGAGGCGGAGCAGTTCGGCTTTCCGTTTTCCGTCTACTACATCCCCGAGGTAACGTCCGGTCAGTTTGCCGTCGATGATTTCCAGTTCGTTGGCATAGACATAATCTATACCGTATTTCTTTTGCAGGTATTGCCCGAAATAAGTGAATCCTCCCGATAGGATGGCAATCTTGTAACCGTACTTCTTCAATACATACATTAGTCGCTCTACGCCCTCTGTGATAGGCAAGCTCTCGGCTATTTCCTGCATTACCGATTCGTCCAACCCCTTCAATAGGGCTACACGACGGGTAAAGCTCTCTGTAAAGTCTATTTCTCCACGCATGGCGCTTTCCGTGATGGCTTTTACTTCGTCGCCTACACCGGCACGGATGGCCAATTCGTCAATTACCTCTGTCTCGATCAAGGTAGAGTCCATATCAAAACAAATCAGGCGGCGCATACGGCGGTACATATTATCCTGTTGGAAAGAAAAGTCCATTTCCAGTTCGCTGGCCAGCTTCATCAACTTCTCCTGCATGGCAATGCGGTCTTTCGGAGTACCTCTTACTGAAAATTCGATGCAAGCCCGGGTGCGTGTATCAGCCTGACATTCGTCCAACGGGATACGACCTGTCAGACGCTTGATTGCATCGATATTCATGCCCTGTTCGGCTAATATGCTTGTAGCGGCAGAAATCTGGCGGGCGGAGAGTTTGCGTCCCAATACCGTCAGGATATAGCGGTTTTTCCCTTGCATGCTTACCCAGTTGTCATATTGTTCGGTAGTGATAGGTTCAAACCGGATGGTCACTCCCAGTGAAGAAGCTTTAAACAGGAGTTCCTTCATGATGAATCCGGAGTGTCTTTCTTCACTCTTGAACAGAATCCCCAACGATAATGTATTATGAATATCTGCCTGGCCGATATCAAGAACCGTAGCATCATATTTGGCAAGGATTTCAGTCACAGAAGCAGTCAGTCCCGGGCGATCTTCGCCGGTAACTCGAATCAGAATCAATTCAGTATTTGATGGTTGCATAAAAAATAGACTTTAACTCTGCAAAAGTAGAGAAAAAAGTTCGTTTTTATGCTAAATAACATAAAAAGTTATAGCCGAAAAGTGATATTTTTGCTTATTTGCTTGGAAGTTAATTTAATATTTACTTACCTTTGCACCCGGTTTCAAAAATAAAGGCTCTGATAATCAGCGGATTCCTCTTCGCCTGATGCCTGAAAAGACAACGTTTCGGGAAGAAACCACTGTTTAAGGACAGTCCCGGATAGTATTAACTAAAACCGAATTACATGAAGCATGTAAAATGGATTTTTGTTGTATTACTGATTTGTTCCTTGACCGCTTTCGTAGAGAAAGACAAACCTACCGGAGGTTTGAGTGAGGGCGACGTAGCCCCTGATTTTAAAATCGAATCTACGTCAAATGAGCAACCCGCCTTTAAATTGAGAAATTTGAAAGGTAAATATGTGTTGCTAAGTTTTTGGGCAAGTTATGACGCGCAGTCCCGGATGCAAAACGTAAGTTTAAGCAATGCGCTTCGTTCTTCTCATAATGTGGAAATGGTTTCTGTTTCATTTGACGAATATCAGTCAATATTTAAGGAAACCGTTCGTAAGGATCAAATAGTTACGCCCACTTGTTTCGTGGAAACAGAAGGCGAGGATTCCGGATTATTTAAGAAGTACCGTTTAAATCGGGGATTCACTAACTATTTATTAGATGGAAATGGTGTAATTATAGCCAAAAACATCTCTGCTGCAGATCTTTCTGCTTATGTAAAAGAAATCGGTTAACGATTTTAAGAATGTAAGGAGAAAGAGGGATTTTCCGGATCACCGTCAGGTGAAAACAATGGAGAATAGACAAAAGAGGAAATGGATACAACAAAAAAGTTCCGCCTACACTTGCATTAGCAGGAATAGGCGGAACTTCTTATTTTTATATCTTTCTTTTATTTGGGCGCTTTCTGATACAGGAAGAACGCGATGCCTGCATACAGGATATTAGGAATCCAGACTGCAATGGCAGGAGGCACATTGCCGTTCACGGCAAAGGTGGAAGTAATCGTCTGGAACAGGATATAAGAGAAACTTAACCCTAGTCCGATACCCAGATGGAGCCCCATACCGCCTTTTGTTTTCCGGGATGAAAGCGACACACCGATAATGGTAAGGATGAAAGAGGCGAACGACATGGCAATTCGTTTGTGATATTCAATCTCAAACTCCTTGATATTGGCAAATCCTCTTCGCTTCTGTTTCGCGATATAGTCACTCAACTGGGGACTGGTCAACATTTCCTGCTGATTTTTCATGATAAGAAAGTCAGAAGGCTCCATGTTGATGATAGAGTCGATCCGGTCACCCTTGGTGATTTTCTCTTTCAAACCGTCCAGCTCGCGTATCATATAATCGTGAATCGTCCATTTATGAACGGTGGTGGTATCGTAAGTGATGCGCCGTGCGGTCAGATGCGAAACCATCTTCTTGTCGACGAATTTATCCAATGAAAAACGGTTACCGGTTTTCATGGCGTTGTTATAGTTGTCGATATAGGCAATAACCCCGCTATCTACCTCTAGCTGTACATTGCTTACCGAGTTTTGTTTCTTGGGTTTGATATACCGGTCTTCAAAGTTCAGACGCGTCACGCTTCCTTTAGGAATCACGTACGAACTTAGCGTGAAGGTAGTCAGTGCAATGATAGCGGCCGAAATCATATAAGGACGCATCATCCTCTTAAAGCTCATACCGGTGGAGAACATAGCGATGATTTCAGAGTTCTCTGCCAGCTTGGAGGTAAAGAAAATAACAGCAATGAATACGAACAGCGGACTGAACAGATTGGAGAAATAGGGGATAAAGTTCATGTAGTATTCAAAGATGATCTTATCCCAAGGAGCTTCATGCTCCATCAATTTATCCATCTTTTCGTTGAAGTCGAATACCACTGCAATAGAAATGATCAATGCAATAGCAAATACGTATGTCCCCAAGAACTTCTTGATGATATACCAGTCCAGCCGTTTTATAAATCGATTGCTTTTCATTTCTTATAATCTAGTTGATACTCTTTTGACCATCATCGGTTTCCAGGTCGAGAAATCTCCGGCGATAATATGCTTTCTTGCTTCTCCTGCCAGCCACAGATAGAATGCCAGGTTGTGTATCGAGGCAATTTGCATGGCCAGTAGCTCTTGCGCATGGAAAAGATGGCGCAAATAAGCCTTGCTGTACAACGTATCTACGCTTGAAGCACCGTCGGCTTCGATGGGAGAGAAGTCGGTTTCCCATTTCTTGTTTCGCATATTGATAATACCATCCTTGGTGAACAACATGCCATTTCGTCCGTTTCGTGTAGGCATAACGCAGTCGAACATATCCACGCCACGCTCTATTCCTTCAAGAATATTGACAGGAGTTCCGACGCCCATCAGGTAGCGGGGTTTGTCTTTGGGAAGTATTTCATTGACAATCTCAATCATTTCATACATCTTGTCTACCGGTTCGCCTACTGCCAAACCGCCAATAGCGTTTCCGTCGGCGCCTTTGGACGCAATAAACTCTGCTGATTGCTTGCGCAGGTCGGGATAGACACAACCTTGCACGATAGGGAAGAGAGCCTGGTTGTAACCATATTTAGGTTCCGTCTCGTTAAAACGTTGTATACAACGGTCGAGCCATCTGTGTGTCAAACCTAATGACTTTTTGGCATACTCATAATTCGAGTCACCGGGAGGACATTCGTCAAAAGCCATCATAATGTCCGCGCCGATGGTGCGTTCTATGTCCATCACCTTTTCCGGAGTGAAGACGTGCTTGCTTCCATCGATATGCGAACGAAATTCGGCTCCTTCTTCACGCAGTTTTCTGATTCCGGCTAAAGAGAATACTTGGAAACCACCGCTGTCAGTCAGCATCGGGCGGTCGAAACCATTAAAACGGTGCAGTCCGCCTGCTTTCTCGATTACGTCCAGCCCCGGACGCAAATAGAGGTGATAGGTATTGCCCAGAATAATCTGTGCCTGAATATCCTCTTTCAATTCGGTCAGATGTACTCCCTTAACCGTGCCCAGTGTGCCCACCGGCATAAAAATTGGTGTTTGTATCTGCCCGTGGTCTGTGGTAATCAGACCTGCACGGGCATTACTTTTAGTATCTGTATATTGTAACTCAAATGTCATTCCTGGCTGGGTTTCTTAACAGATAAATCAATAGCATCCGCCACTTTCTCATTGGTCAGCGCGATGGCAAATACTTCTTTTATATCGTTCACATAGTGGAAAGTCAGTCCTTTCAGATAAATCTCCTGAATCTCATCTATGTTTTTTTTGTTCTCGGCACTCATGATGATTTCCTTGATTCCGGCGCGCTTGGCTGCCAATATCTTCTCTTTGATGCCACCCACGGGAAGCACTTTGCCACGAAGGGTAATTTCGCCTGTCATGGCAATGTTGGCTTTCACTTTTCTTTGAGTTAGGGCAGAAGCTAGGGAGGTAGCCATCGTGATACCTGCCGACGGGCCGTCTTTCGGAATTGCGCCTTCCGGAACGTGGATATGGATATTCCAGTTGTCGAAGATATCCTCGTCCAGATTCAGGATAGAAGCGTGTGCCTTGATATATTCAAGTGCCAGCATGGCAGACTCTTTCATCACATCTCCCAGGTTACCGGTCAGTGTGAGACGTCCGCCCTTGCCACGGCTCAAGCTCGTTTCTACAAATAAGATTTCGCCTCCGACGGCTGTCCATGCCAATCCGGTGACTACGCCTGCGTAATCATTTCCCTGATACTTGTCACGTGTATATTCCGGTGCTCCCAGGAAGTCATACAAATCCGACGGTTTGATTTCTGTTTTGGTGAAATGACCGTCCGTGGCATATTGACGGGCTGATTTACGAAGGATTTTACCAATCTTCTTTTCCAGTTCACGAACGCCGCTCTCACGGGTATATGACTCGATGATAGCTTCCAGCGTATCTTTGGGAAGCTTGATATCTGTCTTTTTAAGTCCGTTGGCTTCCAGCTCTTTGGGAACCAGATGCTTGCGGGCTATCTCTACTTTCTCTTCCGTGATATATCCGCTAACCTCAATTAATTCCATACGGTCGAGCAATGGGCCGGGGATTGTATTCAGGTTGTTGGCTGTTGCGATAAACAATACCTTTGAGAGGTCGTAATCTACATCCAGAAAGTTGTCGTGGAAAGAAGTATTCTGTTCCGGGTCAAGCACTTCCAGCAATGCGGAAGAGGGATCTCCCTGACGGTCGGCACTGACCTTGTCTATTTCATCCAAGATGAAGACAGGGTTGGATGCACCGGCTTTAATCAAGCTTTTGATGATTCGTCCGGGCATGGCACCGATATAAGTTTTCCGATGGCCGCGGATTTCAGCTTCATCATGCACGCCGCCCAAGGACATACGTACATATTTCCGTTTGAGCGCAGACGCAATGGATTTTCCGAGAGATGTTTTACCTACTCCCGGAGGGCCATATAAGCAAATAATCGGTGATTTCATATCACCTTTCAGCTTTAATACAGCCAAATGTTCCAAAATGCGTTCTTTCACTTTCTCCAGTCCGTAATGGTCTTTGTTCAACGTCTTTTCTGCGTTTTTAAGGTTCAGATTGTCAGTTGTATACGTACCCCATGGAAGATTGAGCATGGTTTGCAGATAATTAAGCTGTACGCTGTAATCCGGAGATTGCGGATGGGTGCGTTCCAGTTTAGCCAGTTCTTTCATGAATGTTTCCCTGACTTCTGCGTTCCAACGCATTTTTTCTGCCTTTTGGCGCATTTCTTCCATTTCCTGCTCCTGGCCGCCGCCACCCAGTTCATCCTGGATAGTCTTGATTTGCTGTTGCAGGAAATATTCGCGTTGCTGCTGGTCGATATCTTCGCGGGCACGCATTTGGATGGATGCCTTGATTTCTGCCAACTGCACTTCGCGGTTCAGGATTTCCAGTAAATGATATGTGCGTTCACGCAATGAGTGGATGCTCAACAAGTCCATCTTCTCGTCTTTCTTGAACGGCAGGTTCGAGCAGATGAAATTGATCAGGAACGTCGGACTATTGATATTCTTAATAGCAAATGACGAATCCTGATGCATCACGTCTGACGATTTGATATATCTCATAGTCAAGTCCTTGCAGGTTTCTACCAGGGCTTGAAACTCTTTATCGTCTTTGCTTGGAATGTCTTCTTCCAGAAGTTCTATTTCACCTTTCAGGTACGGATGGGTTTCGATAATGTTTATCAGGTTCAGACGTTTCATTCCCTGAAGGATGACAGTTGTTGTCTGATCGGGCATTTCCAATATCCTCACAATTCGTCCTACGGTACCGATATTGTGTAAATCGTCCAGTTTCGGATCTTCTGTATGTGCCGATCTCTGGCATACTACGGCAATATCTTTATGTTTCTTGTCAGCGTCGCGTATGAGTTTCAGAGAAGACTTACGGCCCACTGTGATTGGTAGGAATACTCCAGGAAACAATACCATGTTGCGTAGGGGGAGTACCGGAAGAATTTCACCAGATTTCACATTTACATCAAATGCCTGTTCATCGTTCCCATCATAGTCAGTGATTAGCGAGAAGCCGTTTTCGCTTCCATCTTCCAATAAATATCTTTCTTTCATCTTTTCGTTTTAATTTAGTTTATGTCATACTGATATGCATAAATCGTTTGCAAAGTTAATTGATTCTCTCTAATAATAAAGCACTGCGCAGAATAAAAACACAAAAACAATGCCAAAATATCGGTTTGTAGAGGGAGTATTCCATAATTATTATTTATTTTTGGCGATTTGCAATAAAATAGTAGAATAAAACAGCTTTAAGACAAACGGATAAAATGTCGAATCCTTATTTTCAATTTAAGCAATTTACAGTGTGGCACGATCAATGTGCTATGAAAGTCGGTACGGATGGGGTGCTTTTGGGAGCTTGGGCTTCAGTTGAGGGTGCGCGCCGGATATTGGATATTGGTACGGGGACGGGGTTGGTGGCTTTAATGTTGGCTCAACGCAGTTTGCCGGACGCAAAGATTGTGGCATTGGAGATAGACGAGGCGGCTGCCGGACAGGCCAGGGAAAATGTGGTTCGTTCTCCTTGGCGGGAGCGGGTAGAGGTGGTGCAGGCTGACTTTAAGAAATACCGGTCTTCGGATAAATTTGACGTGATTGTTTCAAATCCTCCTTATTTTGTCGATTCTCTGGAGTGTCCGGATCGGCAGAGGGCTACGGCCCGTCACAATGATTCATTGACTTATGGCGATTTGTTGGAAGGAGTTAGTGAGTTGTTAGCGGACGACGGACTTTTTACGGTGGTCATTCCGTCAGATGTGGCCGATCGGGTAAAGGAGATTGCGTTTGCGAAGAAGTTGTATGCGGTTCGTCAACTTCATGTGATTACTAAACCCGGCGGTGTCTCAAAACGTACGCTGATTACCTTTTCTTTTTCCGTTCAGGAGTGTGTGGTAGAAGAATTGTTGACGGAATTGGCACGTCATCAGTATAGCGAGGAATATATAGCGTTGACGCGGGAGTATTATTTGAATATGTGATATGGATATATGTAAAAAATAAGGCTGATACTCGTTATGTCAGCCTTATTTTTTCTCTATTGTTTAAAGTAGATACATCTTCGGTTCTTCGTATTTATTAAAGTCAGGAGCTGGCTTATCTATTTTCTTGAAGATACGGGTATATTTTTCTTTTATTTTTATATAATTATCGATCCAATCTTCATAAGATTCAGATGATTTAGAAAGCAAAGCTACTTCCTGTAGAAAAGCTTCATTTGCCAATCTTTCTGTTTCTTCCAAGTTGCCTTTTATATAAGAAACACAAGCATCGGAAAGAAAGTCTTTATTATCTATTTTCTTCCAAATACGTTTGACGTTATTAGTCATTCCCCAAACTTTAAAGAAAAGGATGATTTGCAGTATTCCAAATGCAATGATCACTATGCCTGTGAATTGTATTAATCCTTCCATGATTTATTGTTTTGTTTTTGGTAAGCGATCATAAAGCAAATGAAAATCAAAGTCCATGCTATGAAGATGATAATGGATTGGATGTAATATGTCGGATACAAATAATCGGGGCGATTCATTATGATCATTTGGACAAACGAATAAAGGTGGCATAATAGAATTAGTCCTGATCCTATGCTGCCCAATAAAAAAGCTGTTTTCATAAATATTATTTTTTGTGTTATACTATTAATTCTAAGCATTTTTAAGTTTGGAAGTAGTTAGTATTCTAATTTTTCGTAAGTACCAGATTCCTCACCATTTTCAATTTTGAGTTTATTATTTGATATTTTACAGTCCAAATAATATGGTGACTTACCTTTTGGGAATACATCATAGATGTAAATCTTACTATCTTCGACTTTGTATTTGAACGTTTGGAAAGAAATGGGATCTGCATTGCTATAAATTCCAAAAGAGCCTTTGTCATCGTTTCCGAAATTTAAAAACTTATGCGAGCCTTTAATGCCTGTCGACCAATTACCCACGATATTGTTTTCGTTAAGCTCGATCCAGTTATCATCTTTGCTACAGCTAGTTAAGATCAGAATAGCAAAAAGTGTAAATAAAATGTTTTTCATAATAATAATTTATAAGTTGTTTTGTTTTAGCTTGTTTAGTTGTTTCTTCGATGGCTTTTGGAGTTTTTGAATAAAAAGAAAACGCTGATAGCCAAGTTTGCAACTTAATTATCAGCGTTTTCTTTTTCGTCGGGGTAGCGGGATTCGAACCCACGACCCCCTGCTCCCAAAGCGGCGTGATAATAAAGGATATTCAGCTACATATCAGTCAATTATAATGATGCGAGCTAACCATTTCAAAGATAGTTCAAAGAACGCTATTTTGAGGGCCTTATTTTAGCCCTTTCTAACTCATAATTCAAGAGAGCAATTTCTTGCTTTTGGGCGCTGTTTTCTCGCAGTACTTTCCGGAGCTGCTGCCGGAGCGAAGCGATTATTTTGTCTTTATCTTCCATATATTTATTAGTTGGTTTATCCGGTTATTTTTTGTCGTCCGGCTACTTGCACTTTCTTGTTTTCTTTATTATCTATACAAGGAAAAACAATAGGTATACTAAATCTTATATTTGTAGCTGACTTAGCTTGTCCTTCAATTTTGGTATTACTACCGAATCCCCAAGCACCAAAAGTAACTCCAAAGCCAACTTTTCCACCTTCACCGGACATATTAGCCAATGATACCTCGAATTCAATATTCTGAACACTGTATAATTTTCCTTCTATTTCTACATTGTTCTTACTGTTACTTTTTCGAGGACTTACAATAGCCCCACTGGTTTCAACTCTTTTTTGAGCAGCTGTTATACCATCAACGATTTGGGAAATTGCTTCCTCTACAAACTCCTTGAGTTCTATTACCTTTGGGGTATTCTCTGGTTCCATTTATATATTAAATTAAAAGTTATGTTTAAAAAGTTACTTTACAATTATCGTATGCGTAAACTACGCAAATATTATATTGATTATACAATGAAACATTCATCTAATTCCATTAATGCATTTTGCTATGAACGAGATGACGGTGGACTAGATGAGGTTGCCATTAGGTATATTGAAAATATATGTAATTATATTGTAAAAGGTATCCAATAGGATGCCTTTTAGTGTATTCTACTTTTTCATTAACTAGACTACTAATTTTTATCTGATACTAGTCTATTTTCCTATTTCTTTTTGAATATCAATTAACTCATAACTAGTACTTTCCCTTCCATCTTTAAAAGTAAAATTGCGCTCAAGAATCATCATGGTACAATTTTCATTAGAATATCTTCTAATATATTCTACAATCATATCCTCATCAATATCTTCACTTATTTTACCATGTTTTATGTTGCCATCTTCATCCAAAAATTCAAATTTACCAGATTCAACAAATGCTCCTTTGAAAACACCATTTATTCTTATGTTGTTTTCTTGACAATGTGTTGATGTAGTCCTTGCGTACCCTGTCATATTATCATCTACACTTAATTCCACATAATGGCTACCCGATTCCATTTTTAGCATACTATTTTCTGACGCTAACTCCTTGAAGAAATCTTTTAAATAAGTAAACATTCTGCTAGGATGATTGGAAACTAGTTTCTCATACTGTTCTTGGTCAGTAGCTGTAGCTTGAATAATATCCATGACTTCCTTAATAGAATTAGCTGCGTAATCTTCTGCAAAAAGGTCTTCATTATTCATTAAAGAGAGTTCAAAACCAAATGAACCTTGAGGTAAACCTGTTAGAAACATTTCTCCCATTTTAGTTTTCCCCAGTTTACCTCTTTTTCCTATACGTTCTTCTCCATAGGCATCATAAACTATTTGGGTCTTTATCATACCTTGTATCGAACTCATTGTTTTGCTAGCAAATGAAGACTTTATTCCCATAGAACCCAAAACTGCATTTCCCGCAAATAGTAAACTAATCTTTGCTTCTACAGAATGTTCTTCTAATTCCTTTAGTTGTCTTTTTATATCTTCTATACGATTTTCTAAGGATACTTTCATTAATAGACTATCCTTAGAAACTTCTAATAATTGTTGTGTTTCAGTTAATTGCCACTGAAGCCACTCTTTTTTTGAATGATTTCCCATAATCATAGTGAATTTAAAAAGTTTAAGGCTTCATTATCTGAATCAAGGGTATTGTACAATGGTAACTCAATCATACCTTTCCATACCCCAGCCCTATTATGACTAAACAATTGAATCCAATATTTGGTCATTTGGACAGTCATTAAAGGATTCTGGTCAAATATCACAAGATAGTGGTCTACATGATATTGGCTTTTTGAAAGAGAGGGAGATGCAAATGCTGGAAATTTAATAATTATATCTTGCTCGAGTTGAGGAGATATTTGTGATATAAAACTCACCACATCAATATCATGTGGAGCTCTTTTTTCTGACGCTTCAATATTCTCTGTAAAACTCCCATCAATCCATTGGAATCCATTTACAATATTCTTTTTACATGCCTCTAATCTAAAATAGATAAATCCTTTTAAAATCTCTATTCTTTCAGATGATGTAGCAAACTTTTTACAGAATTCCATAATATCTGTTTTATATGGTGATATTTTACTAGTATCTGTGGGATTCCCTAAATGAGGAGGGAGCACGTTGTTATAATTAAAATCAGGAATTGAAGCCATAATATTTGTGCTTTATATTATAATATTTTGTTTGTGATTACTCCCTTAACGAGAAATACCCGGAGTATCTTAGCTTTGTCTATTACCATCTCATCGAACTCTTCTAGGTTCTTTGGGACTAAGCGCCACTTGTTGGGATTATCCTTGCAGTTACGGATATACTTCACAGTTCTGTATTCGTCTGTTATAATAAGGTATGCCTCTCCAGGAAGAACACTATCTAAACTGACTTCCTTAATGGCTATAATAGAACCATCATTTATGTCTGGAATCATAGAACGTCCATAAGCTGGTACCGCACAATCACAATTCTGAAATGCAGGTATATGCAAATAGTAATTAGGAATATTAGTCTGATCGTTGGGAAGTTCATCATATCCCATAGTAACATCAACGTCAAAATAAGGTATTCCTTTTATATTTGAAGCTTTGTCAATATCTACATTAGTAATATGTGTTTTTTGAGGATATATCATTTCACCTTTCTCTTCGGTTATCCAAACTTTGTTTATATTTCTATCGAGCGAACATAAACGTTCTACGAAATCATTAGGTAATGGAACCCTTCCATTTATCACTTGAGAAAATGATGACTTATTTGAGTAGCCTAATAGCTTACCTACTTCTTCTTGGTTATCTGCAATACGTTGTCCAATTAACCACTTTATTGCGAGTTTTATCCTCTCGTTTACTGTCATACAAACTTAATTTATATTAAAAACTAAACAATGTTTATATATAAAGTTGTTTTCTATATAAACAAAATTTATATTTGCACTATAAAGTTAACGCAAAACAATGATAACGCCAAAATAAAAGGGCAATAAAGTTAACAAAATAGATTATTTACTCTAAATCGATATATAGATATGGTAAAGACAGAAAAAATAAAATTAGTGGTTTACAAAGAACATACGCTTGGGTATATTCTACCAGAATTGCCTGATTCAGTTCAAATACTACATTCTTCACCTCTGAAAGGAGCTATTGGTACAACCAATTTGCAGAACAATTTCCAGATCAACAATCCGAATGAAATCAGACTAGCAAGCGAGAGTGATTTTGATGCGTTTGGAATTTCGTTTGATGGATATAAAAATTCACCTGATTACATTTATAAATAAAATAAGAAAATGAAGACAATTCTAGAAGTTTCATTACAGGAAGCAAGTAAGGCAAAGGATGCAATTAGATATAGTTTGCTGCGTACAGAACTGAACCAAACAAGTACCAATGTTTGGGAACTACCAACTTATGATATGAATGATGGATATGAGTGTGATGGTGACGAAGAACTGAAAGATGAAATTCGTGAACTGTTTTCTTCTTTCGGAATTGCAGAAGAAGAGTATTCATTCACTGACAAAGAAACGGAAGAATAAGCTATATAATCCCGGACGGGTTTGACCGCCTTTCCGGGAACTAGAAACTATAAATATAATAATGTATATGGAAAATCAATTAGAAACTATCAAAGCAAATCTGCCTTACGGATACGAAAAGCAGATAGCGAAAGAAGTAGGATGCTCACAGGGTACAGTGCACAATATCCTTAATAATAAGCCGGCTTCTGCTCGCTCAACCTACAAAGCAAAAGTATTGAATGTCGCTGTAAGAATGGCTAATGAAGCCTTGGAAGCTACTAAAGGAGTCTCCAAAGCTGCCGCCGAACTAGAGACTTTGCATCATGGAACTGCAAGCTGACGCTAAACTAACGAAGCGCGAAAATCAGATTGCTGGCCTCGCTTTTTGTGGTAAAGCAAAGAAAGAGATTGCGGATCTCTTGAATATTGCATACGGGACGGTAAACGTAATACTGGATAGAGCTTACAAAAAGACAGGAACAAGTAAACTGAATGAATTAGGCAGTTGGTGGGCTAATAGAGCATTTGCTCTAAATATTGATTTCCAGCAATTGCAGAAAACAATCGTAGCTCTTTCGTTTCTTGGAATTATTGCCTTTCAGATTGCATTTGACTGCAACAACGATCTTAACCGGAGTCGACGGGCAAGAATACGAAGAAATAAAATAGAAGAAGTATATGAACTCTAATCAATATTAATCAGGCAGCATAGCATAGAGATGCAGATGTGTTTCAGTAATAAAATCAGCTCAACACCATTCAAAAGTATAGGAAACAGCCTAATTAGAGATTATGGAAAATTGCTTCGAAATGATGGTCGCCCGATGCATTAAAATTGGGACGGTGCAAACGCTTACGATGCTGGGACTACTCCCCGAAGTAGTAACAATATCACAAGCGGAAGAAATATACGGAAAACGCCTAATAAAAGAGTGGCGCGAAAAAGCCTGGATTAAGTTTTATCCGGCAAATAATAAGGAAAGAGGAAAATATTATGTGAAACGATCCGAATTGGAAACAGCCAGTGCAATGATGGATTTGCATAATAAAGTTCCAGATAACATTATCAAACAACTAATGCAGATCGCTGTATGAGATATATACCGAAATCATCAGAAGTATTACAGGCTCTGCAAGACAGTATCGGAAAGCAGATTGCAGAAAGAGAAGAACAGAAAAAGAACTATGTTCCTACTCCTGTAGAGATTAAACCTGATAAAAATATAAGCATAGAGCCCACGGCCGAAGATATTCTTTTAATGGAGGAATATAGACGTGGAGTATATCAAGGAGATTAATAAAACGCTAATATTTAAACAATTATGAGTAAAATTATTGAAGTAAAAGTGGAAGAGCTAAATGCGCTTCCAGCAACGAAAATTGTCGAAAGTGAAAATGTACAGGCAAAATTCGTTCAAATGTACAATGCTATCTGGGGAACAGATAAAGGTGAGCAAATGTATCATAAAGAAGTATTCAACTTTCAAAAACTTCTCCGTGATAATCCTGATTTGGCAGATTCGACAAAGATGTCTCTATATGGCTGTTTTCTTGATATAGCAGTCAACGGTCTTACACTAGATCAAACAGGACATCCACTTTGCTATATACTTAGCAGAAGCAGTAAAACCGGACACAAGAATGCACAAGGATATGATATTTATGAAAAACGTGCCTATGTTTCAGTTACCGGGTATGGCGAACTGACAATGCGTATGCGTGCCGGGCAAATCAAGTATGCGGATAATCCAGTCGTTGTATATGAGGGAGATCATTTTAAAGCATCCTTAGTTAATGGTATAAAGAATATCGAGTATGAAGCACAATGTCCCCGTACTTCAACCAAAGTTATTGCTGCATTCATTCGTATTGTACGAAATGACAACTCGGTAGATTATCAATGGTTAATGGAAGGTGATATCGAACGATTGAAACATTATAGTGAAAAAGCAAATTCGAAGTGGAACGATCAAACTAAAAGACGTGAATTGGGTAAAGCCAATGCACTCTATACTTCGAATAATGGCAGCATTGATCCTGGGTTCCTTGAGAATAAGATGATCAAACATGCGTTTGATGCTTATCCAAAAGTGCGTACAGGTAAGTTTACTATTATGGATTCGGATCAAGAAGAGGAAGAAATTATCGACTATGGCTTGGTGGATGAAGATAAGGTTAATGAACCCGTTCAGGCTGTGGATAATCCTAATATTCCTTTCGGTGAAGAAAAACAACTGGAAGCTCCAGAACCTGTACAGGTGCCAGTCTCCGATGATGATGAAGACGGTGGATTCTAATACTTACTAACCGATTAAAATAAATAATATGGCAACAGAGTTAATCAAAATAGACGAAGCAAAAAATATTCTGTCATCTTTTCCAGATATAATGGGGAAGAATACAAATTCTGTCAAAAAGTGTAATGAAGCTGGGCAAGCTCTCCTTGACACTATCGAAGGAGAAGGTATGAATGAAACAATAGATCAGGCTACAGCCGACTACTTGAAAAAGGTTAGCGTAACACTCAAAAATATGGATGAACGTCGTAAACCTATTACGCAGATATTTGATAGAATACGTTCCTTTTTCACCTCCCAAGAAAAACAAATTGATCCTAAGGATCCTTCAACAATTCCCGGAAAGCTTGTGATAAAGCGCAATGAGTATGCCAAGTTTAAATACGAAGAAGAACAGAAAAGAAAGAGAGAAGCGGAACAGAGAGCTAGAATTGAAACAGAGAAAGCAAACTATCGACAGATAATAGGGGATAGCCTTCTTTCTTATTTCAACCAATATCTTTCAAGTAAAGTTTCTGAATTGCAGGGAATATTTTCCAACTTGACTTATGAAAACTTCGATCGTGAAGTTATAGGAATCACAGTTTTTCAGACCGATTATCCCAAATCTCATTTTGATAAGTTTAGTGCGGATTCTGCGACTTACTATATTAGTCAAGAAACAAAACAGGAGATTCGCCGAGAAGTTCTAGAGGGCAAATATGAGCAATACGCTCAACAGTATAAGGCAAAGATTGTAAGCGTTAAGCAAGACCTTACCGACCGTGTTCCCTCTAAACGCAAGGAACTTGCAGAACTGGAACAACTTCGTCTCGCTAATGCAGAGGAAGCTGCCAAAGCGGAAGAATTGCGTAAACAACGTGAAAAAGAAGCTGCAGCCAAAAGAATGGAAGAGTTGAAAAAGGAGGAAGAAGCAGCAAAACAAGAGGCTGCACTGAAGGCACAACAAAGCTCTATTGGTAGTCTTTTTATGGAAGCTGCCGCTTCTATTGCTCCTCCACCGACTAACGCCAAGGTGAAAGAAAAGATTGTTGTACTTCATCAGCAGGGATATTTAGAAATATTCCAGATGTGGTGGATAAACGAAGGTCAAACATTGCCTGTTGAAGAACTGGAGAAAATCTTTAAAAAGATGATTACTTATTGCGAGAAGCAGGCGAACGGTAAAGATCAAAAGCATATCGAATCAAAATTCATCCGATATGAAGCAGATGTAAAAGCCAAATAGCCATGTCAAATCCTGATTCATATTACTCTCGTCCGGAGGTCAGCAATTCAGATCTGACAGAGCTTAAGAACTATCTTTATCCCCGTGCTCAATACGGGGATAAAGAGAAGGCATTCAAGTTTGGAACTCTTGTAGATGCTCTTATTACAGAAAACGAGCGTGTAAGATATGACAAGTTAATGGTAGACGATTACGTGTATACGAAAGACGAATTTGAACTAGGGCTTGAAATGCGTAAGGCTCTCCGGAAAGAAGCAGAAAAGGATCAATTTCTAGCTGTCGTTTTAGCACAGTCCGATACACAAAAGTTTATGGTTAATAAACAACAAGAGTTCTTTTATGGGAACTTTGTTTATCATCTTGATACACGGTGTAAATGGGATTGGTGGTTGTCTTCTTTCAACTTTGGAGGTGATTTAAAAACGACCTTCGCAGAGTCCCAAACACAATTTGATGAAGCGATAGATTTCTTTGACTGGGACCGGTCCCGGGCATGGTATATGGATATAGCCGGTAGCAAACAAGATTTTATTTATGCTATCAGCAAGAAGAATTGTAGAATCTTCAAGCATTTTATCACCGACCGGAAACACCCTTCATACATCAGAGGAAAAGAGAAATACGAGGACCTTGCTTTTAAGTGGTGGCAATTAATGGTCTGATTATATTTTACCATAAAACAATATGAATTTACTTATTACATCAAAAGAACAAATATTGGCCGAATTAACCAATATAGATTCATTCCTTAATATAACTATGAGCGAAGATGTAGCAGAAGCTGTACAACGCGGTAATGATTTAGCTGTATATGTTGCCCGCTCTGGAAAATTGCTCGCAGATTCAAAATATTGGCTCAATGAGGCAATGAAATCCGAGGTCATGCAGACGCTTGTAGACACGGCAAAAAGTGCGAAAGCAACAGCGACAGCGATAAATGCTCTAGTCAATTCTTTATGTCGGGAAGAGAGATACTTAGTTGATTGGTGCGAACGTTGCAATCGGACGGCAACACATCAATTATCGTGGTGTGTAACTGTAATAAGTAAAGCTAAGGCAGAAATGCAAATGTCCGGAATGTTTAACAACAAAAAGTAATTATCATGAAAAATCTAAGAAGAGTCACAATCGGAATATCCGTTATCGGCCTGTTTACGGCATTATCTTTCTCTCAAAGAGAAGATGCTACAACTAGAGAAATAACTACGGCTGCCGTAATGGGAGTTGTATCAACGTTTAGTATTATCACTTTATCAACTAAAGAAGATTATGGAACAAGCAAAAAATGAAATCAAGAAAGCGATTATTAAAAAGGACCGCTTGAATGTAGTGTACAATGAACGTTTTTCGGAAGCAAACTATACGAATGTAATTAGCAAGAACTGCGATCAGATCATTCATAGTGACTTAAGAGAGACATTTAATCGTCTTAAATTACATCTTGTCGTATTATGCGAACAGCCGGAAGCTGCCAATATTAATAAGGATAGTTTTACGTCTCCTGGCTATTCAGAGATTCTTGAAAATTACATCATAACCGGCTATGCAAACGATAGTGTCGACAGTGTTTCTGGAATTACTATTATGGGAGCTAAATTACTTCAGTCTGGCAAGGTTGTTGATCTGAAAATCTTCGTTCCTCTTCTTGATGCAGACTATCCTTACTATGAAGAATTGAGCATTGATGCGGCAGCTTGTGATGCGGAAGTTGAGAGTTATCTGTTTGAAGAGAAATGGGGAGTCAGACAGGAACGTCTTGATTTTGATACAGACGAACCGGAAGAAGCCGTTATAATTGAAGATAAACCTAAAAAAAGAGGGCGAAAGAAGCAAATAGAAGCTCCAGCTCCTTTAGATGCAACTGCATAACACCAATCACTATAGGGGGATAATTCCCCCTACAAAATACTCTAAATCATGAATATCGAATTAAAAGGAGATAATTTTGAATTATCTTTCAAATATAAACCTTCTATCGTAGATCGGATCAGGCAGATTCCTGGAAGACGTTTTGACGGTACCCGAAAAGTTTGGATTATTCCGACTAGGAGTAGAGTTGATCTTGAAAGGATGATTTATCAAATACAGCAATTTGAGAATATAAACTGGCTTAGTGGCAATGAAAAAAGGGAAGAAGAAGCTGTTTACGATATTCCGGAACTTCCGGAGCTGGTCATTCCTCATAATCTTAAAATTCAACCTTATCCTTATCAACTTAAAGGCATTGCTCGAGGATTAGAATTAAAACGGTTTATGAACTGTGATGAACCGGGACTCGGTAAGACATTGCAGAGTATTGCAACAATTAATATCGCTGGTGCTTTTCCTTGTCTTGTTATTTGTCCTTCTTCATTAAAAATAAACTGGATGCGTGAATGGGAGAAGTTTACGGACAAAAAAGCAATGATCTTAACTGATAAAGTACGTGATACTTGGACTTTTTTCTTTCAAACAGGAATGCATCAGGTATTTATAGTCAATTATGAGTCTTTAAAAAAGTACTTTGTACAACGTATAAAGAAGTCCGAAGGCTGGACGCTACGAGATGTAGAATTTAGAAACTCAATCAACTTATTCAAATCAGTTATCATTGATGAGAGTCATCGTTGTAAATCTGCATCTACCCAGCAGGCTAAATTCTGTAAAGGGATATGCACCGGCAAAGAATGGATTATCGAATTGACGGGAACCCCAGTTGTCAACAGGCCAAAAGACCTGATTCCACAGCTAGCAATATTGAATCGTATGGAAGATTTTGGAGGTTATAAGCCTTTTGTTAACCGATACTGTTCAGGTCAAAGAGAAGCGTCAAATTTGAAAGAATTAAATTTCAACCTATGGAAATACTGTATGTTTCGACGTGAAAAGTCACTAGTTCTTACAGATCTTCCGGATAAAATACGTCAAGTAAACACATGTGAAATTACTAATCGTAAGGAGTACGTAGATGCCGAACGTGACCTTATTATGTATCTACAGAAATATAAGGATGCCGACGATGAAAAGATTGAAAAGGCTTTGCGTGGTGAAGTCATGGTACGTATCAATATTCTTCGGCAGATCTCCGCACGTGGAAAAGTACGCGATGTTATTGAATTTGTGAAAGACTTCCGGGAGAATGGAAAGAAAATAATCCTCTTTTGTTCTCTTCATGAGGTTGTAGACCAACTGAAACGTTACTTTCCCACTGCTGTGTCAGTTACCGGAAGAGATTCCCAAGATGTTAAGCAAAGAGCGGTTGATGCCTTCCAGAATAATCCTAAGACAGATATAATTATTTGCTCTATTAAAGCGGCTGGAGTTGGCTTAACGCTTACTGCATCAAGTAATGTCGCTTTTGTTGAGTTCCCTTGGACATACGCCGATTGTTGTCAGTGCGAAGACCGGGCACACCGTATCGGGCAAAAGGACTCTGTTACCTGTTACTATTTTCTTGGCCGTCGGACGATAGATGAGAAGGTTTATCGAATCATCCAGGAGAAAAAGAATATAGCTAATGCTGTAACCGGATCTACGGAAGACATTGAGGAAAATATCGTCGATATGGTTGCACGAATATTTGATACAGATTATGATGATGAGGGGTTTTAAAATGGAGCCACAACAGAAAATAGACCGGCTAAAAAAAGCGGGCTACCAAGTTCAAGAGAAAGGTAACAAGATTCGTGTTACCAAAGGATCATTAATAATCAATGGAACAATTAACCAAGTACACAAAGAAGTTTTTAATCAATAATTATAGGCACTATGAATACGTATAGTAAATATGTACCAAATGTTTTTCTTGCAAAATGTAGTGAAAAACATGAAAAAGGAGAAGTAATCGAGGTTACAACCAAGTATGGAAAAGAAAATGAATGTATTGTTTTCAACCTCATTTACGAACGTGATGGATTCTATTATTACTCGATCGTACGGGCTGATGGATTTAATGTACAAGAGTGGGCTAAACAAAGGGCTGAACGTCGTCATGAATGGGCTACATCTGCTGTACAGAAAAGCAGTGAATACTACAACAAGTCCAATAAAGATAAGGATTTTCTTTCTCTAGGTGAACCTATCAAAGTGGGACATCATAGCGAGAAGCGACACAGAAAAGCGATAGATGATGCATGGAACAATATGGGTAAAAGTGTTCAGTTTGACGAAAAAGCAGCCGAGCACGAAAGGATAGCTAAATATTGGGAACAACGTGCAAATACAATCAATTTATCCATGCCGGAGAGTATCGATTTCTACGAGCATAAACTTGAAGTTGCTCAAAAATATCACGAAGCCGTTAAATCGGGAAAGTGCCCGCGTAGTCATTCTTATGCTCTTACTTATGCAAAGAAAGAAGTAAATGAATTACAAAAGAAATACGAACTCGCAAAGACACTGTGGGGAGATGTTTAATCTGGTAGCCTTTGGGCTACTATAATTCAAGCCAATTTAAATATGAAAGAAATAGAGTTATACAATGATCATTTCCAGAATTATAAAGTTTATGGAATTCCTAAAGCTCAACTAATTATAGCCGATGTCCCTTACAATTTAGGAAATAATGCTTATGCCTCTAATCCCTCATGGTATGTGGATGGTGATAATAAGAACGGAGAAAGCGATAAGGCGGGTAAAGAGTTCTTTGATACTGATAAGGATTTTAGACCTGCGGAATTTATGCATTTCTGTTCCCAGATGCTTGTAAAAGAGCCAAAGGATAAAGCTAAGGCGCCTTGTATGATAATCTTCTGTGAGTTTGAGGATCAGTTCCGGTATATTGAACTAGGTAAAAGATATGGGCTGAATAATTATATCAATCTTGTATTCCGGAAAGATTTTTCCGCACAGGTATTAAAAGCAAACATGAAAGTAGTAGGTAACTGTGAGTACGGTTTACTTTTTTATCGTGAAAAACTTCCAAAGTTCAACAATGATGGTCGGATGATATTCAACTGCTTTGATTGGGTAAGAGACAATGATACACCTAAAATACATCCAACACAGAAGCCGGTTCCACTTCTTCGTAGGTTAATAGAGATATTTACTGATAAGGGTGATGTGGTAATTGATCCATGTGCCGGAAGTGGTTCTACCTTATTAGCTGCCGCCCAACTAGGACGCAGAGCATACGGATTCGAGATAAAGAAAAAGTTCTTTGCTGATGCGAATAAATTTGTATTGTCGCAAGTGCAGCAAGCACTATTTCAATAATTCAAGATAGAAATGAATAAGAATGAGATCAAACTTCAAAAGAATAATTCTAATCGTGATTGGAGCGATTTAGAATGGATTCAAGAGTTTCATTCCTTTTTGTAGGGTGATATTCCAGAAGGAATTTCTTTAGGTGATGAGTATAAAGTTAAACTTACTCCAGAGCAATCAAGTACTGTTATTTGGTATCTACAAGAACACTTCCCCATACTACCGGATTCGATAGAAATGTGTGACGTGTGTAAGAGATTGTATGATAGTTATTCCGAAGGTTGTCATTACGAGATTGAGGGAAAGAACTTTTGTGGAGCATGTGAAGATGAAAGTGAGGCTACATATTGCGATAATTGTATGTCTGATATGTGGAAATCAGAGGGTAGAGATGAAGATACAGGGCTTTATCTCTGCAAGAAATGCAAGGAGAATAAGAAGTAATTGACGAATAACATAAAGATAGTAATGAATATGAGAACAATAAAATTCAGAGGTAAAAACTTATATAATAACGAATGGATATTTGGTGACTTGATTCAGTACGAAAGTGGTGAAATGGCTATTTTCAGCAAGAAACTTTCCCAATATGGATGCGAAGCTACTGAAATGTTTAATAGAAGTAAGGTAGAAACTACAACTGTGGGACAATTCACAGGCTTATTCGACAAGAACGGAAAAGAAATCTATGAAGGGGATATTCTTCACACTATTACATTTGGTTTTGAACCAGAAGAATATACAGCTATTATCCTATATGATAATTGTCGTTTTCAACTTTCTAATGGTCGAAATTTATTCTATTTCGGGCAATCTGATCTTACAAAAATGGATGATACTATCGTGATTGGTAATATCTATGATAATCCCGAATTAATTATCCCATAACAAGAAAAATATGAGCAGAATCCAATTACATAAGTCCATCCAGCACGTTACAACAGCTAATGGCAAATTAAGTGATAAGACAATAAAGTTAATTAATATAATGGCAAAGAAAGCGTATGGAAGTAAATGATATAATGCAGCATATTGATGAATTGCTGCAAAACTACTCAAATGAAGAGTGTGCGGAGATTTTAAAAGAGGTAGTAAGTGAATGTCAGTCACGCATTGAGAATTACGATTAAGGTGTTTACACTAATTCATAACTAGGTAGATATGAAGAAAATAGGATTAAATATCGGTACTTATGATAAGTGCTGTACTAACTGTATACACTCAACAGATTGTTTTTGGGATAATTTCGTAAAGTGTAATGTTTATGATTTCTTCCCATTTAGGCAGCTAGTTTGTGAGACACATCATAATTGGCAATAACTAACATATAAATATAGAAATGAAAGCAATAACGATAAAACAACCGTGGGCTTCCTTGATAGTCCACGGTATCAAAGATATTGAGAACCGGAGTTGGCGAACAAATTTCCGTGGACGTGTCCTTATTCATGCTTCCGGTTCCCATGGTAGAAAGTTTAGCGTTGACCTAACTGATGCGCAGACAAAGGCAGCATTTGCTGCAATAGCTAAAGAAACCATGTTTGGAAATATGCCTTTTGGCTCCATCATCGGTAGTGTGGAGATTGTAGACTGTGTGCTAAACCACCCATCCATTTGGGCGGATAAAGGTATATATAACTGGGTGTTGGCTAATCCAATTCTCTTTGAAAAACCATTTGAGAACGTGAAAGGTAAGCTATCCTTTTGGGATTATTCCGGTTGCAACGAAGTAAAGATTGAGTGTCCGGAATGTGGCAGTATTGAGATGGCAGTTGAAGATTACACAACAGTTCCATTTAATACATTCATCCACAGTTGCAATAAGTGCGGGTATGTGATAATGGAGAGTGAGTGGAATAAGATTAACGAATAACAATTATAGAATTGAATGAAACGTCCACAGAGTAATGGATTATTCGAAGTTGCAGGAGGTCAAGAGAAAGAACGTGGCTTCTGCTGCATGAAACTGATAACTTTCCTCTCTGCTAATAATGTAACAGATTGGGATGAATGGCATGGAGCGCATCTTTCTGCTATGTCAGGGAGATGTCCCTATGCTTCGCAGTGCCCAATTCATGAGAGAACGATAGCAGTAGTAGGTAGAAGACCAATACAATTTAGCTTATTTTGAATAATGACTAAAGAAAAGTGCATTTTATGTGGAAGAGAAACGGTATCGGTTATTAAAACTGGTACCGACTTTATGTGTTATAATTGCTATGCAGATCAGCGTAATCCTCCACGTTCAAAAGAAGTACATAATAATGAGGAAGCTTGCATACAAACAGAGTTTTTTAAACTTATTCCTCTATATTTCCCTAATATACCTGACAAACTTATATTTGCCGTTCCGAACGGTGGAAGCCGTCATATACGTGAAGCTGCTAACCTGAAACGTCAAGGAGTAAAGCCTGGTGTTTCTGATGTGATCGTACTTATTCCCAAAAAAGGTTTTGCTTCTCTCTGCATAGAGTTTAAAACGAGGGTAGGGAAACAGTCAGAAGAACAGAAAGAGTTTCAAAAACAAGCGGAATCATGTCGTAATAAGTATGTGGTAGTTCGAAGTGCATCACAGGCAATCGAAGAATTACGAAAATATCTTTCTTAATAGAATTGAAATTTGTAATACTGAAATTCCACAGATTGAAATAGCTTTTATATGATAGGGGAGAGGGCATCTATTTTTTATATCTTTGCTCTAAAATTACAAGTATGACATTTGAAGAAGCAGTATCATTAGTTGATAGGATAAAAGAGCAAGTTATCGGTGTACCTGTTAAAGGTAGGCTCATTGAATCTCTATTCATCGGACCTACCAACTGGGATGAAATGCATATCTTTATGAATATCTGCCTGCAGAAAGGAGAAGATGAGGCTATTAGCGAGTTTCTCGGGAAGAGTTTCTCTGTATATGGTAAATCTGTTACCTATATTAACCTGGATCTTCCTAAGTGGGATGTAACAGTACTAGATGATTGGGAAAAAACTATTTATAATTAAAAACGAGTATCTGTGGTGAGCAAACTCTGCGTTTCCTTGTTTATAAAAAATATCTAGGGTATGAAAAAAAGAACTAGAAAATGAGATTAAGCGGTTGCTAATGAAGTAACCGCCTAATTATTTAAATCGTTATCTCCTATTTGCACTATTGGCAGAAGAAATAGCTGAAATCATATTCTTGTTAAATATATCTTGGCATTCAAATATCCGGTTTCTTGTTGATGGTGAAAATACAATATTGTCGGAATCGTATTGATTGTTAATCTCTTCAGTGCCAGTTACTAGAGTTTGTGTCCTTGTAAGAAAGGTATTTACATTAACATCAGTTCTTAGTTGTTTGTTTATACTACGTTCAATATCAGATAATTTCATACTCAATTGTTTAAAAGTCTCTTTTATCATTATGGAATTACTTTTCCCTAAGGCTATCACCTTACATAAATCATTATATTCATCTTTAATAGTTTTTAATTCATTTATATAAAAATCTTTTAATGCTCTATCATCATTCATTTTTTTAGGTACAACAGCAGCTAATATCCAGGCTATTACACAACCTGTTATTATATCAACAATGATTGATACCCAATCAGCCCAATTAACCGATGACATTATACAACAGACGATGAAATCCATATTTTTTGCTCAAGTTGTCCATTTACTAATCTAAACCAGGCTTTATGGTCATTTTGCGATGTTTTTTGGGGAGTATCATTCTTTATCCTTCGTTCTTCCCATTCAGGAATAATACTCTTAAAAATTAGTTCTTTCCAAACAGGCTCCTCCTTAGATATAATTTCCAAATATTCATTTACTTTTTGACTTGAAAAGTCAAAAACTAGATTTCCGATAGCTTCATCCCAAAAAGATGACATATACCCATCAGTACCATCCAAATTCAATTGAAGCTTTTGCTTGCTTTTTATTGCATCAGCAAATTTAGAATTTAGAATTTTGTGATAGAATTCTTCTCCAGAAGCTTTGCCCTGTTTACAGTATCTTGGCCCTGGTGATTCATTAAAATCAGATAAAATACTTATTGTCATATATTTGTTAATTTAAATTATCGAATTTGTTAATACAATCAATGTTAACAACCCAAGAAAATAACACGCCTGGAAAAGGTTTGTTCAATATTTTATTATTTGTTTGATTTTCAAAATCTAAATATACGTTATTTGTAATAACCTTTAATTTACTAATATATCCATTATTAAACTTATCCAAAATGCAAGGCAATCCTCTATTTCTGTTTATTTCTTCCGTGGAAGAACCGTATTTTCTTTGAAAAGCACTAAATACAATATCACAATCATTCTTATTAAGAATAACCTTTTCGATTTCTCTTTTAAACTTTTTCTTTAAGGTTTTAAGAATTCCTTGACCAGTATCTGTCATTGTGAAAGTGACAGTATTATTATCATTTTGATGAACACTTAATAACCAATTTTTTGCATGAGAAGTATAAGCATGTTCAACTGAGTTTGAACAGATCTCCATAGCAACAGTATATGCAGGTTGGTATCTACGAGGTGTGGATAGTAGAAACTCCATAGACTTCTTTATGGCCATAGATATATTTTTATTACCAGTTGTATTTTTCCCAGCTTTTACAATCAAATTGGGAGAATTTATTTGGTAAGGTAGCCCATCCTCGTTTTTCATATAATTTAAAAATCCTGATTCGATAAATACTTTTTTACATTTTTCATCTAATGGCACATCACCTTGTACTCTAATTTGATAAAGTGCTAAATGATTTACGACACAAAGTAACATACAAATAGCACCAGAATCTATAAATTTTATATCCTGTAATTCCAAATTAATAGTTTTTACACGATGATTAAGTCTGTATTCAAGCAAATCAGATAAAAAAGGAATAACCTCACTTCGATTCTCAAACAATTGGAAATTTTGAGGAATTGAAATTTTATATTCTTTTTTCCGAATGCATTTTTTGTATGCACGTCCAGGTCTATGTATATAAGATAAGCCTTTAGCTTTAGAAATCAACCTCATGCATTTTCTATCATTAAAATGAGATTTTCTTTTAGCGAAAGATTTAGCTCTATTTTTTAGAAATTTTTTAAATTTATATGTGCCCTTTTTTATACCCATATACAAGATTTTGGACAAATATAATACTTATATTAGACTAAACAATACATTTTGAGATTCTTTTATTTCAACTAAAATAATTTGATTAAAAAAATAGTGAGATAATTCATTACATTTTATAAATGAGAATTAATGATAAATACTTCAATCTGCTCATTTTTGTATATTCCTTTGTGAGATGAAATGATTATTCTAGTATAAATGTAATTTTATCATTAGTGTAATTTAAAGATACGCCAGAGAGAGTTTGAATGAAATAATGTTTTCAAATAGAAGGGATCCCTTAGTCAATGGTGCAAATCAAATGCTGAAGAAAATGCTATGGCTTTCGTAAATAGATGCGTTGATTTTTTTGTGGGTTTAAAAGTTATTTCTTTCTTATTCTATATACAAGCCAACTGACAATGATTATAATAATGGTGCTTATATATACCTTATCTCTATGTAGATCCCACCAAGATATTTCGGTTATCTTCTCTTTTTGATTCAGTACAGCATCTATCTTGTTTCCCAATGAACCCAATCTATTAGAGAACTGTTGCAAGGCAATAGATAATATTTCATCAGCTTCTGTTCGTTCTTGCTCCTGTTTGGAAGCGGTGGTAGTACTTTCTTTGACTGGATACTGTTTTCCGGTCGAATCCGGAAGCGACAAATAAACAGTTTTATTCTCAATTTTCAGATCACTCAATTTGTCAGTAGTAATTTTCGTCTGCTTATTCACATCCAGCCGTAGTGATTCAATTATACTTTGAATACGACTCAATTCACCGGAATAGTCTACCTGCTTTTGAGTTTCCATATTCCGGGAAGTCTTGCAGGAGGTAAACCATATTCCCAACATCAGGAATATGGTTATATAGATTAGCGCTTTCATGGCCGGATCACTGTATTACGAAGAAAATTAGAAAATTCACTCCTGACATCGAAGCAGGGACAAGCCTTGATATATTCTGCCGGCTCTACTTCACCACTGCCGTCCAGATCCGGCGAAGTATCACGGTGTCCGAGTACTTCAATTATAGGATATTCCTTACAAAGCTTTGCGACCAATTCGCGTAGTGCTGTCCTTTGAGCTGGAGTACGTGTATCTGCAGGTTTTCCAGATGCGTCCAAGCCTCCGATATAACAGATGCCAACACTATGCTTATTATACGAAGACTTTGAAAATCCTTTGGTATTACAATGCGCTCCGTCAATGCTTAACGGTCGCCCATTCTCAACCATTCCGTCAAGGTCAACAATGAAGTTATAACCGATCTGATTGAATCCCCTGGCCCGGTGCATCCGGTCAATGTCCTTCGCCCGCAAATCCTGTCCGGCACGTGTTGCCGAACAATGGATGATAATTGCATCAATTTTCTTCATTTCTTCTCCTCCTTATTCTTTGTTATTGGACCAATCTTTACCAAATTGACACGAAAAATGATAGCTATCAAAATGGCTGTTCCTAGCCAATGCCAAGAATCTTGAAAAATAAACTCCAAAACTTCAATCATTTTGCACCTCCTTTTTGTAAGTAGTTCGTTAAGTAAGGGATATTCTTTATAAACTCGACACTTAATACATAGTGCAAGAAAGCTACTACCTTATAGCCATTACTAGAGTTGGGTAGAATTTCTTTGATATTCCTTAGAATATTTACCCCGTAGAAATAGAAAACGCTATACGTAATAAATGAAACACATTGTAGCGCACCTTCCGGATTTCCTTTGTGTTCACCAATAAAGTAGATACAGCTGACCAAGACAAAGAAAATGGTTGCTTCTACAATGCACCTCCAAGCCTTTTTAAAAGAAAAACTCTCATGATTGATAAGGAGTGCAGTAAGTAGTCCACAGATGAAATTTAGGGCAAATACAGCAATAAGACTTTTGATCTCCCCAGAGATAGGATTAAGATAAGCAGCTATGCCAGTAATCAATCCAATAAGTAAGTTTTTGAAATAATCCATAATCATATATCTAAAATATTAATACTTCATTTCAATATCTCGCTACAATCATCAATAGCAGTCTGAAATACTTGTTTCACTTCGCCAGAGGTTAGCCCATGATCCTCATGTAGCGAGAAGCCGGTTACTCCATTTCGCGAAGTATTGAAGAAGCCGACAGTCGTTTCATCTTTGATAATCTCGGCAGTAATATCTTTCACCGCTTCGGTACCACGAGTTGACATTCTGTATTTAACTCTGATAGTGTCTGTAACCTTTGTTGTAGCGGTACTGTTTGTTGCTGTGATGTTCATTCTTTGTTTCCTCCTTCTATTAATTCGTTAATTTGCCCGAAAGCACCAGCGGTAAATACATCCGCACAAATCTCTTTTAATAGAGCAGCATCTTCAGTTGTAACCTCAAGTATTCCTCTATTATTGATAATCTGTTGTAACATATTATAGGCACGTAGTTTTTTTGCCATATCCATGCCTAATTGAGGATTCATACCGGCAGCATAAAGTGCTTCCGAAACCATATCACGTAGAAACTGTTTTTGTTCCTTACCATTGACTACTTTAATGGCTTCTTTTCCTTTAAAGTCAACTAATGTTTTGTTTAAATTTAATTTCATAATATAACATATTAAGCGATTGATACCAATAACCCTTTTCTGAATTTCATATTACTACCAAAATCGAAATCAATACCTTGGTAATAGTTAATTCCACCATTTCCATCCCTAGATGTAATACAGCCGAAATTATCAGCCAGGCATAGTTCACTTGATAATGTTCCTTTCACATAAACACCTCCATCAAAGAAGCCTGCATACGTTGTATTTGCTAGTGGATAGCTTCTGTCTGATGCATTTAGATTTCTGGAGGCATAAATACAAGCTCCACCAAAATTAGAACCAATAGCAGCAACCCCAAAACGTCCATCTGTTTCTGCATTGAAAGTGACATTGACAACTCCTTCTTTTGATGTTCCAGAGCCTAGTTTTAGACTTCGTGATGTTCCTCCAAAATATCCTGAACGCGTCCATACAAGACGTCCATTTTCGATAGTAAAACCACCTATGAACCCGGAATCAGCGTCTATCCTGCGAACCTTTATCAAATCAGTATTCAAATATCCACCTACAACAATGGTAGTACCAAGTTTTGCATATTCAACTGCATCCTCAAATGCCAATTTACCCAATCCGTCTCGATCAATCTTGGAGTTAATCATTGTCTGCAGATCACTATGCAGTGCGGTGATTGTAACAGCACCTTCCAAATTAATTTTAGATGAGTGAATCGTAGTCTCTCCGGCCGCCTGGTTGATATAAGATATAAGCGTATTACCGTTTTCCAGTTCTTTAGAAGCATATATCTTATTACCGTCAGCTGTAGTAATCCAACCGGCAGTATCTATCCTTTGCGTTAAGCTATCGACCCGCGTAACTTGTGCAGAGATTTGAGTATTGAGTACTTTCAAATCGGCTGTACACTCATCGGAATAGCTTTTCAGTTTGTCTTGTATGGCTTTGTTTGCTCCTTCAACGGCTGTATTGAAACTAGCTAAAGCAGAGTTGAATAAAGCGAACTTATCATCTACATTCTTTTTTTCCTCAACAGTTGTTTGACCGTCTGCAATAGCTATATTGATTGCAGCTATAAGATTATCAATAGCACCGGATATGGATACCTTAGCATTAAGTAAATCTGTTTTAGCAGAGCCTTCCAGATAAGCGTTCACATATAGTTTGCTATATGTAGCTTCAACAGCAGATTTCGTATTTCTGACTATATTTAAGTATTTCTCAATAGCTTTAGCTTCCGCCTCGTCTATAATGCCGTCCGCAAATGCGCCATCTACATAATTATGCAATCCTTCAACTGAATCGGCAGCTTCTTGTGCAGCTTTAGCAGCATCTGCAGCGTCCTCTAAAGCTTGTATCGCTTGTTTCAGTGCCTCATCGGAATATTCCTTTAGTTTATCCTGTATTGCCTTATTAGCTTCCTCAACAGCTGTATTGAAAGTCGCTAAGGCTGAATTAAACAGAGTAAACTTATTATCTACATCTCTTTTTTCCTCTACAGTGGTCTGTCCGTCAGCGATGGCTGTATTGATAGCATTTATAAGGTTCTCAATACTTCCCATCAATGTAACCTTAGCATTGAGCAAACCAACTTTTGCAGAGCCGGATAAATAAACATTCGTGTAGAGTTTATTATAAGTTGCTTCGATAGCCTGTTTGGTATTGTTGACAGTATTGATATACTTCTCAATAGCTTTTGCTTCTGCTTCGTCTATAATTCCGTCAGCGAAGGCTCCATCTACATAATTATGAAGTCCTTCCACTGAATCAGCAGCATCCTTGGCCGCTTTAACTGCATCCTTTATTTCCTGATGAGCATCTTCCCATTCAGATAGATTTTCTAATCCGGAGGAACCGGCTTTAATTTGAATATTTCCGCCTATTTCCCCTTTTACCAAATCGAAGTACGTCTTTCCGTCCGGCGAAATAATCCGTTCTGTTGTTACGCGGCCCGGCAGAATTTCAGTAAATCCGTATAGCTGAACAAAACTTCTACTACCTTCATACTCGCTGTTAAGCACTCCGGTGAGTAAATGATAATATCCAGCTATCTGTTCCATTTTAATAGCTGTTTCACTCAAGAGGAATGTTCCGGCTTGATTCTCCTTGCCAACTTTAGCATATAGATAATACTTCTTGTTCGGGGAAATGAGTGCCGGAGAATTGTATTCAGCCATATCCCAGTACTTATATTCGTCTGCCTTATGTGAAGAAGAAAGAGAACTAATGCCGAGTGTTAAATGCTGAAGGATTCCTGCCGGAGCGTTCAGTATTCTTGTGCTGGCATTATAAGTAATATTGTGAGATACCTGAACTGGATTCGTTTTTGAATTGACAAAACGGAATTGCAGGCTTTCATCACCTACAAGCAGTTGCATGGTTGAAACGGTTATCGGATTGACAGAGCCGGAGAAGTTTAGCAGTGCATCTTCAAGCATGGACATCGTTTCCTTTGCATCCCGGAACCGACGCTTAGTAAACTGCAGGGCGTCCTTATGCTTGATATCTACCTCTACTTTGTTCGTCTCAATCTTATTCAGATCACTTGAAACAGATGTACTGACTGGTTCGTTTGACAACTCTATTTCCGGAGAATATGGATTATTAACATAGCGTTTGATTCCGATCATCCGGATAAGAGAACCTTCTGGATGAAACTGTGTGTCAGAGAAGTTTACATATCCACCTAGCACAATCTTTCCGCCTATCTCCAACCAGCGTTTTTTAGCCCAAATTCCATCGAGCGTGCCGGTAAATGTGAACTTCTTATCTTCATGCTCGTACAGGTACTTGGCTGCTTCCTTGAAAGCTTCCCAGCTCGCACCCGTTTGTGTGCTATCGTTACAGATATAAGCCTTCGGCAATTGCATTCCGAACACTGCGTATGTATCACCAACCTTCGGTCGCCAGACTTCCGGTTCAGGCATAGTAATGCCGTCGATTTCCTGCGGGACAATTTCAAAGCGACGTCCCGCTTTCTTATCCTTTTCTTCATGAATATACTTCACCTCGAACTCTTTCCCGGTGAGCATACCGGTTTGGAAGATAACAGTCATGTTTTCTCCAGCTATGAGACAATCTTCGAAATTCAACTCTTCAGGAATGTCTTTATCTACAAAGTCAAAGAAGTTATTCTCCTTGTTCACTTCAATAACAGAACTAACAGTACCAACACGGGAAGGATAAATAGCTGTACAGTCCAGACTATCTTCCTTTGCTGTTGTAAGTTCTTTATCAGCACGCATGACACAAGTTCCATCCGCATCTGTCTTATACGTTCTCCCTTCGTAAACAAGAGTCTTATTCTTTGGAAGTAACAGGTATTTAGATCCGTATGTAGAATAATCAATATTGCGATCTGTAGTTTCTACCAAAATTATTTCGGGTGGTATATCCCCAGAAGTCCTACCAACACCGACCTTGAAGCCGTGGCCTTTACCATACGACAGTTTCAAAGGGTTCTCTTTGTTATACTCAACTTTACGCAGATGGATAGTCTTAATTTGTTTTCCTTCAACCGTTTCTTCAGTGATCTGCCATTCTGTCTCATATAGTTCTGCAAGTTGATTGAAAGCATCAAGAATATAGGTGTGATTATAGTTGATTACTTTTTCCGTTCCCTCAATGCAATCACCGACTTTCCAACCGGTACTCCGACGGTTCAGGTTCTCAACGAGTAGACGTAGGTGTTCATGTGCCTTGGCTGTATATGAGAATTTAATGCTTCTGTCAACGGTATGACGTACTTTCCACAGCATAGCATCAGCCTCCCCAGTTTCCAGAATCAGAGTATATTCGAAATTACGTTCACCGTTCTTCTTGAAATTGCTGTCTTTTTTGAGGGAATACCGTTTTCCGTAGAAATCACACCAGGAGCCAACCGGAATTTCAATATACCCCGGATGAGAAAAATACAAAGTGAGTGTATCTTCTCCCATGATAGCTTCATAAGAGTAGCTTTCATCCTTTACTTCGATTTTTATTTCCTTATCACCATTATATAAACTTATCATGTCCTTAGAATTATATCCTAAAATATAAACGTCAAATAGAAATGTATTGAATAATAGGCATAAAAGTAAGGAAATGATAGACGAATCATTGATAAAATAATATATTACACACAACATCAACAGCATTGTCACGAAATAAATCAAAATGGAAAATATTAAAAGAAATCACTCAAAATGTAGTTTAATTCACCTAAGTTCTCTCGGAACAAATTGTGCGTTGAAAGATTTTTCCAATGTTTCAACAAAGAACCTCGGACAGAATGGGTATTATAAGTTACCAGACGGGTTGTTAATTCAGTGGGGGACTGGAGGAACTGGGGTAAATCAAATAGTTTACTTTCCTACCAGTTTTTACAATACATCGTATGTTGTAGTAACTACTGCTATTTCTTCTGTTATGAATTCTATTGTAAAAATGATAAATGGGAAAAATGTATCTTATTTCAAAGTTTATTCGGTAGGTCCAACAATTGAAGCTGGGGAGATGTTCGGATGGATTGCAATAGGAAGATGGAAGTAGAAAATATTATAACACCAATTTGCTTATGAATTGTTTTAGTAGAAAAATAGTATTGATTTTTGCCGCAATTATTTGGCAAAGTTCTCTCGGGACAAAATCTGCGCAAATTAAAGAGCAAAATTTGGGACAAAACGGTTATCGAAAATATGAAGATGGCCTACTAATTCAATGGGGGCATTTAACTAATTCATCAGCGGGAAGTGCAACTATATGGTTCCCTATTTCTTTTCATGATGCCTCCTATCAATTTGTGACTACGATGGAGACAGTATCTAATGAACATACATTATATACTGCTTTACCGTATAATAAATCAGCATCTTATGTAAATGTCATGCGAAAGTTTCTACTTGCAGATAATAGTATAACCGTAGGAAGTAGTACTCGTTCATTTGACTGGATAGCTATAGGTCGTTGAAAATAGAAATATTATAACATCAATTTGATTATGGATAGATTTAGTAGAAAATTGGTATTACTTTTATTGCTTGTAATTTGGCAAAGTTCTCTCGGAACAAATTGTGCGTTGAAAGATTTTTCCAATGTTTCAACAAAAACATTCTCCCAAAATGGATACTATAAGTTGCCGGACGGGCTAATGATTCAATGGGGAAAAAGAGCTAGCGGTAGTTCATATCAGGGAACTATTACTTTGCCACTTTCTTTCTATAATGATTATTATTCATTGGCGTGTAGTGCTATCAAAGGTAATACAATTGACTTATCAAGTTGGGTTGTTAATTATTTAAAGAAAACCAAGTCTAGTTTCAACTATATATGTACTTATGCAGCAGAAGGAAACGGACAGTCTAACGCGGAATTTCATTGGATTGCAATAGGATGTTGGAAGTAGTATTCATTTTTTACATAAAAATAAATATGAACTGTTTTAGTAGAAAATTAAGAATTATTTTAATGATTATTTTCTTGCAAAGTTCTCTCGGGACTACGTATGCTTTAGCTGATCTATCGAATGCAATGAGCGTAAACCTATCCTTGAACGGTTATGCAAAATTCAATAATGGATTACTTGTACAATGGGGCAGAGTTGGAGGTTCATCTACAGCTTCGTATAGTGTGACTATGCCTACATCTTTTTATAATACTGAATATAAAATATTTGCAACTGTATATAAACCTAGTAGTGACTCCGCCGTATATTCATCATCTCCTTTGGCAATAAATAAAACAGTTAGTAGATTTTATTTGAATAGAAATTATGCAAGTGGGGGTACTACTGGATTATCACAAGAATCATGGGACTGGTTTGCGATCGGGCGTTGGAAATAATTAAAAAACAAATATTATGAAGTATTGGAAAAATGGATTCTACGATGAACCGGTAGATGGTTCAGTAGAAATAACGGATGAGCATTACAATCAGCTATTAGATGGGCAGTCTAACGGTTTACTGATAGTTGAAAGTAAGAATGGATACCCGGTTTTGGTAGAATATGAGTACGACATCGAAGAAGTGCGAAAAATGAAAATATCTGAAATACAGATATTTGACAAATCGACCGATGTCAATTCTTTTAAAATTGAAGGGGAAAGTATGTGGTTAGACAAATCCACACGTGTTGGATTATTTAACTCAATTTCGATTGAGAAAAATGCAGGGAAAACGCATACAATCCTGTGGTATGATGCAGTGAAGTATGTTATCCCTATACCTGACGCTTTAGCAATGTTGAATGCCTTAGAACTGTATGCGCTCAACTGCTACAATGTGACACAATCGCACATCGCAGCAGTCAGATCATTGCAGACTATTGAGGAAATCGAAAACTACGATTATACGATAGGTTATCCGGTAAAGTTGAGCTTTCTGGGATAACCAGTTTTGAAGTTGTATGCTTCAATTTCTTCTTTTGTTTCTAATTGATTGATAGCGTTGATATGCCTTTGTGTTGTGTCATAGCACGCAAGGGCATATAACTCTATCTGTTGCAGCATATTAATGGCCTTCTCGATAGAGAGAATAAACTGCGTATCACCTAGCCAAATACTTGTTTCAGATCGTCCAGTTTCTCTTTCAATACTAATTGAGTTCATAAGTCCTACACGAGTATTCTTATTCAGCCATCCAAATACTCCGTTTATACTGAATTGATTCACTGCTTCAGATGAATCGAACAATCGTAATTCATCAAGTTTTTGCGCCCTGATTTCTTCGATAGTAGCCTCGTGCACAACTAAGATCGGATATCCTTTTTTGCTTTCAACTATGAGTAATCCAGCAGATTGTCCGGCTAATAATTGGCTATAATACTCTTCTGTAATTTCTATAGAACCGTTTACCGGTTCGTCATAAAATCCTTGTTTCCAATACTTCATAATGATTATATTTAGTTTATTTCCAACGTCCTATTGCAATCCAATGAAATTCCGCATTCGATGTTCCGTTTCCTTCCGCTGCATAAGTACATATATAGTTAAAACTAGATTTAGTTTTAGCTAAATAATTAATAACCCAACTTGATAGATCAATTAAATTACCTTTCATAGCACTACACGCCAATGAATAATAATCATCATGGAAAGAAAGTGGTAAAGTAATAGTTCCCTGATATGAACTACCGCCAGTTTTTTTCCCCCATTGAATCATTAGCCCGTCCGGTAGCTTATAATATCCATTTTGAGAGAAGTTCTTTGTTGAAACATTTGAAAAATCTTTCAATGCAGTATTAGTTCCGAGAGAACTTAGTAAAGTTTTCTCTGCATCAGTCATAAATTTTCTTGTAGTACTTTCTTCAATCATTGATGCTGGATGAGAAGCCGGATGAGAGTAATTATTAGCTCCAGAGGCTATTCCACTAAGTTTTGTACGTTCTTCATCCGTCATAAAACGATGCGTTTCATCTTCTTTAATGTCCGATGCTGTATGATTATGAGAACTTGATGCATAATTACCCTTGGGTTGGTATGCTGAATCGTGGTTGTGATTACCGGCGGCTTTACTATTCCAAGTAGATTTTTCTGAATCTGTGACAAAACGATGTGTAGAATCGTCTGTAATATCTGTTGCTGTATGCTTATGTGATGAAGCTGCATAACTACCTTTAGGTTGATATGCGGAATCGTGGTTATGATTACCTGCAGCTTTACCATTCCAAGTGCTTTTTTCTGCATCAGTAACAAAGCGATGAGTACTATCCGGAGTAATATCCGTTGCTTCGTGTTTATGCGAACTCGCTGCATAACTTCCTACTGGCTGATAGACCCCTGTATGAGTATGATTCGATGGGGACGCACCAACCTCGGAAGCTGTATAGGATGGTTTACTTGCAGCCTTCGCCCATGCAGGAACATCACTTGCTGGCATGGAAGTAGGAAAGTCGCTAATCTCTGATACTTTGTGAGTATGCGCTTTAGGTGTACGTGCGTCACTTAGTCGACTATCATTTCCTTGGCAAACAGTTCCGGAAGTTGTGCCAAAGTTCTTATTGAAAGCTGTATTTTTTGAGAATACAGGTTCGTATATTCCTGCATGGTTATGTGTATCCAAAGCTGCTTTCAAAACCTTCCCTTGTTCGGCAGAAAGGACCTTGCCAGTACCACCACTTGTTAGGTTGTTGACAATATCGGAAACGTTGATTTTCTTCCCTAACTCTGTTGCCATGGTAGCGGCGAAGTTCGGATCATTATTAAGGGCATTAGCCAATTCAATAAGCGTGTCGAGGGCTTCCGGTGCTCCAGCTACAAGTGCATCTACTGCAGCTTTTACTTTAGCATCAACTCCAGAAACTGCGTTATTGGCGGCCTGTGCTGCCGCATTTGCGTTATCTGTGGCAGCTTTAGCAAGAGCTGTTTGCGCTACTGATGCGTTTTTGGCTGTATTAGCATCATCAGTAGCTTTTTTCGCTAAAGCTGTTTGGGCTTCCGATGCAACTTTGGCAGCGTTAGCCTCTTCTGTTGCTTGTTGGGTTTCTTCTTTGGCAGCATTAATACTTATAATTGCTGCGTTAGCGTCATTAGTAGCTTTCTTTGCAAGAGCAGTCTGTTCAACTGATGCGTTTTTGGCAGCATTTGCATCATTCGTAGCTTTTTTTACAAGTTCTAGTTGTGCGGTAGCATCACCTGTAGCAGATGTCATTTCTTGTATAATACCGCTATACTCTGACTTACGTTGGGATTCGGCTTCTACACGTTCTGTTTCAGCAGAGACACGCCTAGTCTCATTTGAGGAACGAGTATCTTCTGCAGCTTTGCGGGTATCTTCATTTTGCTTTCTTTTATTTTCTTCGGATACTCGGGCTGTCTCCGCTGATTTACGTTCTGTTTCAGCGGACTTTCTTTTGTTTTCTTCTGATACTCGGGCTGTCTCCGCTGATTTACGGTCTGTTTCAGCAGATACGCGTTCAGATTCGACAGTAACGCGATTATCTTCGGCTGTCACACGTGCAGTTTCATTCGTTTCTCTCGTGGATTCGGCTTCTTTTCGTTCATCTTCGGCTGTTACGCGATCTGTTTCAGCTGTAGAACGTGTTGTTTCAGCCGCTTTTCGTTTGTCTTCTTCCTTCACACGTTCCGATTCTGCAGAAGAACGTCCTGTTTCAGCGGTCTTACGTGCATCTTCATTATTTTTACGTGCTTGTTCATCTGACACTCGTTTATTTTCTGTTTCAACGCGGCTAAGTTCTGCAGATACACGTTGCCCTTCAGCGGTCGCACGAGCTGCTTCCTCTGCTTTACGGGTATTCTCATTTATGATACGTACTGATTCTGCAGCTGACCGGGCTTGTTCTTCATTTGAACGATTTCTTTCAGCATCGATACGAGTAGCTTCATTGCGTTGTCGAGTATCTTCATTCGCTTCTATTTGGGTTCGGGAATCATCAGCCGCCTTTGCTGCGTCATTGGCCTTCTTTGTTGCTGCAACTACGTCATCATAGGCTTTCTTTATGAATTCAAGACTAACTTTTACACTTGTTTGTACGCCATTCACCATTTTAACGCCAATAGTGTACAATCCTACCATGCTATCAGCAAGCGTTAATTCGCTGATTTTTTTCTTTTTAATTGGCATAATTTTTTAAGTCAATATAAAATATTCCATCTTCTGTTATGATAAATTCTCCTGCTTCGGATGCAAGCAGGAAATCTGTTTCTCCAATCCGGAAACTAGTAAATACAAGTTTCAAGGTAAATTCCCACCATACCCCATTATTAAGAAGAAAATTGTTTGTCTGGCAACTCTTATAATAGCAAGGATAGCTTTCACTCCACTCATCACAATAAAATATACGTTCAGCATCAGAATACTCATATCCTTCATCATCGACCTTAGCAGACAGTTTTGTGAGATCATAGAGTAGGGCATTGCGATTACGCCAGAACGCTTCAATCGTCCCGGTCCGCATCAGGCATTTGAGAGATACTTCTTTGGTTTGGAATTTCACAACTTCACCGTCATAGATTGCTCCATCTTGACGTTTGAAATTCTGCAATAGGTTCTTTTTTACTGCCGGAGTTTTCAATATCTCGGCATTACTACCTGGAAGAACTATTACGCCATAATCGGACAAATCTTTATTGTCTATTTCATAACCCTTTGGCATAGCGATAGAATTAACAGGGTCCTGATATTCATAATTTGCTTCATGAGGAAAATCGTTTGCAAAAACTATCTTCGCTATTTCAAGTCTAGGATAAATTGTATAGCTATTCTGTGATAACAAACGTAAACGATATGTTTTACCAAGAATCGGAAAACGGAAATTATGGTATCCCATATCGGAAAGGAGCGCTATTAATCCACCAAATCCCAAGTCATCTCTAAAGCCAAATTCTATACTAATTTCGCTTGTGTCGAGGGCAACCACAGAAAGATCAAATTCTTGTCCGTCTTCCTCCGGCCAGTCGTTTTTCTCCGGATCTTTCAAAGTAGGGAAGGCAACAAGATTATTGTAGCTCCCCTTTATAATTGAAATACCGTGTTTGGTATACATATCTAATTCATCTATTAGTAATTGTCCTTTCATCGCTTCAGTATTATGCCTTTTGTGTTTAATGTATCAATACCCAGCTTTATAGACTCTATGGCTTTTTCAATCGCTTCAAGCCGTGCTGTATGGCTGCTTATATCAGATAGATAAGTGATAACAATATCATTGTATTTCATTATTTCTCCCATATATTTATCCAAATTTGAAAGATATGCGAGTTTTTCCGCTATTTTATCCGAATTAGACTGGAGATGCTTTACACCTTCATTAATTGAATATGTATGAGAGATCATAACAGCAAAACTACCGTCTAGCTTATCTGCAGAGTCTTGCGACATAGAAGCAAATCCTTTCTTTGATGCCTCACGTTCTTCATCATCATCTTTGCCAAAACCATATATTTCTGATAATGCATCTCGTTTAGCTTTCATTTCATTGGCAATCTGTTGGCCTTCGGCTTTCAATGCATTATATTCATCCTCGGTCATACCATCATCCATTGCATTATATAGCTTTTCCCTCCATTCAATCAACCGGTCCATATAATCCTCCTTAAGCATGGAATTAAGAATGGCATTTCTCATATATTCTTCGAAGTTGTCTGCAAAATCAGCACTATCGGCGTCCATATCAGTAAGCAAGTCTTGGAAGTCAGAGCGGAGAGAACTGTAATCAATAAGAGTCGTATCAGCAATTTGTTGTTCTAATACTTCCGCAACCTTTGCGACACCATTTGCTATTTGATCGGCAAATTTTTGTGTATCGGAATCTAGTTGTGACCAAAATATGCCTGCATTCTCCTGAAGCTTTGCAAGTTGATCATCTGTCAAATCAAATAGACCGGTCATACGTCCGCCCATTTTCTTTTTGAAATCATCAATAGACATTCCTAGTGTGTCCGCTGCTTGTTTCCAACCTTCCCAGGACATATCTTCAACTTCACTATATCCCTTCGAGTGTGATTTTCCAGATGCACCAGAATTTAGATACTGTTGTCCTAAAACCCTAGCATTTTCACTTTGCAATTTTACCATTTTAAGCGCTTTTTCATAGGCTGCATTGGCATTATCTCCTGTAAGAGTTTCAGCTAATTCCAGTTGCTTTTCGATTACTCTATCAAGAATACTGATATAAGACTCATACGTTTCTTTCGCTTTCTCGTATTTCTCCGTTGTATCGTCTTTGCCGAACAAATCAAAGATTTTCATTGCTACCTGCATTGCTGCGCCAATAATCGCAAGAATAACAGACGCTTTTTCAACTGTACTAATAGCGTTCGCTGATGTATTTGCTGCTGATTCAACGCCAGACATAGCAGTCATTGTAAATGCTCCGATATTACCAATCAAAGAGATAATTTCTCCAGCAGGTCCACCGATCGTTTTTCCAAGTTCATCTATTGTGTCCGCTAGTTCTGATATCTGTGCTCTGACTTCTTTCTCTGCCTTTTTAACTTGGTTGTCTTTCTTGACAACCTTATCTTTTGCTGCGTTGTAGTTTTCAGTTTTCTTTTTAACTTGCTCCAAGGCCTGCGCTTCGGATAAATAGGCTTTAGTCGATTCTATTTTACCTGTTTCCGGATTGTATTTAGAGGATTTGATCCCATTCTCAAATTTAGCACCTCCTTTCACAGCCTCGGCTTTTATCCGAGCATTTTCTAACTCGATTTGCGCATTGGCTAGCTCTTCTTCAGCTTCCGCTAGTTCTTTCTTCTTATCAGATAATGACTGAAACGGATTACGGGAATCCAATTCGTCCATGATGGATTGAATTGTACTCGTATATTCGCGAAGTTGATCAGGAGATAGAACTTGTGCCGCTGTACTCTTTGCATTCTCTAATTGCGTTAAAAGGGAATTAAGAGTTTCGGAAGAAGTTTCTTTCAAGTTTTCGAAGGCGCGAACATATTCTGGGGATTCTTTCAACTTATCGTAGTCCAGTTTCATTAACTCCATTCCCTTATTTTTCGTTGCTTGAGCAATGGAACGGTCTATCTGTTCTACCTGATTTGTATCTCCATTCTTCGTAGCTTGTTTACGCTGTTCCTGTAACGTTGCAATATCCTCATTAAATTTTCGTTCAATCGCAAGACGCTGGTCTGTATAATCCTGATACTGATTCAACAGGTCAGATAAATCATCTCCGCGATCAAACTTTGTATTGGTAGCGATTGTAGCTTCTTTTGCTATATTATCGAATGAAGCAAACAGTTTTTTCGTAGATTCTGAATTGATGAAAACATCTGCATTAAAAACCTTCTTTTTATTTTGAGGATTGATTTCAAAAGCAGCTCGTGCATCTTCTATTACTTTCCGTTTCTTATCCTCGGTTTCGCGCTTAATAGCCTGTAATTCTAGCCGATGATTGAGTGCTCTTTGCCTTAGAACCTTTTCACTGCTTTCTTTAAGTTTATTGATTTCAATCTGTTCAAGTTCATTTGCTGAATCTTCTTTCATTCGTTCCTGGTCAAACTTCTGTTTCTCTAACAGGAGTTTATATTTTTCTTGTTCTTCACGTAATTTTTGTGCCTTATCATCTTGCTTGGAAAATGAATCATAAACTTTTAACTCTTTCTCTGCTTCTTTTAGCTTTTTGATGTTTTCTTTGTAGGCAGTAACGACAGTAGCATCAATCCCTTTGAAATTTCCAGCATCCATCAATTTCTTTTGAGCCGAAGCTATTGAATCTAGTGCTTTCGTTGCATCATCTTTTTGCTTGGTCCAAAAGGCTTTATTTTGAGTAGCGGCTTCTTTTTGGGATTGTACATGAGCCTTAATAGATATAGAATGTACCTTTACTGCTCTGTCAACCTCACCTTGTAACAAATCCACTTCTTTAGCAACAGCTTCTCTATCTTCTTTTAATGCACCAGTATACCCATTTCTGTTATTTGTTAGGATGATTTGGTTGTCTATTTTTTGTAAGCGTTGTTTTGCCATAACTAAATTAGTCTTAGCTATAACAACATTTCTTCTTGCTTCTGCTTCTGCTATTTTATTGGTTAATTCTAAGTCATCCATATCTTTCAACTTCTTCAAGTCCATATCTTTAAAAACGGACTTCATTAAACGTTGCAGTTGAAGCAGAGCCTTATATCTTTCTGTAGTGGCAGCCGCATCGCTTCGTGCTATAGAGACAAGACCTTGAATCTTATTCTTATAATCTTCTGCTCTTTGTTGGCTTTCTTTTACTGTTTTATTGAATCGGTATTGTGCTTTCTCTGCAGCAGTTGCACGGGTAGCATACTTATAAATTGCATATCCGAGAGTTGCAGCAGCTGCAGCTGCTAAAATATAGGGATTTGCCAACATGGCTGCAGTATTCTTTAATAGGGAAGCCGTATGCATTTTAATTGTTGTAATCATTGCTTTCCTTGTAGCCATCTGTTTTACTTGGGCAGCAGTAAGGACATTTTCAGATACAGTTCCGGCTTCAACAGCTTTCTGGTACAATGTCATTTCATATTTTTCCATTTCAAGCAATGAAATATGTATTTTCTTAACAGCATTTATAGCTATAATAGAACCTTTATAGCCAATAAAAGCACTAGTAAGTGTCACTATCAATGTTCCCAATATTCTTAATGATTCTTGTGCATCTCCATTTTCGAAGGCTTTGTTAAAAGAAGTAGCAATAGAAGATACTTCTTTTAAAATCTCTTTTCCAAGGGGACGAAGGGTAGCTGTTATATTATTGCCAAGTAGTTTCATTTGATTTTCGGCAGATGAAGCCATTTCTTTAAAGGCTGCTTCTGCTGCACCGGCAGAATTATTAACTTCGTCTAGATCGGAAGCTGCTTCCTTGGCCTTTTCACCAGTAAGCATTAAAGCGGCTTGGAGTGCTTCATCGGTACCCAACAATTCTTTCATTTTGGTTGATGAACCACCTGCTTTGTCATAAATAAGTTGTAATGCTTCTTGGAAAGTACGTCCTTTGAATGCAGCGTCTCCCAACTGGTTGGCTGTACCTAAGATAGCAGCACGTATTTTCGTCATTGCTTCCGAAGTGGGAACACCTTGTTTGGTGATTGATGCTACTGCGCCCAGGACTTCTTTTATATCAATGCCAAATGATGCAGCAATAGGTGCTGCTTGGGCTATACTTTTGCCTAGTTGACCAAAATCAGTCTTACCTAATCGAACGGTGGTAAATAACTGGTCCGAAACTTCCTGGGCTTTAGAAGCATCCAATTTATAAGCATTTAGAACTGTAGTAATAGCATCAGCTGCAGTAGCAGTATCGGTTACTCCACCAACAGCAGCTTTTGCGGATGCTTCCAACACTTTCATTCCGTTGGCTCCATCATGTCCGGCAGATACGATCTGATAGAGAGCTTTGGCTGCTTCGTTTGCTTCAACGGGAATAGTACGAGTTATCTCCATAACTTGATTCATGTAATCCGTTAAGCTGCCTTTAATTCCATTTGAAAGAGTAGCAACTTCTTTCATGCTTTGTTGAAATTGTTTTTCAAAGTCGTATGCACCTTTGGCAGCTCTGGCAAATGCGATACCTGCACTAATGCCGATCCCACCGAATACATCGAAAGCGGTAATTTCACTGGCCATTGCCTTAATGATTCCCATCGCTTCCTGACGCCCGGAATATAGTCCTGAATTATCTATGCCTGTTGCGAAATACAACGCTCCATCTTTGTTCTGAATACCCATATAGCATTTATTCTTAAAATATAAAGAGGAGCCAAAATTTGGCTATTTCAAGAAGAATAAGCATCTTTGCAGTGTCTTGACCAAGGACATTTTTTAATCTTGCAAATTGGGAGTTGATAAGCCTACAGAAAGTATAATATAGGCTATCAATTCCCTTTGCTACATAATCCAATTTGCAAGATAATAGATTATGGTCCTTGGTCGGAATAAAAGGGGAGAGATAGCCTTTTTCTATAATATATAAATCACTATTCATTAGCGCCATGACCAAGGAAAATGAAAACGTATCCATAGCGAATAAAAGTAGCTATACGGAAGAAGAGATTAAAGCTGCCTACGAGAAAGGGAAGAGTGAAGGAAGAATTGAAGGGATGCTCTCTTATCAGAAAAGATTGATTAAAAATCTACAGCAGGATAATGCTTCTCTCAATCAGATGCTTCAAGAAATGAAAAAATAATCCCCTGTATCTTCACAGACACAAGGGACCAAAAACAACTCTAAATCAATTTAATAAAAAAACAGTTAACCTAATATATAAACACAATGGCAAATTACTTTATCTTTTGACTTTCCCGTTAATATCATAATATCTTTTCATCCGGATCTTCTCGTTTGGATTATCAAAACTTGGTAGCTCTATCCATTCATAGTCTCGTCCTTCGACTTCTCCGTCTTCATCAGTCGTTTTATTTCGCTCCCTCATTACAAAGGAGTACTCCTGAAGCAATATCTCTATTAATCCATAGCTACTATCCAGCGTCTCATTAAAAGTCAATCCTAGAGCTTCTTTTACAATAACTAAGAATCTACTTTGGTTGTATCCTTCCAGCTTTGTAGATTTTTCCGAGCGGCTATTATCTCCGTCTCTCGCAATGGGCTCACGTTCCGAAGCATCGTGATAGAGGTACAAAAAGGGTGATATCCTATTCGATATATAATTGCATTGAATAATATGCGTATATCTTCCCATGTGGAATTGTCTGCAAGAGCTTGTTTAAACCATTTTGGCGGATCACTTGGCTTATTATGAATACCTAAGCATACGATATCAAGAAGCAGTTCTCCGTACTTATCCATAATTTTTGGAAAATCTTCTGGCAGCTCTCCCTTTTTTACAATCATCCTATCAATATCTTCTTTTTCAATTTCAAGAAGAAGCGGACGAATTCTAAACCATGTCCGGACGGTAATTGGTTTTATTACAATACTATTACCTGGGTCCTTTCCATTAGGAATAGAATCTCGGTTAGAGAAATCAAATGGGATTCTTACAGGTTGTTCTGTAACAGAATCAGATTCTTGTTGGAATAAGTTTTTTATACTCATAAATTTCATCAAGGAGCCTAGTCAGTTGTACTTCCTGACAATATATCCAGTTATTCGCGACTAACCTTTAATACTTTCGGCTCCATCCTTCAAATAGTTTGTTCCTGTGAGTGGATTCGAACCACCGGTCTCTACTAATGTAGTGCTTTAACCAACTAAGCTACACAGGAAACCATTTTTACTCTACTACTTCTTCGCCTTCGGGATTTGCTGGATTTGCCGGGGCTTCTCCGCCTTCAGACACGCTTATAACTTCACGCATAAAAGCAGCCTTTTTTTCTCCGGAAGCTGTAATGGCTGCCTGCATATATACACGTATAAGTAACAACTCCGCTTGCTCGGAACCGGGAGCTTGTGAGATCTTAGAAGTAATCTTACCATTAACTACGGTATAAACTACCTTTTTACCGTTTTTGGGTAATGTTTCACACTGGAATGTCTTTGAGATAGAAGGAACGTTGATTGGTTTCTTCCAGATGTTTCTTCCGTCAGCTGTATCAATCTCACCACCTGCTAACTCTTTAAGTACTTCGTTAGAAGGAGTAGGAATAGAGAGCTCGATGTAATCTGTTGTATCTTTTACAAATTCAACATACAAAGGTTCATCGCTTCCTTCCGTTTCGACTTTTACTTCTTTAGGATCCGCAAAGTTGAATACTACACTTCCTTTTGTCGGAAGAGGAAAATCTTTGAGGTCCGCTCCTGGAACACCGTCTCCGACTGTTCCAAATTTAATTTTACCTACGCCCATAGCGATAGGTCTTACTTCTCCTGTCATAATTATTGATCTATTAAAATTTCTAGTCTAATATTTGTACAAGCGAATTTCTCTTTCAAGTCCGGCATTGGAACACTCCAGAGAACTGTCACTTCTTTACATATACCGTCATTGCTATTAATGGAATCAAGCGATTTTCTTACTTTACGCTTAATTTCCTTCATGCGTTGACGTTGGGGCATACCATTTTCATTCAAAGGAACAAAGATGTTGACGTTGATAGGCACTTTATTAATGAAGTCGAGTTCATTCAGTTGCAGATGATTGATAACGATATGTTCATTGGTTAAGCCTGCTTCCGATTTGTCCTTGTAAATCATAACATCGGTGCCCGCAGCGACCACAGCATTATAGATTATATCAACAGCGTCGAATTCATCCATAATCAAATCTTGCTAAAAACTGATTTCAACGTATCCCTTAGATACTTCTCACATTGCGTATTAGCTCCTGAAACTACTTCATACCCTTTAGCTTCTACGGCTGCCGCGTATTCCATTCCTGCAACACCAACCAACACATAACCACCGGAATGAGACAGAGATACTTCTTCTGCAAGCCTACGCCCTTTATACTTACCGGTTGTCTTGTCAGTTCCTTTTTCACTTTCAGTAAAGTTCTCTGCAACCACTTCTCCGTTTTTCGCAATTATATATCCGATAGATGAACGAAGATTGCCAGTCTGGTCCTTATATGAGCCGTTCCGGCGAGCTATATCGATAAACTTTTCACCTCCTGCCTGCAGCAATACAAGTATCTTGTTTTCTGCTTTGCTTTGAAAGTGATCGAACCAACGTTCTAGTGAATGTTGGTCGAATAGGGGAGTCATGCCATTTTTCATACGTTGATAATTGAATGTGATTGATAAGATTCCCAACAAATAATTGGTACATCTACGCCTTTGGAATCAACTTTCAAACGCAAAAACTTACTGTCTGCCGGCGGTTGGATTTTGGTGTAAAAATAGCCATGTACTTGCGCTTCATCACCAGCAGAATTACGTTTATAGACAACAGTACCATCACTTACAGGATCATAACGTCCGGGAACGGATATTTCAATCGGTTTCCCCGGAACCCATTCACCGTTTACTGTCTTTCCGTTAACGTCGATAGTGACTATCGCTGTATGTGGATATCGTTTTACCATCTGTTACCAGCCTTTCCTTTGATAATGATTCGTTTCCCGAGTTTACCGGCTTTCTCCGGCTCCCCGTTTTCTATATACAGTTGTTTTGCAGTCTGGACATAGAAAGAACGGGGATGAGTGATAGAAAGCTTATTCTCACTGAAATCCTGTGAGTTTACTAACATGGCGTACGTATCAGCGACACAAAGACCAACTTGCTTCATGTTTTCAGTAGTACATTCCGCTTCGGGGTTGATGCCCCGCTTGACGAAGACTACCTTATCTAAGAAGCTTTCCATATCCTCAATAGAAGGATATTCCAGTATTGTTTCTCTGATTGTTGCCATATAGTTTACTCTTCATCTGTTTTTTCAGTATCTTCACCTTCTTCCCATGCTTGGCCATCAGTTTTCATGATGTACATTGCATCAGGATCATTAATTACAGGAATTGCGTTGGCTTCCGCTTTAGTCCACTCCTTGAACGGTTCCAGTTCAGACCATTTGCTGATGAAAACAAAGTCTTTTTTCAGCGTTGTAGCTTTCTTCTTGTATTCAACAGAATGTTCCGCTGCGATAGGACCATGCTGAATGTCGCCACACTGTAAATCTTCCAGGAAACAAATATTAGCGGATTCCCATGGATTTACAGTAGTACGTTGATGAGCAGCATTCTCAATACGAACAGACGGACTTACAAGAACAATCTGGACACCTTCCGTATTCTCTTGGGCAGCAAGGTATTCATTGATAACCTTTTTGGAGATAGTCAGTTTTTCTTTCTGATTGATCCAGCCTTTTACCTTTTCAATAACAGCCTTTTGCTTCTTCAATAGAGCAAATCTGTCTTTGCGCATTACTACGTATTTGATAGTAACACCTTCGGCAGAAGCGGCAACCACAGTGTCCTCAATATCCTGTAAGCCGTCGGCCGTTGTAGACTTAGACCAATCCACAGCAGCAACTTTCTTGTTTTCATTAGGCATACCACAGCCTACAAATTCTTCGGTAACAATGCCATTGTTATTGCTTGAATTGAGAATGAAGCCACCTTTAGACATCAATTGCATACACCACCATTCGAAACGGCCACGAACAGCGTTATATACGAAGTCTTGATCTTTAAAAGCAAGGTCTAGAATTGATTTCAAGTCTGCATCACCTTCACAATCCCGGCTAAGTTGCTGGTATTCGTTCCAGTCGCTTTCGTTCATACCGCGTTTTACGGCAGTCTTAGGGATATCACCTGACATCTTGCCGATAACTTCACGTTTCTTTTGCGGTGCGGAAGAATCGAATGAAATAACATCAGCGATAACCGGTGCACCTTTTTCGCCAGTAAGAGTTTCCCATTTCAGAGAGTTCTTCTGCTTTACACCAAAGAAATTAGGGAAGAATACCGGCTTAACTTTACGCGAGTTAAGACGGGCACCCATATTCTTACGGTTCACTTGTTTAATTAAACTTCTTTCCATACATAATTATGAATTAATGGATTACACAAAACGGATAAAATGAAGCAATTCCTTCATTGCTTCGTCAATAGGGTAGGGCATTACTGCCTCATTTACAGTACCACGTACCAGAAGTCCTGATTGCTGGTTAGCAACCGTTACATCAACCTTGTTCATTGTAATAACTTCTGGTACATATTTGAACTTGGCGGCTTTGGCATCAGCTTTGGCAGTAACAAGAACTAATACATTACCTATCTCTGCAGCTCCAATTGGTCCAGCAAGGGTTATCGTATCGTAGCCTGGGTTGGTCTTGTCGATTGCAGAGATTACATCAGCAGCTCCAGTTAAGGCACCACCAACAGTAACAGCCTCTCCAACTTTAAACACATGATTCTTTGCTATCTGAATAGTTACTGCATCAGCATCCGCAACTGCCGTAATTCTTCCGGTCTTAACAGTATGATAAAGACCGTTAGCATCCTTACCTACCATAACAAGCGGAGGAAGTTCATCAATGATTCCCTTCAGTTCCGCACGGGCAATAGTACCACCGCCCTGAATGTCCTCAATAATCTTTTCGATTCCGGGAGCATACTGAAATTCTTTTTGTTTTTTTCTGAACATAGCTTTTAATTATTAGTTATTATTCATCGAGGCCAAGACTGGCAGTTCCATTATTTGAGTTTTCTTCGTCTTCCATAAGTTCTAGCCATTCTTTTTCAGAACGTTCTTTGGGCTTGTAGGAATTAGGCTTGTAACCGCCACCGGCGACCTCATCATCTATTACCGACTGTCTGATTTCAGCGTATTCTTCTTGCAACTCTTTAATCTGATCTTCAACAGAAGTTTCAGAATTGACATCAATACGGTTAAACCACTTTTCAGGGAGTTTTGCATCTGCAAATAGTGTTCTGGCTGATGCCTGTTTCGTGGAAGTTGTGACTGTTGATACGACAGAAGATACCGATGCGGTCAACTCGGAGATTTGCTTCTGTTGGGCTTTCAATAGCTTAACTACAGATGCGGGCAAATCTTCGAAGTCTTCATCATCGTCTTCTTCATCATCGTCTTCGGATTTTACTGTTTTCTTAGTCTTTTTAGCCGATTTGATAGGTTTACCATCCTTTAAACCATTGTTCTTTTCATACTCGGCAATAGCATCCTTTTTCGCTTTTTCTATTGCGGATGTGTTTTCAAGATCAGGAAGAATATTGTCTTTGAACAAGGCAATATAAGTATCAATATCATCCTCCTTTTCGATTTTGAAGAGTTTCTGAACCTTTACAGCGTACTTTTCATTTACACCTGCGGCTTTCAAGCTCTTTTTAATTGCATCAATGATTGTCATAACGATTTTCTATTAAAATATAAGGGGAGTAAATTTTTCCTGCTTATATATTTTATTCCGGAATCAATGACTATATTTGCAACATGGATAATAAGAAGAAAGAATATAGAAAGAAAGCTAAAGAACTCGCTCTTCAAAATGGATTCGATCAAGTTTCCTATTATGGAGAATGGAACGGCTATTTAGCATATACAGTATCCCGGAAAGAAGATGCAGGATGTTGTATTGGTTATCCTCGCTTTATCCTTGTTAAAGATAGTGTTGCTACGTTAGCACCATATACTCAATCAGAAGATATAATGGGAATGACTTCCATGCCTAAAGACCATGTAGATACATTACTATAATTTTTTCACTATTCCGTCAATAATATCAGTATTTACCAACAAATTGTCTACACGTAATACATTAACTCCATATCTCAAACTTATTTCCTTTGATAGTTCTCTCCAATTTTTCATCTTTCCAGTTTGTGGGTCATATATTATTATTTTTCCATTATGTAATTTTTCCAGAGTAATAATATGCCCAGAATTCTTGCCTTTCCAAGCAAAATCAATATGATATCTTCCCGGTTCTTTTACTAGTTCAACTAATTCTTTGGTTAACTCTTTTATACTTTTGCTTTTTAAAGCTCCCGATCTTGTTATATCATATATGCCTCCTGCAGTCTGTTTTTTAGGGATAACCATAGTCTTGGGGTCGATCCATGCCCAATTGGTCCGCATTGATAACTCATATGGAATGTTCCCTGTCTTTTGAAGATTTGGTAGAGCTGTAACATTATATCCACGTCTCCTCAATTCATTAGCAACTACGCAAGACTGGCAATTTACACTATATTCGCTTGCTTTTCCATAATTAATGTTTCCCCGTAACTCATTAGCTTCTTCGAAGGTCATTTCTTTGCCTTTTTTTACACCAATCTTCTGTTCTATTTTGGCTTGGTTGAAGTTTCTTACAAATCGGTCGTCCCATCTTTTTTGAATATCATTCTTTTCTGCATCAGTTTTGATGCGCTTAGGTATGGATGATTTTTTATTAAAGTATTGTCTATCTAATTCTTTAAAATATTCAGTTATATATGAGGGAAGTTCTTTTCCTGTATTACGAGCCGCCCAAGCTTCAGCAAATGCTTCAGATGGTGTTTTAAGAATATCACATTGAGACTCTTCCGCCCATTTCTTAGCGATAGTTTGCCATTTTGAATCTGATGATACTAAGTGTTTTTGGTCAAAAACATGCCCTATCTCATGAAAAGTTGTAGATTTACCGTCAGTATTAAAGCGCCAATGATGCCCTGTCCTTGCCATATATTCAGTTTCAATTTTGGCTTTAGCTTTTGTTATCGCATTAATACTTTTGGCATTTATACCAACTAATGTACCATTCTCAACTTTCCATATCTCATTTTCTTTGATTCTTATTATATTCTCCATTGTAATGCCATGATATCCTTTCTTCTTGATAGCATACCCTGATAGATTTTGCAGATTCTTTGCGCTTCCAACAAATAAAGGCATATCTTCCTGGGGAAGTGTTTGCAATGCTTCATTTAATGCATTGGCAATATCCAATGATAAGTCGGAAAAATCTGCATATTTAACACCTAACTTCGTTGCATAATTTTGAGCTTCTTCTACGCTCTGACTTTCTTTGAAAGGAGATATCGGCTCAATTACAGATTGTTTAGACTTCTCGGGCTGTTTTACAACTATTTTTAGGCGCTCATTTACATTCCCGTCTTGCGTAAAGTTATCCTTATACCAGAAAGCCGATTGTAAACCGTCTTTATTCTCGCTAACAAACTCCTTTGCTGCCTGGGGAATATCAGTAATAACCTGCTCTTGCGGAACCGTATCATTTAGCAAGAAATCAGCAAAATCTTCCGGCTCCATGGTGATAGGAGTGGCAAAGCAGATACAAAAAGGATGAAAGCCTGTAAACTTGAACGTTTTCGGATATTTACCTACCATCGCATCACAGATCTTGCACGGTCCTCGATTATTGGCCGAGCGATGTACCTCAATACCTAATATGAAGTCCTGTTTGCTCCAACGTTCATAGTCCGCACTACGATAAGCAATGTTCGTAGTTGTTGCAGATGTCCGGAGAGCGTTCTTATATGCTGAACGATAAACACCTTGTCCTGGATGATAATTCTTCATTGGTTGTGATAATACCAATTCACCTTTCTCATTCCGGATCCTGCGAAAGCGTTTTTGGGGATTTTGCAAAATTTGCCGTATATCGCTACTGATTCCGTTTGCATTACGTCCGGCAACTACGCCACTATCAAGATAGAATTCGAGTTGCGATTTCGTTTGTTGCGTAATATTCCAAACTCTATCAGATAACTTGAATCCGTTAGCATCTATATCGTTCTTTAGAGTTTCAAATGCAGATAAGCTATGAGCGAACATACCATCTTTTGTTGCACTGGAAATAGACATTCCCTTGATGAACTGGGAAATAAAATCATCATTCTTTTTTTCTGCTCGTTCCCAACCGTCCTTTTGAAATGCAGAGATATTAGCATATAGCATTGATTCAAGATTCAGCAGTTCCCGGTCAACTGCACTCTCTATTCCCTGATTGCTTATCCATACATTGTTTTTCCCCGCATCAGACCATTTACGGAGATACGGGGAAACAGAAAGTATAAACTGATTAAAGATATTGGCTATTACGGCCTGCTGTGCAGCAATTTTCTGTATATGTTGTTTATCGTAGAAAGAAAGTCCGGGCATAGATTATAAAGTTGCTCCAATAAATGAATTATTCTGTGCAGTCTCTTTTTCGTCTTGCTTCTTACGATTCAATTCTGTTTCCACATCGTCAGTGTATGGTGAATTCTTTATAATCGTTTCCTTGCTATTGAATTGAGAAGCAGTTTCAAGGTTCTTGAGTTCTTCAGCTAGATCTTGTGGGAGAATGCTACCAAACTCAACCTCAATGTAGTTATCATTTAATTGCGATGCATATTTAGTGTGCGTAATATTAGCCATTCCAGCCTGAACTATTGCCACTGTACGTTGAACTGCCGGGCCGAATATCTCCATTTGTTCAGATGCCTTAATCTCTGCATCAATCAACATAAAACGACGTGAGGTACCACTAAGGTTGCCAAGCCCCATTAGTTTACTCATAGATAAATCAGGACTTGAAGATCCGGAATGTATTGCATCATCTAACTGGTTAAGTTCAAGTGTTACGGATTCACAGGACTGTTGCCATGCTAAGTAATCTGCATCACCATGATATGTATTACCGGTATCCGCATCTACTTCCATAGTAAAGTTTAACTCTTTGCCTACAGTTTCTTTGCTCGGAAGATTAGCCAGACCATAAGTTTTCAGTATCGGTTCGGAAAAGTAGTCATTAGTATCTGATAGGCGGGAAAGTCTCATTTCTTTCTTGTCTATCAAATTAGCGACATCTTCCCAATCCGGACAATCGACTTCGGCATATACTACCGGAATCTTGCCAAAACGATTCTTTATCTTTTTCACTTGCCAAACACCGTCCATAATACCGGAGTAAATAACATCTTTCGTATAGACTTTCACGCATTCGCAAGTACGGCCATTGACTTCTGCATTGTACTTATAGATAAAGCCGTCCATATCGTCGTCTTCATCAAAGTGTGGATAAAATTCACATTCGACATTACTATCCTTGGGAGTAGATAGAATCTTAACCTTCAACTGGCTTTTTCCATCATCTTTAGTGACCGGATAGAATATAATAGCTGCTTTGGTTTCAGATAACACCTTGCGAGCAAACTCTTTCAATACCGATTGCATCTTGAGCTTTCGCTTATAGACCTTCTTAAACTCATCAAATCCGTCATTCGAATCTTCTGCTGTGATAGTCATTTCACCGCCAAACAGAAAAGCAACAGATGTGCGGACGATCTTTTTAGGTAGGTTGGTTACGACCTTAGCTACATCGACAGTCTTGTCTTCTAGTCTCTTTGGCTTTTCGGCTCCTGTTTCGGGGTCAATTTCTACTTCTGTATCTGAATATACAGCAATCTTTTTAGGCTCCCGATACCCAACTGATTCTTTACGACGGGTTCTGTCTCCATTGTATTCCTCCATATATTCACGAGGATTACGATTTTCACGGGTATCAACACATAAATCACCTACTATGCTACCGAAATCTTCATTTTTCAGAATATCCTTAATGTCTGGCATATACTTTTCTCTTAAAATATATGTTCAGAAAAAAATCACCGACCAAGTGCATTGTTTTGTCCTTTTTTGGCGGTAAAAGTGTCGGAAAAGTGCTGAAAAAGATATTGTTTCTACAGCTGATAAATGTTATTTTATTGATAATCATTTAGTTGTGAGGGCGCTTTAATGTTGTCTTTTTAAGTTCACTAAATTTATACGTATTTCGCAGAAGCAGAAGCCAATCATGCTTTTGGGGATAATAGGTCTTTTTCAAACCTTGATACTAACCGAAAGCTATTCTTCAAAAATAAATAATAATGAAGGTATTTAAAAGAGTGGCTTATGCTATCAAATGGTTCTTATATCAAGAACAAAGTAGAGACAACCAAATTCTTTGGTTCATTTGGGATGTGATTACAACATTCTTTATGTAGTTATAGGAATGGATACTATCCACGGCCCACCTTACGGGTTTGCTTTTTGAGGTTTAGACCGATTGCTTCAGCAAATTCGGCAAGGATTGTCATGCCATCCGGAGCATCGTCATGAGCGTTATCACCCTCGCGCTTGTAACTGGTAAACGCTTTCATGAAACGACCGTAGTCTGATCCTTTAGAATATTCTGTTTCATCAAGAAAAGCACAATGCTTCTTTATCCAGCCAGCTTTCATGATGATACGTGTTTCCTTGTGCTGTGTTGTTGCCCGGGCTTGAATCATACACGATTTCTTTTTAGCTGTAACAAGTTTGCGTACATTGATAGCAAATATACGCCCGCCATTGTTTGATTCAATACGTAGTTGATCGCACTCTGTATCAATAACCATTTGCGCCAGGCGCGGTTCTGTGACTTCGACAGGATCTTTAGTGAAAAGAATATCGGTAATGAAGTATTTTGGACCAAACACCTTTGCGAATGGTGCGCAGAAATCATCATCTCCCTTATCAGCAGTATCACAGGCTCCGAGTGTTCCATCAGGTTTTTTCCCTGCAATATCGGCAAGTTTGAAGCGCATGAGAGACGATTTGGGGAATAGTAACCCTTTGGCCTCGAACGGTTCCTGCATATACTCGGCCATCCAAATACTTTCGTCTGTTTCAGAACGTAATTCCTTGTAATATTCTGTAGTATGAACATCGGCGCAGAAAGTTTCATCATTCTCATCCAGCGCAGCAATACGAATGATTTCATTGTACTTGCCGGCTTCTTCCATGCGTCCAAGGACATCATTAGAGGACCAGCGAGTACCAATATCAATCATACAGCAGCTTCCTTCAATACGGGAGTCATGCGTACCCTGCTTCCAAGACCATACCTTTTCATTGTTATTATCCGATAATGCATCTTCCAGACTCTTGTACAAGTCATCCGTCATGGCGAGCATTGACGCGCCAAATCCAATAACGGTACCACCAACACCACCACCGAAGTAGCTTACCTGCCGAGCGCCTTCCACACTCCAGCTCTTGACATTCTGCTTATCACCCTTTAAATGGATATCGGGAAATATTTCTTTAAAACGCCTAGATTTCACAACATCTCGAGTATCGTATGATAGTTTATTATAGAGAGTATCCGAACAACAGTTACGCATAACTGACTCTTGCGGAAAGTGTCCGTACATCCAGGCAATGAATAGAGAAGATATATAAGACTTTCCGGCACGTGGCGGCATACTGACAGCAAGACGGTAGATTATACTGGCAGAATATGATTCATACACACGCATGAACGCTTCTGCGACCTTTTTTAGGAACAGACGTTTAGAGAAAAACTTCGGATCATAGTACAAACAAAACGCCCAAAAGTCTTTCTTTGCTATTCGTTTGCGGAGTATGGTAGCAGCCTTTGCTTTACGAATCAATATTTGTCTTTTACTCTTCTTCTTTGCCATCAATTATAGCCTGTAGTTGTTCGTCACTCAATCCTTCCAATTCATCACCAAGGTTCACATTTGCATCAACTTCTTTTTTGTCTCTCCATTTCTCCGGCTGCCGGTTCTTCAGCCAGAATATAGCGGCTGTCGTATCAGGTGGGTAATGCTCAATATATTCTTTTGAGTCTGTTATTCTTCCTTCGGATGTTGCAAATTTTGTTGCCTTACAGGAATAACCGATAGCACGATTATATAACCGAGATGCAACGTTCGCATCCGCAATATTCTTTCCTTTTTTTAGGGACTCAAGAAATTCGGGATAGTCTTTTTTCCATTTATTTAAGGTTTGCTCTGAAACAGAGAAGAATTCGGCGAGCTCTTTATCTGTTGCACCCAACAAACAAAGCTTTAGAGCTTGATCGGCATACTCTATTCTGTACTCTGATTTACGCCCTCTTTTTTTCTTCTCGGCCGGATTCTTCTTCTCTGTCATAAACTAACCAAAACTAGCAAATTGTGATAATTCAGCCCTCAATTCAGGCAACCTTCCATTATCAAAATAGAAAGAAGAACGCATTTTTCCCTGTTTTTTTACTCCACGCATGGTTTTACACAAGTGTTCTCCTTCCATAATAATACCAACTGCTAACGGTGGGTGTTCTTTTCCGAGTGCATCCACTATCATCGTAACGACATCTTGAGCTAGTCTCTCCTGTACCTGTAAGCGGGCTGCACAATAATCGATAACGCGGCCAATCTTTGAGATGCCTAATATGCTTCCTTCCGAATTAGGAATATAGGCAAACCAATACTTTCCGAAGAAAGGCATCATGTGGTGCTCGCACATTGAGTAGTAGTTACCAGAGTCTGCAACTATGCTATTAAAGGATAATCCATCTTTACCATTGGGGAAAGTTGTTATTTTCGGTGCCTGTTCAGGATCATACCCGCGAAATAGTTCTTTCCACATTCTGACAATGCGTTCCGGTGTTCCTTTTAATCCTTCGCGTTCTGGATTGTCACCAATATACGATAAGATTGTCCTTACTGCACATTCAATATCTTTTGTGTCTGTAGACTTAGTTTCCATTTTGGGTGTTCTTTTACGTAGTTAATAACTTCTTCTGTGTTTTGACAGGAACATGGTTGCAGATAATATACTGCAGCTGTCATGGCTTCATAGGTTGACAGATCTTGCCCTGTATAGACGACTTTTATTTCGTGAGGATTGACAACAATAACTTTGCTTCCTTCTTTCGGTGAGCAAGTAATCCAATCAATACCGATAGGAAGGGGAACTGTCCCGTTTGTTTCTATCTGAATAAACTTTCCTGCCTGATGGAGCTTATCGATAAACTCTCGGTCTATCTGCAGTCCCGGCTCGCCACCCGTTAAAACTACGAAGCGGGTAGGATAGAAGCAGATTTCCTTGATAATTTCCTCATCCGACATCTCTTTTCCGGAGGAATGCTGTGTATCACAGAAGGGACATTTCAAATTACATCCGGAGAAACGAACGAAAACAGCAGGAGTACCAGTACGATAACCTTCTCCCTGGATACTATAAAAAATCTCATTAATCTTTTTCATACCACGCAATATTATTTTCAGATTCTTGTACCATTACTTTAAAACATCCCGGGATCTGATCACAAATCCATTTTGCCATATTCTCCGCAGTTGTATTGAAGGGAAGAATCTCATTCAGATTCTTGTGGTCCAACTTATCTTGTATCTTTTGTTTGATATGACTGAAGTCAATTACCATTCCATCTGAATTCAAGTCTTTTGCCTGACACCAAACAACTATAATCCAATTGTGTCCGTGCAGGTTCTGACATTTACTCTCATAGGATAGCTTCAAACTATGTGAAGCTGATATCTCGATACGTTTCTTAACTGTGTACATAATAACTATTTATAAATTGATAATACTTGTTTTATTTCTTCTTCTTCCTGCTTACGTCCATAATATCCAGATTCAATTAGAGGAAGAACTTCTCGTTTGATATAAGTGATATTCCTTGCGACCACTTCTTCTGTGAAGGGATAACCATTTAGAGCAAAGGCTATAAACTTCCGGAAACAAGGCTTGCAGCTCCAACACTCTTTACCACCTTCCGGAGAATAGCAGCTAAAGGAAGAAGTAAAAGCTTCTTCAATATTGCCTCCTTGTTCTACGAAAATTCTGATAAGCTCTGTTTTGGTGTATCGCTTGAAGTCAAGGTTTATTTTAATTTTTCTTTCCTCTGTCCAATGTTGTTTTTGATAGAGATAGTTCAAAAGCTGTTCATAGATATCTGCAAACACCGGAGACTTATCAAGAACTCTATCCCCAGCTGTAGCACCCAGGCAGATTTCATTTCCATAATTGGAGGCAATTCCAATAAGATACATGTTCCGTAATGGAATAATTTTATCTTCTCGTTCCCACTTGGACAGGTCCAGTTTATCAATGATTACGTCTCTGGGAAGACGCTTTATTTCCTCTTGTGAGTACTTTGTATTCATATCTACATATAGTTTCACATCTGGTTTCCAAATCTTGTCTATTAGCCAACTATCCATGCCTCCCGAGTAAAGGAGTACTTTGTTATTATAAGAATTGTTTTGCATACTGTTGAAATTTAATCCATTCATTAAAATTGTGACGATTTACTAAATCGTGGTTAGCCACTCGCATACCTTTAGGGGGATTGTGATAAACCATCTTATTATTCTCAAATACGTAAACTTGGCCATACTTTGCACCGGCCAGCCATGTGGTACTATCAACACTATCAAAGTTTAAAAAAGGGAGATAGTTTGTATTAGTAAAACCAAGCCCATGAATACGAGCATTTGCTTTATGAGCTTGATCTATAAACCACTTTAAGATCATCGGATTCTGTCTGATCCGTCGTCCTTCCTCCATAGCTGAAGTCGTACCAATAGCAACATAGCTATAGTTTTCGCACATTTGGAGAAAATAATCTTTTCCTCTATTAGCATGCCAGACAGGAATAGGCTGACGACCTGTTCTGTCTTCTAGATAACGACGGTAGTATTCGACCTTTTCCAATCCAACCACAACGTCTATATCAAGTTCAAAGAATTTCTGAATATTGTTCTGAATAATAAAGTTTGCATACTTTTTTACGTATGTATCCCAATCAAAGTTATTATTCTTACCGGAGAACGCAGAGAAAGCACCACTATCAAGGATATGTTTTTCTTGCTTTACATACTCACCATATTTACCGGATTTGTGTTCCCAAAATGAGCTAAGAAGATAAATATTGCTTGTATCAAGTTTCCATCTTCTAGCACTAGATTTAAAACCTGCCAAATATAGTATCATATTTCGACGGCTTTACCGCAATGCGGGCAAACAATAACTTTCTTTTGTTTCTCCGTCTTGTCGGATCCTACAAAGAAACTATCTATATCGGCAGGAATATCATCAAAAGGAATATCCATTTTCCAGTCTCCAAGTTTATCAATATCGAAATCTTCCACAATAGCAGAGAAGTTAAAACGAGAAGTATCGGAAGTATGATTATCTGCCAAGGCTAGCAGTTTTCTCTTTTCATCTTCCGTAGATAAATCTTTGCGTCTAATAACAATGAGCTCCGTTCCGTCAGACTCTACAATACGCACTTTGAGACCTAACTTTTGAGCTTCCTCATACACGCCGTTTCCAGCGATTAACACATTGTCACGGTCGGCCAATACGGACCGACCGGCTCCACATTCAACGAGGCTTTTATGAATAAGCCGCTTGTTTTCGTCCCCATGGATACGATAGTTCCGGGGATCAATCTTAATTTCTACTTTTTCTTCCATGACCAAGGAATTTTCACTAAAATATAGTTTCCCCGGCTATTTTCTTTCTAATAAGTTCCTGCACTCCGTTATAAATTTCATATAGTTGTTTCAATGTCTCCGGACCTTCCCAGTCGGAAAAATTACCGTCCTGGAAGAAATGAAACTCAAAAACACGAGCTGCTACTGGACCTAAATCAAGGCTTTCAAATGTATCTCTTACTAAATGCAGTTTATTTAGTATTTCAGTATTTCTATCTTCTGATTCATCCGGGATATCTTCAATATCCAGCCTTGAATAATCTACATTATCATCCACAGGCAGGGGCTTGTATCTACTCCTATACTGTGAAGTAGGAGAGGATGCGTTTAGCTTTATCATCTTCAAAACAAAGAAATCAAGCTCTGTATAGCCATTTTTTTTTGTTTCAAGTAGTTTGTCAAGCAACCTGTTTTTCTTTTGAAGGAGCGAACAAATGACCTCATTCAAGACATCTGTCGCTTCATCAGGAATGCCGGCAAGCCCACAATGATACAAAGAGTAATCAAGCCAGCGTTCGTAGCGTTTAGTTATGTAATTATTTACTGCTTTACTTGCCATAAGCACAAAGATTTTATATATTTGCTGTTCCTAATAGCTATAAGCTTTGTGCTTATGAGAGTGGCCGGCGGTGGTACGCTGGCCGCTTTTATTTTCTATATACCGACAATAGCTTTGGAAGTATTCGTATCCTCCCAATCATAATTCCACAATCCTAACTTACCTTTCATATCCACGATGGGTTTCTCAAAGAGAACGGGATTAGCGAGTACCCAGTGATAAACACCTTTATCCGCCCATATTGAGGGATGATTTTGTACACAATCTACAATCTCTACACTACCGATGATGGAGCCAAAAGGAAGATCGTTGAAACCTATACGACTCATAGGTGTATTGAGCACCTTTAATCTTTGGTTTGGCTGTAAGCAACCAAATTTAGCAATATCGCCCTGTGCACTTGAATGTATAAATACACGTCCACGAAAATTTGTTTGCCAACTTCGGTTCTCAATATCTTTGATACCGTGAACTATCAAAGAGGTCCACGGTTGTTTTACTGTTAATACTTTAATTTTCATATAGATACTTATCTATGTACCAATACAATGCGAAATAACACACTGTATAAAAAATTATAGCTAAAATGGCAATAATAGCCAATGTTTTATATTCTCTCATTATCTTTGCTTTTTGCAATATTGTAATTACACAAATACATTCCAATATCCATCTCGGTCACATCTTTAGCAGGAATCTTCTCGCCGTAGATTTTATGTAGAGCTTCATTGTCGCCTCCCCATGCTTTCCAAAGCACCATGGGCTCATACTTATCAGGCAGATATGGAAATAGCTTACAGAAGGTCTTGAAGTCCTGTTTTGCTTTTTCTCGTTCTCTTCTGGTATTTTGAACTCCCGTTACGATATCTTTAACCAAGTTCTCATTACGGGTATAGCCAGTTTCAGCCTTTTTTCGTATAAGTTCATTTTCTCTATACTCAATTTCACGTCGCCTGTCTTTGCAAAATTCGACAAGTGCTACCATGATCGCTTGATTATTGATCTTCGATCCCCAGACGAATTGTCCGCGGCTGCCGTTCTTTAGCTGGGAGAAGAAGATACATAACTCAGCTAAATTCAGGTACCAGTAGCTAGATAGTATCGATAGGGCTGTTTCTGCCAGCTGAGCATTAGTCAACTCAACACCAGCATATCTCAGCACAGATTTCAAATGCTCGGTAATGATCTCTACCGATGTTGAGTTGCTAAAGCTCCTGTTTACGTCTGCCAAAGTGGGTATATTTTCTGCATTAGCCACATCTGACAATAAGACATTACAGTTCAGTTGTGCGATTGTACCGCTCCATTCAGCGACCAATTGAGAGGCTGTCGATCCAGCTTGTAAGGCCTTCTGTATCGGCGTTAGTTCCTTTCTGATTGCTGTCTTCTGGACAATCTGTGACGGACTTAGCACTATCTGCAGTCCTGTTTTTATTAGTTCTCCGTTCATCTTTCTTGTTTTTAAGCTCAATTTTCAACCAACTAGCAAAATGGGACATAGCATCTTTGGGAGACTTCTCTGTTTCGCCTTTATTCTGTTGCTCCATGAAAAACTGCTTCAAATACTCGTAAAAAATTTCTAGTGTAAAGTCATTGTAGCCGGAAGAACGAGTATTCATCGTTACTGTTTCCGCCCATGATTGATTTGATTTAAGTTCAGCATAGCAATCATCTAAGGACTTATCGAAGAAGCTATCCGCCGGAAAAAGCTCTCCCACGCGTATATGTGGGGGAGAAGATTTTCTTTTATTTACTTTACTTTGTTCATTATCGACTACATTTATTGAGTTATTGACGTCATTAATCGAGTTATTGACGTCAATAATCCAAAAATCGGGGATAATTTCAACATCTTTCCTTTTTGAAGTGCAGCTTTTAAATCTATTTTGAATACCATGGGAAGATAAAATATGGAACTTTCTATACAGGGTGTTATCGAATAATTCCACTTGTAGGGCCTTCTTCACAACTTCACTTACAGCGCCCTCGGATACCCCAACTATATCAGCAATATCAAAAGGCATTTCTTTGTCCCACACAATGTAATACCCTTTATCCTTGTAGATATTACATAGCAGGCAAATTAGTATAGTGACGGAATTTGGACCACAAGCATTTATTATCTTGCGTACTTTCCTATCAGATAAGAAATCTGTATCTAAAGGAAAATAATCCAGTCCCTGTTTTAATGGTCTTGCCATATTTAGATCTTTTTTAAGCCGTCAGCTTTTGACGTATTAAGTTCATATTCTTTGTTACGAGCCCGATAATGCGTTCATGATACTCGGTGTTTTTGTTGCAGACACCACGAGATTGAACAATACTTAACGTCTTCAAATTGACCTCGACTGTTTCAATATGTTTCTTGCCTATTCGGGCAGAAAGGATAAGAGAATCCTTCTTCTTGAAATATTCATTTGAGAAGACACAATGGTGCATAATTTCTCCTTCTTTCTTAAATTCCTCAAGGCTTTTCAACGGTATCACCACAATCTTACCATCCGACAGTTTCAAATCAAAGAATTTCGATTTCTCCTTAATGTAGTCTTCGGCATATTTCTTAAGTTCAAGCAAACGCTGCATATCACGTGCCTTGCGTGCCTTTTCATCATCACGCTTTTTCTTTGCTACATATAAGTCATGGGCTCTTTTCAGATTCGTAGGGCAAACATAGTAAGCATTATGCAGGTCTTTATGATAACGTGTCAGCAAGTCCAAATAATCAAACCACATCGAAGCATCCTTTATCTTATACTTGTTCCGAAGACAGATTTTTATAGAAGGCCAATAGCTGCTTACTTTATAACGAAGACTGTACCAATGACTCAATAAATCATACCGCTTTGCTTTAAGAAGCGTTTCGAGCTTAGGATTAACAGGAATGGCATTAATTGCATCAAGAAATGACAGTCCATGAAGTCTGTAATCTATTCCCATCCTTGTGTATTGCGGTTTGAATACAGAATCCGGATGGTATTTATCACAGTAAACATCATTATCTCCGATACTATAATACGATCCTACAGTCTTGTTACGAATTTCAAGATTTCCACACCAACCACTACAGCCTGTATTTCTTGCAAGAGCCATCACTTCCCGTTTTCCATCGTCTTTAATCCAATGTTGAAGCACTTCCTGAATAAAATAATGAGGTTCCCTGCCTTCACGATAATAAGCATATAGTTCAAAGCATCGGATAACCTGGAATTCTTCACAAATTTCTGCCTTGCCAATAAACATCGTCTGTTTATTGATTCGCTTCCTTGACTGTTCTATTTTCAAAGACGTATCACAATGAGGACAAACAGCACGTTTACGTTTTACAAGTTCCGGAGCGAAACGTTGGCCGCACTCCATACAGATAATACGTGACTTGGTTGCATATCCTATATGTTTCAAACACTCATTCTTAGCCCAGTCAATCATCAAACTCTCAATATTAGGCAGATGGCTACTCAAATTAGTAACCCTAAGCTGTAATTTTGTTCTTGGTCTCATAAGTCTTCAAATAATAAAAATTGTCCAGAAGGTATTTCCTTTTTCTTTCCTTTACGTTTATTATTAGCAATCTGCTCCGGTTTGGTCTTCTCAACAGATGGTATAAGTTCCTTTTTCTTTTCAGGTCGATTAGAAACAACTGCTTTTGTTGCAGGCTGCTTACTAACTTTGATATCATCTTCATCATAGTAATGAACTGCCAATCCGAATACTTCATCGTCAGACATACATACAACACTACCACCACGTTTTTTTGCTTCTCCTATGATATAGTCGTAACATTCATCTATATTCTTGTTTGGCTTTGCGTAGGAAGTGGCAAAGAGGGAATCACTCTTTGCTCTCTCTTCCAAATATGATTGAATAACCTGTTTAGGTGATTGGTATTCTTTTCCCATAGTATCAATAGTTAATAGATAAAGGCATTAATAAATAAGTCAAGCTACGAACTTCTTCATCGCAACGAGTAAGAATTGAGGCTTTCGACGGGTCACTCATAGTAATAGCAATATCCTCGGAGGGAATATTGTTTATCATTTCGATTAAAAAGCTGCTCTTAAAGCCAATTTCAATATCACAACCTGTTCGTAGAGCGACAGTTTCTTCTGCTGATTTACAGAAGTCTACATTATGGGCTGTAATTTTAAGGGAATCAGGACAAAACTTAAGTATCACCAAAGAAGAGTTTTCATCACAGAAAACAGATACGCGTTTTAAGGCTGATACAATATCGGTTCTTTTCAATACTGCACGGTTGGGTTGCTTTTGAGGGATAACAGCACGATAATTAGGGAACCGACCTTCAATCATGCGGCAGATTAAACGGTATGAATCAAACTTAAATAAAATATTAGTCTGATTTACCGATATTTCTACTTCCATGCAATCTTCCGGAACAATATTAGAAAGGACTTTGGCAAATTTACTTGGCAAGATGAAGGCTGCCCGTTCCTTGCGTGTATAAGCGGAAGGATTCTCAATCATCGCAAGTCGGGTACCGTCTGTTGCAACAAATGAGATAGTATCTAAATCTATATCAAAATAGACTCCATTCAGTACCGGACGTAATTCGTCATTGGCACTGCAAAACAATACTTGCCTTATTCCATATAGTAAGTCATTTCCTGATACAAGTAATGGGGTAGCAGTATTATCCGTACTCATTGTCGGGTATTGATCTCCTTTTTCAACAGGTATAGAGAACTTTCCATTAGCATATTTGACAACCAATTCTTTTTCGTAGAGATGAATAGTTAATGGCTGCTCTGGGATTTCTTTTAATCCATCAAGTAATATTTTGGCATTAGCCATAAAAGAACGATCAGTAAAGTCTGCTTTACCGTCAATATTGGTAGAGATACGCCCGCCTTCTTCTCCTGCTGTAACTAGGATGATACCAAATTCATCGACGACAAACAAAAAGTTGTCATAGGTCGGTATTGAATTTTTGGGCTGTATGATTCGCCCGATTGATTTAAGCTTATCTAATAAAGCTGTTTTTGAAACTGTAATTTCCATGCGTCATTGTTTTGTGGCGCATAGCGTAAAAATGAAATGAATTCCAGTAATATGAGCTATTGAAGCATATATATACAATAAAAGCCGGATAAAATCATTATTTTATCCAGCTCAACACCATTTCGGTTGCAAATATATAGAGAGTTTTTGTTTTTGCAAACGTTTCAGGTCTTTTTTTCTTCTTTTTTTTGCAATAAGTCCAAAACAGCACGATTTGCCTTATCACAAATACTATAATCTATATCAATATAGATATCGGCCATTTTATAATCGTTATTCACATGACCAAGGCAGAAATCAATATCAGCTTTAGGAACTCCAGCCTTGTTGCGCGCCAAGCTGGCCCAGCTATGCCTGGCCCAGTTCGTGGTAATCTTGAAATCGAGTTCTAAGTTCATGCAAATGTCTTTCAGCCCATTATTGACTGCCCGCATAAAATTGTTCAAGTTACAATAGTTGGTATGAAAGTAAGAGAGGAAATAACCCTCTGTGTATTTATCAAGGAGGATGCGGAGTTCCGGTTCTATTTTTATCGAAAGTGGTATTTGCTCATGATTGTTCCGCGTTTTTGTTTTTGAACGTGTGTATTCCAGCCTTCCACGACGTTCACATGATATACTATATAAATCATTGATATTGATTCCCATCATATAGAACATCATCATAAAGACATCACGAGCCATATTGGTGCATTTCTTATCAGACTGAAAATCTCGGATTTTTAATAAGGTGTTGGCATCTATATTCTTTCGTTTTCTCCGATACTCTGGGATTTCAACTTTCTTGAATGGGTCGCCAGGAATCCTTATAATATCAAAGTCTTCATTATTATAATAGAGTTTTGCCTTGTTATACAATGCTCTTATTCCCCTAAGATAATGGCTTATCGTGCCTGGTTCTAAAGGTGTGCCGGCAGGTCCGGAGTGATATAAGTCTTTGATCATCTTATTCAGCATGAATGAAGTGATAAGTTTTATATCTATCTTTTTTCTTTTCATGTACCAACATAGGGTATCGATAGAAGATCTGTACCATTCGGCAGTTTTTCTCTTTTCCGTTTGAATTACTATATTTTGAGTGAACTCTACAAAATCTATAAACTCGGCATCAGGAACTAATGATTTTTCTATTTCTTCTTTTAAGTCCTTGCATGACATAAATTGGGTTCTTTCTTGTCCTAACTTCAAATACTCTCTCCTGATCTTTTGGATATACGCATTTATTTCGTACTCTATCATTTCACTGTTAGGTACGTTGGGTAATATCCGGCCAGAGTCGTCCATGTTTTCTGGGCGGATATAGTAGCTGGTTGCTATATACTGGGATTCTCTATTATGATAGATTCTAATTTTTATATTTGATGTTCCATCTTGTTTTATATGTCTTCCTGTTTGGAAAACGATCGCTTTAAATGTTGCCATACTGTTTTAATGTTTTTTAATTGTTTAAAATTGCATTAAACAGCTTGAATCGGGGTAAATTGGCGGGAAATTGCTTTATTTTCCACTAAATAGGTGCAAATAGAAAAACTTGTTCAAAGATAGTTCAAAGAATTATCCCTTTTATTTGCCCCAAAATAGGGTATAATTGGGTCTATTTTGCACAAACAAAAAAAGCCGATACAAACTGTATCAGCCCAACACCATTCAATTTTTCTTGACTTGATTTTTTCGTCGGGGTAGCGGGATTCGAACCCACGACCCCCTGCTCCCAAAGCAGGTGCGCTAACCGGACTGCGCTACACCCCGAAAAACTTTTAACAGAACTTCCTTTCTCTTTGTAGTCGGGGTAGCGGGATTCGAACCCACGACCCCCTGCTCCCAAAGCAGGTGCGCTAACCGGACTGCGCTACACCCCGCTACTTTTTTGAAGGGTTGTTCTTTTCAAAAGCGGTGCAAAGATAGGGAGTATTTTTTAATTAACAATAGCTAAACGAATGTTTTTTATCTATTATTTTTCAATGCCTTGAATCTCATAGCTTTGCGTCTTCACTTTTTTTCTTGGCAGAGATCAGAAGCATCATTGGACGCCGTAATTCATCTTTCATTCCCGGGATGGTATCCAGCAATCTTTCGTCCGGTTGTGGCTCTATAAGTTCGCATATCTCAAATCCGGTTTGAAGGAGTCCGTTTATATACGTAGTCAGCGTCTTGTGGTATTTGACAACCTCTTCGCCCAAGAAGACTGCCGTGCGCCTGCCTTCCGTAAAATAACGATCTACCGGCCAATGGATAGGCTTCCCGTCCTGGTTGTAATGCCATTCCTGATTGCCATAGGCTGTAAATACCGGATGTTCTACGGAGAAGACGAAGGCGCCTTCCGGAGTCAGGCAGTTATTGATTTTTTTGCATATATCTGTAAAAGACTCGAGATAATGGAAGGTTAGCGAACTGATGACAATGTCATAAGAATCTGGCTGGAAATCAAAGTCTTCGATAGCCATGCATTGATATTCAATGAGTGAAGAAGGATTTCTTTTCCGGGCTTCTTCGAGCATTTTCTCCGAAATATCAATTCCGGTAACGTGTGTCGCTCCGTGTTCTATCGCATAGGCGCAATGCCAACCGAATCCGCAGCCTAAGTCCAAAATTCTTTTCCCTGCAAAATCGGGGAGCATTTTCTGCAATATATGCCATTCTCCGGCTCCTTTCAAGCCTTCTACCGAACGGGACATTTGAGAATACTGACTGAAAAAATGGCTGTTATTATATTTGTTTTCTTTCATAATTTATTAAAAGGATAAGTTGAATGAAAACACAAATATATGATTTAATTTATATATTATAGAAAGGGTATGCATAAATCAGGGCAACCGACTTAAAAGTTTGTTTCATCTCTGCATAGAAACGAGTTAAACGTTGCGCTAATGAATGGGTCAAGGGTGAGGGGTGGTGAGGGTAGATTTATAACTTTCGTATTTTTTTTTATAGATAAAAAAGGAGATAGTATAGAAAATAATAAAATAAAAGGTTATAAATCTACCCTCACCACCCCTCACCCTTGACCCATATCTTATAATAAAAAGATAACGGGGAATCTTAAAAACTCAATCGTCTTTTTCAGATTTACCACAACGTTTTCAGAATAATACTCCATTATTTTATTCAAAACAGTGCAGGAATGAATCAAATTTTAGGGATATAGCTGTCCTAAACCAAATCCTCCAAGAATTACAATTGAGTCGGCTTGTTGAATATACATAACTTCCAGCATTTATTTCCATATTTCCACCACATTTCAAAAAATATGTATATCTTTGTCATACGCTTTCTGCTCATCAGCGTGATGAAACTAGTAGAAGGCGATATATATTACTAAATGGAATATGTAATGTATTGTCTCTCCCACTCGAAACTTAGCAATTTCATATAGAGGAGAGATGATTCAACAGATATTCCACGCGAACGGCTTTATATCAACATATCCGTTGGAGATGTGTTATATATAAACGATTGGCGTGGATGTCTGTTGTTATCATTGTCTTTCTATAGGGTATGCTAAGACCTCGAGTGGAGATAATGGTGCAACAGCATTCACGTCTTTTTTGTGTCCGGTCGGTTATGATTACCCCAAAAGTCTAACCTAAACAATTCCCCGTCCGCCCGAAATACAGAAAACGTGAATGCCCGTTGCTCCACATAAACAAAATAATACTCCATTTTTATTGTGGAACACATTAAAACAAAAGCATTATGCCAAAATGGATTAGCGTAGAAGAAGCGGCGGCCAAGTATGGAATCAACAAAGAAGTAATCTGGCTTTGGGCGGATATGAAAAGATTCCCGATGTCGTATGAGAAAGGTATCACCACTGTTGATGAAGAAAGCCTTATCGGATTCCTGCATCAGAATAAGGATCGAGTTACAGCCGAGTATATCGACACATTGGAAGACCTATGTATTGAAAAAGCAAATATCTGTAACTTATATGCTGAAATTATTGGCTGTCAAGACAAAGAACTCTTGTATCAAAGAGAGCAAATAGCTCGAATGAAAGAGATACAAACAGCTATGAAAAGGCAAAACAGCCGGCTCCGGGATTGTGAGAAAGTGTTCACGAAATATGAAGAGAACTTTAGTACCTGCTGGATTGGAAGAATCTGCGCTCACTTAAGGCGGCTGATACGGTTGATACGACGGTAAATACCATTCTATCTCATTTTAAACCCTGAATAGATATATTTAAAGATATCCCTAAACAGAAATGTTTAAAAATACTAGAAATATACTGTAGTAAGATTTTTTATCCATTCGTTTTATATTCTTAACTCCGAAAAATTCGTAAGTGTAGATAAACCAACTACTTTTGGCTCTCGAATTTGCAGCATTTTTGAATGTCTTGCGTCTAATAAACATAAACTAATATATTTCTAGTCATGAAACACAGACTGCTACTACTGATTCTATTCGTGTTCGTCACATCTGTGGCGGGGTGGGCACAAAAATCCACAGCTCCTTCTTATACAGTCAAAGGAGTACTTATTGATTCTTTAACACAAGAGGGAGAACCGTATGCTACCATCAAAATAGCAAAGAAAAATGCTCCGGATAAAGCAGTCAAGATGGCGGTGACTGGGGCAAATGGTAAATTTCAGGAGAAGCTGAATGTCGCTGCAGGTAATTACATCATCACCATTTCTTCGATTGGTAAAGCACCGATAGTAAAGGAGTTTACTCTAAAACCGTCTGCGAAGGAGGTTGACTTGGGTACAATGATTTCTTCAGAAGCTAATAACGTACTGAAAGGAGTGGAGGTAGTCGCACAAAAACCTTTGGTAAAGGTAGATGTGGATAAGATTGAATATAATATTGAAGATGACCCGGACTCAAAATCGAACAGCATTTTGGAGATGCTTCGGAAAGTGCCTTTAGTAACGGTGGATGGAGAAGACAATGTACAGGTGAACGGCAGTAGCAGTTTCAAGATACATGTGAATGGAAAGCCCAATAATATGATGAGCAATAATCCGAAGGAAGTACTGAAAAGTATGCCGGCAAACACAATCAAATATATTGAGGTGATAACTTCACCGGGAGCTAAATATGATGCGGAAGGTATCGGAGGTATTCTGAATATCGTCACAGTAGGTTCCGGATTTGAAGGATACACGGCTACTTTCAGGGGGAATGTCAACAATAACGGTGTTGGTGCCGGCACTTATGCAATGGTGAAACAAGGTAAGCTGACTGTTTCTGCCAACTACAACTATAATTATAATAATAGTCCGCGCAGCTATTCCGACAGTTACCGCGAAAACTATGAGCCTGCTAAGGAGAATGAAAAATACCTGGAATCGGAGAGTAGCTCCAAGTCGAAAGGTAATTTTCAGTATGGCAATTTGGAAGCCAGTTACGAGATTGATACGTTGAGGCTGCTGACCGTGGCTTTCGGAATGTACGGCAGCAGTGACAAAAGTAACAGTGACGGAAATACGATTATGCACGGAGCTGATCGCCAGGCTTTTGCGTACCGTTATAGAACGGACAATCATGGAAAAGGATCATGGTATTCTATCAACGGAAATATAGATTATCAGCGTACTTCCCGAAAAAATAAAGAACGAATGATTACGCTTTCTTATAAAATCAATTCCCAACCCCAAACGAATGATTCATATAATACTTATCTGGACATCGAGCCTGATGAAAATAAACTGGATATTATAAAAGAATTGTCATTAAAGAATTTCCATTCGGACGGGAAGACAAATACGATGGAGCAGACTTTCCAGGTAGACTATACTACTCCGATTGGAAAACTGCATACGATTGAAACCGGAGCCAAATATATTTTCCGACGTAACTCCAGTGATAATCGGTTTTATGAAGCCGAGGGAGCAAGTGAAAACTATGCATATAATGAAAATCGTAGTAGCGAGTACCGTCATTTGAATCATATTCTCTCGGCTTATGCCGGATATACGTTGAAATACAAGGGATTTACTTTTAAACCGGGATTGCGTTATGAGCAAACTATACAAGAAGTGAAGTATCTGGTGGGTCCGGGCGAGAACTTTAATTCGAATTTTAGTGATCTGGTTCCTTCCGTTTCCTTGGGAATAAAACTAGGAAAGACGCAGAATTTGCGTGGTGGATATAATATGCGTATCTGGCGTCCGGGTATCTGGAATTTGAATCCTTATTTCGATAATCAGAATCCGATGTTTATCAGTCAGGGAAATCCGAACTTGAAGAGTGAGAAGAGTCATTCGTTCGACTTGTCTTACAGCAGTTTTACGTCCAAGTTCAACATCAATCTTTCTTTGCGTCATTCTTTCAATAACAATGGAATTGAAAGAATCAGTCGCTTGATTACTGATAAAGACGGAGAAATCTTTGAAGGTGGGCATAAAGCTCCCTACGGTGCACTGTATAGTACATACGGTAATATCGGAAAGAGCCGGGAAACAGGATTAAACTTCTATTTGAACTGGAATGCTTCTCCTAAAACGAGAATTTACGTCAATGGACGTGGCAATTATAGCGATTTGCGGAGTCCTGCCCAAGAGCTGCACAATTATGGATGGAATGCTTCTGCTTATGGAGGAATTCAGCAGACCTTACCGGGAAAAGTACGTTTGAGCCTGAACGGCGGAGGTAGCACACCCCGAATCAGTTTGCAGGGAAAAGGTTCAGGATATAGTTATTATAGTTTGGGATTGAGCCGTTCTTTCCTGAAAGAAGAACGTCTTTCTTTGAATATTTATTGCAGCAATGTTCTGGAGAAATACAGAACTTACAATAATCACACAGAAGGAGCTAACTTTATTTCGAAGAGTTCGAGCAAATATCCGAGCCGGTATTACGGTTTCAGTATCAGCTATCGGCTTGGAGAGTTGAAAGCCAGTGTGAAGAAAGCCGCACGAAGCATCGACAATGACGATGTGAAAGGTGGCGGCGGAGGAGGTGGAAACACCGGTGGTGGAGGTGGTCAGTAGACCACTTCCGCACACCGTGATTCCCTCTTATTTCTGTCTCACGTCTTGCTTGTTGGTGTTAAAACCAAGTTTGGTTAATCCGGCCTGTACATCAGGATGGCTCATGAAGAGTTTCCATAATAATCCGGTCCGGTAATTTTCGATCATGACAGCAATAGGACCTTGGTCGATAGCCAGATAACGTTGCGGATACCAATGGTCCGTTTCGCTGAAAGCATCGTAGAATCCGAAAGGCCCGAACACTTTATCTCCCATACCATACAGATGGCGCATCACTTGCATGGAATATTCCGGTGTATAGACAATAGACGAAAGTGCGGCGGTAGGGGAGATCACTCCTTTGTCGTCCTGTTCATTGGGCGAATGAGCCGCATATCCATCGATGGAGTAGCTGGCGGTCAGTCCCCAACAATCCGGTCCGAAACCTTTGTAATGTTTAGGGTTGCGGATGCAGTAAGCACGGTTGACCAGTGTCAGGTTGCGCATCTCGTGGAAGTAGCTGGGGCAGTATTCATCTTTCAGTCCCACCGGATCAAGTCCGAGGAAAGAGTATTGAGCCCAGAAAAGCGGTCCGGCTTCGGTGCCCTGATAGCGGAGATGCAACTCGATACCTTCCACTTTATGCGGAGAGACGATGGCTCCGTTCTGTGCCCAACCGTCATGATAGACAGCCGCAGGTACTCCGTGTGTAGGAGAAGCGGCGGCAAGAATATACATAATCATACATTCGTTGTAGCCGTGTACAGGGAAATTCATTTCCCAGCCATACGTCGGACTCCAATGCCAGTAAAGAACGTTTTGTCCACCTTGCCGATACCAGTTCCAGTCGACATCCCGCCAAATTTGGTCGATACGTTGGGCGAGTGCTTTCTCTTTCTCGTTTCCGTTGACGTAATATTGGTGTACGGCCAGCAGACCTTGGATGAGGAAAGCGGTCTCTACCAGATCGCCCCCATTATCTTTCTGACCGAATGGTTTCACCTTGCCCGTATCACCATACCACCAATGAGGGTAGGCTCCATGGAAACGGTCTGCCTTTTCGAGGAAAGAAACGATGCGTTCCATTCGTGCCAGTCCCTCTTCGCGGGTGACGTAACCGCGGTCGATTCCGGCAAGGATAGCCATGATGCCGAAGCCGCTGCCGCCGGAAGTGACTACATTGGCATCGTTTTCAGGATAAACGCCGTCCACATGATAACGTTCGGGAGCCAACCCGCTATTCGGCTCGGCACCTTCCCAAAAATAAAGGAAAGTCCGTCGCTGGACGGTATCCATCAGGGCGTCGTCCGATAACGAGTCGGTGGCTGCGGAAAGGTTGTTGCTTTTGCTTTTCCCTTTACAGCTCTGGAAAGTCAGGGCAACGGTAGATAGAAACAGTAACATGAGCGGAAGTGCGCTCATTTCTATTATTCTTTTATATTTATCGTTCATAATCAAGGTCATAAAAGTTTAGTTTAACGTGAACTTCGCAGTTTTCACATCCCGGCTGTTCGTACCGATCATCACTTCAAAGTCGCCCGGTTCGGCAACCAGTTGCAAGTCATAATTATAGTATCGAAGCATTTCCGGAGCAATCTTGAAACGGACAATCTTCATTTCTCCCGGTTCCAAGAATATCTTTTGGAAACCTTTCAGCTCTTTGACGGGACGGGTACTGCTACCCACAACGTCGCGGATATAAAGCTGTACCACTTCCGATCCGGGCCATGTTCCGGTATTGGTAACCTCCACTGCGGCAGTCAACGAACCGTTCATGTCCATGGAGGAATGACTCAAGTCGATGTCGCTGTAAGAGAACGTCGTATAAGAAAGGCCGTAACCGAACGGATAAAGCGGATCATTATCCACATCGAGATAGTTGCTGCGGAATTTTTCAAACCATTTGCCTTCTTTCAATGGGCGTCCGGTATTTTTGTGCGCATAATAAAGAGGTATCTGGCCGACATTCTTCGGGAAAGTCATGGTCAGTTTACCACCCGGATTGACGTAACCGAAAAGTGCGTCACCAATGGCATAAGCGGCTTCACTGCCTCCGAACCATACATTCAGAATGGCAGGCACATGCTCCTGTTCCCAGTTCAGCGTAAGCGGACGTCCGGTGAATAACACCAGTACCACCGGTTTGCCTGTCTTTAAAAGCTCTTTCAACAGATTCTGTTGTACGTCGGGAATATTCAAGTCCGTGCGACTGCTGCTTTCACCACTCATTTCAGAAGATTCACCTAGCGCTGCGATGATGATATCCGACCGACGGGCTACGTTCAATGCTTCGTCCAGCAACTGCTGGTCGGTGCGGTTGTCACGGTTCAGGGAACGGCCGAACATTGTTGCCCGTTCTTCATAACTTGCATCACTAATCAGATTGCTTCCTTTAGCATACATGATATTCGCTTTTCCGGCTGTCATCTCTTTCAATCCTTCCACCAAAGAAGGGCAACGGTCGAGCACAGCGGCTACGCTCCATGTACCCGGCATATTGCTACGGCTGTTTGCCAACGGACCGATTACTGCAATATTTCCTTTAGGGTTGAAAGGCAACAACGGATTTCCGTTCGGATTACCGTCGGGACTGTCATTCTTCAGAAGAACGAAACTTTCTGCTGCAATTCTGCGGGCTGCATCACGATGCGCTTTAGTAAAGATGTCGCGTGCCGGACGTTTCGGATCGCAATATTTATAAGGATTATCAAACAATCCCAGTTTATATTTGGCTTCCAGAATACGACGACAAGCCGTATTCAATGTTTCCATAGAGACTTTTCCTTCCTGAACGGATTTCTTCAGTGTTCCTACAAAACCTTCGCTTACCATATCCATATCCACTCCGGCATTGATGGCACGGGCAGATACTGTCTGAAGATCACCGATACCATGATCGATCATTTCTGAAATTCCGGTATAATCAGTCACTACAAAACCGTTGAATCCCCATTGTCCGCGAAGAATATCCGTCATCAGCCATTTATTGGCAGTGGCCGGAATACCGTCTACTTCATTAAAAGAAGCCATCACGCTACCTACACCCGCTTCAACGGCTGCTTCATACGGCAACATATAATCATTGAACATTCGTTGGCGGCTCATATCTACGGTGTTATAGTCACGGCCGGCTTCGCCTGCCCCATATAACGCAAAGTGTTTTACGCAGGCCATGATTTCGTCATTCCGTTCCATGTTTTTCCCCTGATAGCCGCGCACCATCGCTTCGGCAATCATTGCTCCAAGAAACGGGTCTTCGCCGTTGCCCTCGGAAACACGTCCCCAACGAGGGTCACGTGAGATATCCACCATCGGGCTGAAAGTCCATGAGATCCCATCGGCACTCGCTTCTACGGCCGCAATGCGGGCAGACTCTTCAATGGCTGTCATATCCCAGGTGCAAGACAAACCGAGCGGGATAGGGAACATCGTTTCATATCCGTGAATAACGTCCATCCCGAACAATAACGGAATACCCAGCCGGGAATCTTCCACAGCCTGTTTCTGTACTTCACGTATCTTCTCTACTCCTTTCAGATTGAACAATCCTCCCACTTCACCTTTCTTGATTTTTGCGGCGATATCGCTGCTTTTGGCTTGTCCCGTAGTAATCTCTCCGGTGACTGGAAGGTTTAACTGTCCGATTTTTTCTTCCAGCGTCATTTTATTCATCAATACGTCGATGAAACGATCCATATCCTGTGGCGACTTTTGTGCCGACGCGGTTAGAAAACCTGCGGCAAACAACAGGACGGATAGACTTAACTTTTTGTATATCATGCTATTATTCCTACTTTTATATCTATTCATATAAAGTCCTCCTTATACGCTGAATGCTCGGTACCGAGGAGGACATTGTTCGACACCGGGAAACAGTAGTTCCGGCACCGAGGAAACAACCGTTCGGCACCGGGAAACTTTCTTATTGGTAGTCGGGGTTCTGTACCAGTACTCCCTTAGACTTGTCGATCTCTGTCTGCGGCAGTGGAAGCAGTGCGTTTTTGTCCTGATAATTGTTTTTACCGGCTGCGTGCAACACTTCTTTTGCAATGCCCCAACGAACGAGGTCATAGAAACGGTCGAATTCCAGACCTAATTCCACACGACGTTCGTGGCGGATGGCCTCACGCAATTCTCCCTGATCGGTAGTCGTCACTTTAGGCAATATATTGATATTGGTGCCTCTGGCACGTGCACGAACTTGTTCCAGGTAGCCGATTGCTTCGCCCGGGATGCCTTTTTCGTTGGCCGCTTCGGCTCCCATCAGCAGTACGTCTGCGTAGCGGATCAGACGAATGTTTACCCAGAATCCTTTGTTGGTATATTCTTTACGCAAAGCCGGGTCGGTATAGGCTTTCTTGTTAAAGTAAGCACCTATTGCCGGAGAAACCGGAGATTCGCCGTATGGTTCGTTGGTGTTTTCCGGAGTGATAGGATCGCTGTCCGAGTGGCGGAAGTAGAGTAGGGTCGCATTTTTACGTGGATCACCCTGCTCGTAAGCTTGTGCCATATTTTCTGTTGCCATGTGCCATCCCCATCCCAAGTCCCATTGACCTGCTCCGCGCACACCTTGTACTTCACAGAACTGGCTACCGATAACGGTACTTTGAGGAAGAGCTGCAGTGGCTGTACATTGCAATTCGAATATGGAACCTCCGTTATTTTCACCGTCATCTGTGAAGATCTCGTTATACGGAGTCTTCAGGTTGTAGAGTCCCTTGCTGATGACATCGGTGGAGGCTGTGTACATATTGTCCCAATCGTTGCGCATCATATAAGTGCGTGCGTGTAAAGAGCGGGCAGCTCCCCAAGTCAGTCGTCCGGTGTATTCGGTACTCCAGGTTTCCGGCAATGACTCTTCCGCTGTCTTCAGGTCCTTGTCAATCAGCTCATAGATTTTATCGGCAGTTGTCTTCGGGATATTGGCTTCCGATGCATCGTTGATTTTATAAGTCACCAGGGGGACTTCTCCGAAAGCTCTTACCAGATTGAAGTAACAATAAGCACGGAAGAAAGAAGCCTCTCCCTTATTGATGATGTCCTCGGCCTCTGTTTGTCCGGCTGTCTCTTTTTCTGCAATGGCGTCAAGAATGTCATTACATTGGTAGATGATGGCATAATTCTGTCCCCAATAAGCACCCAGCAGGCCGTTGGTCGGCGTATACACGAAATCATCATACATTTCGGCTACATCAGAACCATCGCTGGCAATACTTCCTTTTTCCGAATCTTCCGAACGGAAACAATGGATGGCAAAAGCGGGAGGTCCGGCTGTGACATTATAGTTACGCATCATCGTATAGACATTATAAATCTTACCGTTGACCAGTGCGTTCGGATTGTCATCTTCCGTGAACTGTCCTTGTGGACTACGATCCAGAAAGTCACTACAGCTACCTAGCGATAGCGCGGCTGCAGCAATAAAGATTGAATATATATATTTATCTAGTTTCATACAATTATAATTTTAGAATGTTAGGTTGATACCGAAGGTATAGACTGCAGGTACAGGATAACTGCCGTCATCTACTCCGAATGCGGTGGCAGTTCCTCCAAGTTCGGGAGTATATCCGGTGTTATGTTTCCATGTTTTCAGGTTCTGTATATTGACATAGACTTTCAGAGCCTGCAGGCGTATTTTAGAAATCAAGTTCTTGTCGAACGTATACGCTAACTGTACGTTGCGGATACGGAAGAATTTGCCGTCCTCAATGTAATAGTCAGAGTTGAGGTTGTTGATGGAATGTTTGGTGTTCAGCAACGGCTGGGTGTTGGACGTACCTTCTCCGTGCCAGCGATCCAGGCGTTGTTCCAGGTAGTTGAACTGGGCAAAGTTGTAGTTATCCCATGTGCGGAAAATCTTGTTTCCACCTTGTCCCATCATGTCGATGCCTAACGACCAATTCTTGTAGTCTACTCCAAGAGAAAAACCGTAAGTGACCTTTGGAGTCGGGTTACCTATCATGGTACGGTCTTCCGGGGTGATTTCGCCGTCACCGTTCACATCGGCGAATTTCAGGTCACCGGGGGTGACGGTAGCCAGTGTATTTTTGGGTGACGCGTCAATATCCGCTTGTGACTGATAAACGCCTGCCACCTTGTAACCATAGAAATATCCGATAGGATAACCTGCCATTGTATAGCTTTGCTGCTTATCTCCGGCAATGATGGAATATCCTTCCTGAACAAGACTTTTGACCTCATTCTTGATAGTAGTCAGGTTGGCACTGACGGAATATCCCCAATCGCCAATCTGATCGCGCCAGGTTACAGCCATTTCCACTCCTTTATTCTGAATCTCTCCCAAGTTACCGATACCAGGGATAGTTCCGGAAATTCCGGGAACTTCGGCTAACAAATCTTTGGTATTCTTCTTATAGTAAACACCCTCAAAATGTAAGCGGTTGCGAAGTAGGTTCGTTTCAAATCCCGCTTCCCAGGCTTCTACTTTTTCCCAACGCAGGTTAGGATTAGGCAGATAGGCCAGTTGATATCCGGGATAAATGATGGATGGTTTACCGAATACGGCCGAATAAGCATTGGTCAATAAAGGTTCGGCAGGATAGGCTTTATCCAGATTCTGGTTTCCTAACGTACCGTAAGATGCTTTGATTTTCAACATATCCAGCCATTTGATGTCTTTCATAAATTCTTCTTCAGACATCAACCAACCTCCACCCAGTGAGAAGAAGTTCTGCCATTCATTTCCTGTATAGGAGAAAGCGGAGGAACCATCCCGACGGAAAGAACCGTTGAACAGATATTTGCCTTTATAGTTGTAAATCACACGTGCAAGTACGGATAGCGTGCTGCGTTCCCATTGAGTACTTCCATTGGTAGCGGTGGCCGCATCGCCGATGCTGACAAACCATTTGTCCGGATCGCCCGGGATGACCAAACCTACTCCTTGTTTGCGTGCTCCGTCCAACCGGCTCAACGAATTGTAATAAGTAGTAAAACCGGCGGTGGCCGTCAGGTTATGGTTGCCGTTGTCAAAGCTGTTGGTATATGTCAGCAGGTAGTCACTCTGAACTTTTGTTTCATTCTCTTTAAACTGGCTGACCTCGGTCTTTCCTGTTCCCAAAGTAGAGATCCCTCCGTTGACAGTGGCATCGTATACTTTTACGATCGGTGTATACGTCCGTCCGTTGTTCGACGCATAATCCATGGAGAACATCGCTTTGAACGTGAAATGTTTCAGGAAGTCTACCTCACCATAAATGTTACCGGATGCCCGGTAGTTCTCTGCTTTGGTAGTATTCGCTTTCAATTCGACGTCTACCATCGGGTTGTTGATCTGTGCTTTCTGGAATTCGGGCAGAGCCGTATATAATCCGTATTCATTGTTATATACCGGAGCGATAGGAGTTGCACGCAGAGCATTCAACACCTGTTTGGAATCTGCAGGAAGCATACGTGCTCCGTTGAATTGGAAACCGACTTTCAAAAAGTCCGTAATCTTATAATCATTACTTGCGTTGATGGTTACCTTACTGAATTTCTCATGTTCGATGTTTCCTTGTTCGTAAGAGTAACCTACTCCCAGATAGAAACTATGTTTGGGGGAAGCCCCTGTAATACTGATATTGTTATTTGTAATGAAAGCAGTCTGGAAAATTTCATCCTGCCAGTCGGTATTGGCATCCCAGCCGGTATAATCGAAAGGGTCATCTTTCTGATTGGCGAGCTGTTCGCTGTATAGTTCCCTGAATTGTGAACCGTTCACCAATTTCACTTTATCTACCACTTTCTTGAAACCGAAAGAAGTATTGATATTAACCAACGTTTGTCCTTCTTTGGCTTTCTTTGTGGTAATGATGATAACACCATTCGCTCCGCGAACACCGAAGATAGCCAGAGATGACGGGTCTTTCAGAATCTCCATAGATTCGATGTCCTCCGGATTCAGGAAATTGATGTTGTCATTGAATAATCCGTCGACAATGTACAGCGGTTTATACCCGTTGATGGAGTTTGTTCCACGAATACGGATTTCCGGGTCTGATCCGGCCCGTCCGGAGTTTACAATCTGTACACCTGCCACTTTCCCCTGAAGGGAAGACAGCGGATTCATTGCCGGTTTGTTGGCTAACTCTTCTCCTTTGACATTGGTGATAGAACCTGTCAAGTCTCTTTTCTTTGCACTACCGTATCCGATAACGACTGTTTCGGCTAGTACTTGTGAATCTTCTTTTAAAGTGACATTGATGACATTTTGTGCCCCCACTTTAACGGTTTGCGAGGTCATTCCCACATATGAAAATGCCAGTACGTCCTCCGGAGTGACAGAGATTGAATATTTACCGTCCATGTCCGTGATGGTGCCGGTGGAAGTTCCTTGTACGAGTACCGATGCACCGATCAATGGCTCATTGGCAGCGTCCGTCACTGTTCCTGTCACCGTCTTTGTCTGTGCAAAGGCTGATGCAGAGGCCAGTAGCAGGCAAACAAGCGTCATGATGCTCCTTGACCTGATGGCTTTTTTCTGAAGATGTTGTAAAAGTCTAGTCCTCATTGCATTAAATTTTTCCATTTGTTATTATTTAGGTTGAAGTCTTTTTTCTGCCGTCTTTTGGCAAGAGTAACAAAGGAAACAAACGAAATTCAAAAAAGATTTTGGAAAAAAGAGGGAATGGTTGATTTTAACACTAAAAGGGAGGTAACTGTTGAAAAAAATCAGGCACGAACCGATGTCGTTCGTGCCTGGATAATAGGATGGGGATTCTCCATTGAGGGAGGTATATCCTATGTATACGCTGTTCGTTCTATGATTTCCTGTTTTAAAACATCTGCTCCGCAGTGGTCATACATTGAATGACATCTTCTTTGCTGCCACTGAAAGGACCTGATTTCTCAATTTTTAAAGTTGACATGGCGGCTGCAAAACGTCCGGCTTCTTCGATGCTGGCACCCGATACCCGTTGGTATAAATATCCGATGGTATACGTGTCTCCGCATCCTGTTGCGTCTACCACTTCTTTGGGTTTATATGCCGGAATGCGATAGAATTCTTTTCCATCAAAGATGAATGAACCCATGCTTCCCAATGTGACCAGTACTTCTTTCACTCCCCATTCATGTAATTGACGGGCAGCTTCCTGTGGATCGGAAAGACCGGTCAGCACTTCCATTTCATGCTCGTTGACTTTCAGGAAATGGATATATTGCAAAGCTTCCCGCTTATCTGTCCAGTCCACCGGATAGACGTGGGTGTCACGCACTTCACGCAAATAGCCTTGCGAGTCTACTGCAATCAACCCTTTTTGGGATAGTTCTTTGATTACTTCCAATGAGAAGTCATCTGCCAGTAGAGAGCCGAGATGGTAGATTTGCGCATCTATATCTTTCAGCTGACCGGCAGTGAACGGATCGGCTTTTGCTAATACACGTTGAGTGCGTTCGTCCGGATTGGCGCCATAGATATTCTCGAAGTATACGGAATATTTGCTTGGTAAAGCGGTTACATGAATACCCATTTCACGTAGTTGCTCCACAACGTTCATTTCAGTGGCACCGACTGCTGTTACTAAAGCGTAATCGATGTCGTTAAAATGGCGGATGGCATGTGAACAATAAAAAGCCGTACCTCCCGGCATATAGACAGTGTTTTGGGGAGTGACTACTTTGTCTAATGTGATGTGACCGATGCAGCAAAGTTGATGTTTATTCATGTCTAACCAATTAAAAAGCCTCCAAGATTGTATCTTGAAGGCTTCTAGTTTATTTTTAGTGCGGATGATAGGACTCGAACCTACACGCCTCACGGCACCAGATCCTAAGTCTGGCGCGGCTACCAATTACGCCACATCCGCATGTGTAGCTTTTTTTGTTTAGCGGTGCAAAGATAGGAAGATTTTCTGATTTGGCAAATAATTCGACAATAAAGTTATTCACTTAAGATTTCGAATGCCTTTTCAATCAGTGGATCTTTCTTCTGTGATTCTATGTCGCCTTGCTCTATCCCTTCTTCCAGAATCTTATCCATATTTACGTATACATCAGGTTTTATTCCATCCTCCAATGACTTTCCATATTTATCAAAGTGGGGGCTGGCAGAGAAGCGGACGCTCCAACCATTGGGTAATTCTGATGAAAATGGTAGCCCTGATCCACCACCAGTCTGGTCGCCCAGCTGGATGATTCTTTTATCTTCGTTATCATTGTTTAAGCTGCGCATTACGTTAACAAAATCATTTGTGGCACTATAACATCGACGATTGGTTAGTATCACGACCTTTTTTTGCCAACGAATACTGTTGGAGGGTTCTAAATAAATGGGCTCCATCTCTGAGAAATCATTGTGTCCCGGACCTGTCTTATGTTGGATATATCCTGTTAATGCCAGTTTATCAGTGAACCGGGCAGCTATGCGTGAAGAATTGGTTAGATTACCTCCTCCGTTATCACGGACATCGATAATTAATCCATTGCAGATTTGTAGATAGTAAAGGACCTCATCCAAATTGCCATCTCCAACTCCAGCACTGAAACTTTCATAACGTATGTATCCTATGTTATTGTCGAATATTTTATATTTAAGACCGGCGGATGTGCGATAGCCTGAATTGGCACTACCCAGATAATAGTTATAAAGAATATCTTCTCTATAATTCCAAGGGTAGCCCTGATACCATGCGTCGTAATAAGAAATACGACTGGCAGAAGATAGATTGACATGCCCGTCTTTCAAGATATAAAGCATTTGGCTTAGGATGTCGAACAGGTCATCATTGGACATCGACGGAATAATCAGTTTGCTGTACTCGTTATGAACAGCATCCCAATCAATGCCTTTTGTATCCAAGAAACAATACTGTTCGTCAATGATTTTCCATAGTTGTTCGAAATTACCTCTGGGATCATTGGCGTAGTCATCTTCCCCAATGCAACCGGTCAGCACCGGAAGGCAGCAGAACAGCCAAAGTATTTGTCTAATCTTATTTCTCATTATTAATTGATCTCTCACTTGAAGTTTCAACATTAAATTTTGTTCTCTTAGTATGCTCCAACCGATGAAGGAAGAGCAGTTCCTTTTTTATTTCGGATACGGTATAGGTCTTTCACAAATCCTACCATGAATACGTGTGAGTAGGTATGTGTCTTGATATTGTTAACGTTGGATTGCTGCAAATCAGCCAGGTAGCTGAAGCGCATTTTGGTATATCCTATCGGTAGGTCGACAGAGAGCATCTGTCGCAACGAAGGTTGATTGTGCAGGGAGGTAAATTTTATCACTCCACTCGAATTTCCTAGAGAAAATATTTCGTAATAAGATTGTCCGTAGTGGGGGGAGAACATCACTCCCATAACCGGCAGATTGACCTGATAGCGCAGTACTATCGGGTAACGTTTGATTTTTAGGTGCCAAATGGCCATTCCGGAGGCATCCAGATTGACGTATGCCCGTGCGGATGCCGGATTGTTGGTATTTCGGAGATTATAGACAAAGCCTCCGTTGACATCTATCAATCCTCCGGCCAATAATTTGAAATTCTCCGTCAGGCGAAACTGGTAGTGTAATCCATAGTTCCAGTTGACTAATCCGGAGAAGGTGTTATTGTTATCGGCGCGGTTGTGCGTATAGCCGATGTCGGCTTGAAAGAAGTTCTGCACAGACACATTTCCATCAAATAACTTGGTCATCCGAATCAGCTCACGGGAAACACGGAAGTCGATTCCTTTGTATTCCTGCGGTGAAAGATAGGTGTCGAAAACGTTCGTAAATCCGACACCATACATGGTGGCACGTGTTACATACCGATGGGTTTGCAGACTGTCGATCTGCGCTTGTAATCTTGTGCTAAGGGCGAACAGGATGAAACCAGTCAGCCCCAGGTATATTAGTCTTTTCTTCATCAGAATAATTTCATCTGCCCGGTGATCTCATCGATAATATCGCCTTCGCTCTTGTCGCTGTCCGGGTCCAGGTTTTCCGGTTCCTCTTCAGGAACTTCCTGTTGCTCTTGTGAGGGTTCGGGGAAGCGAGTTGGTTCAAGCTCATTGATCGTCTCCACTGCATAGGTCGTGATACGTTTTCCTTTAGCTTTGAAACCTTTTACAGCAATGAATTCATCCGCGTCGATATTCAGTGGTTCCCGGAAACTGTCGTGTCCGCCAAATATTACTTCCAGGCGAGGATAGTACTCGTCGGTCAATAGGATCAGACGGTTGTTCTTATTTTCTCCCAAGTAGTTCTGTTTACGGTTGGAGGACTCAAAACAGAAACGTTTCAGATACGGATAATTCTGCTGGTCGGCATCGTAAAGCGCGGCAGTCCATATCTTGTTAGGATCGAACTTCTCCACGATGCTTACATTATCTTCATAGTGATTGCTCAAGTCGAAGTTGGTAGTATAGAAATCACCGTTGTTCAGAACAATCAATATGCTGTCGTCGCTTTGGAATTCACCCAGATATTCACCTCGTCCGTCATAGTTGAGGCGGAGTATGTCACGGTCAAACCATACTTTACGTCCACCGAGCGTAGAACCTCCTTTTTGCTTCAGGGATATCTTATGTACCGGCAAGCGGGTGAGAATCACACCTCGTGCCTGGCGTCCTTTGATGCTGACTTCACTGAAGTCATGCTCGAAAATGATACGGCGTACACGCGGATTCGGTTTCAATGTCACCTTGATGATTTCGGCTTCTCCATTCGGGTTGGCACTGAAATAGGTAATCCGTGATTCGGGAGTTCCCAGGGTGACATCATATTCGCGGTCGCGAACTACAGAGGTCACGGCGAAACGTTTTACGTATGTCGTTCCTTCTTTTCCGTCGCGGTAAGCTATATTGTAGATCGTACGTTTATCGTTCTTCTTGAATACATTGACATAGAGAACGTTTTTGCCGACGAATTTCTTGTCGGCAACAGGAGTAACGATATACTTACCGTCGCGGAAGAAGATAATGACATCATCGATATCCGAACAACATGCAACGAACTCGTCTTTTTTCAAGGCTGTTCCGATAAATCCTTCTTCGCGGTTGATATAAAGTTTTTCGTTTGCTTCTACTACTTTGGCAGCTTCGATGGTGTCGAAGTTACGTAGTTCCGTACGGCGCGGGAAGTTCTTGCCGTATTTGTTCTTCAACATCTGATACCAGTTGACAGTATAATCTACGATGTGATCCAGATGATTATCAATCTCGGCCACTTCTTCTTTCATTCTGGCAATCAGTTCATCCGCTTTGTCCGAGTTGAATTTCAAAATACGTCCCATTTTGATTTCCATCAGTTTGAGAATATCCTCTTTGGTTACTTCGCGGATAAATTTCGGATAGTAAGGCGTCAGGCGTTCGTCAATATGTGCACAGGCTGCGTCCATATCTTTGGATTGTTCGAACTCTTTGTCCTTATAGATGCGTTCTTCGATAAATATCTTTTCGAGCGAAGCAAAGTGCAACGCTTCCAATATTTCGTTTTTCTTGATTTCCAGTTCCTGTTTTAGCAGATCCAGCGTGTTGTCTGCCGACTTTCTCAGAACTTTGCTGACAGTGAGGAAATGAGGTTTGCTGTCATCAATCACGCAGCAGTTGGGTGAGATACTTACTTCGCAATCGGTGAATGCGTACAATGCATCGATTGTTTTGTCCGATGATGTACCAGGTGCCAAATGCACTAATATTTCTACGTTGGCAGCTGTGTTGTCGTCTACCTTGCGGATTTTGATTTTTCCTTTATCAACTGCTTTCAGGATAGAATCGATTACTGTTGAAGTGGTCTTCCCATAAGGGATCTCTGTAATTGCAAGTGTTTTGTTATCAATCTTGTTGATCTTGGCACGTATTTTCACTGCTCCGCCACGTTCTCCGTCGTTGTATTTGGCTACGTCGATTGAGCCACCTGTCTGGAAATCGGGATACAATTGGAATTCTTCCCCACGTAGATAGCTGATGGAAGCATCACAAAGTTCGTTGAAGTTATGCGGCAATATCTTGGAAGAAAGTCCGACAGCGATACCTTCCACTCCCTGTGCCAGTAACAATGGGAATTTCACAGGAAGAGTGACTGGTTCCTTATTTCGTCCGTCATAAGACAATTTCCATTCGGTAGTTTTGGGATTGAAGACAACATCCAGCGCAAACTTGGATAAACGTGCCTCGATATAACGGGGAGCAGCAGCACCGTCTCCGGTGAGAATATTACCCCAGTTACCCTGACAGTCAATCAACAGGTCTTTCTGTCCCAACTGTACCAGGGCATCCCCGATAGAAGCATCCCCATGCGGGTGGAACTGCATGGTGTGTCCCACAATATTTGCCACTTTATTATACCGTCCGTCATCCAGACGTTTCATAGAATGCAGGATACGACGTTGTACAGGCTTTAAACCGTCATTGATGTGAGGTACGGCACGTTCCAGAATAACATATGAAGCATAGTCCAGAAACCAATTCTGGTACATGCCTGTTAACTGATGTTTTACGCTTTCGTCCCGCGCGTCCGTCGGTTTGTAGTCTGAATGTTCTTCCGTTATCTCGTTGATTTCGTCACTCATAAATTCGTATATATACTATAATTTTACGCATACGCAGGCAAAAATACAAAAATAAACGAGATTTCGATGAAAAACGATGAATATTCCGTGTGTTAAAAGGGTATAAATCAGCTTTACGGAAGGAAAACAGAAAGGCATATCTTATCAAAGACATGCCTTTCTGTAAAATTATAACCTGATGAAAAAACGAGAAATGGGGACATGATTTAAACCCGTATTTCCCAACCTTTTTCGTACTCTCTTCCCCAAAGCTTATTGGCTTCCAAATCGTTAAGAATTCGTCCGCTTCCCGGATCAATCTGTAATGAATGTCCAACACGTTGGGCAATGTTACCTAATTGTACTAACTGGGTACTGATACAGGCGTCTACAATTCCGGAATTTAACTTTGTTCCTTTACGAATGGCATCAAACCAGTTTCGGAAGTGGAAGGCATCCAACTTTTCGGATGGATTCAACAGATTGCCGGTCTCAAATTTTAAATCACTTTTTACCTCTTTAATTGTTTTCCCTTTTATATCTGCAATTTTATATTCATTGCCACCGCCAATGAAGAGAGTTCCGGTTTCTCCATAAAATGCGGTTCCTACTCCATATCCGTCTACCGGCATCGTATTACAACTACGTCCTTCCCATGAAAAAGATGCTTCGTCGCCAAATTGGAAGGTGATAAGTTGTGTGTCAGGAGTTTGCCAGTCGTCTTGAAAACGATACCGACCTCCGATAGAATCAACCTTTGTAGGATAATCCACACCTAACCCCCAACGGAGCATATCAACAAAGTGAGTTCCATTGTTGAGTGCTTCACCTGTTCCCCAGTTCCAAAACCAATGCCAGTTATAATGGATGAAATTATCTTTGAAATCTGCAACACGTGGGGCAGGACCTTGCCATAAATCCCAATCCAGATAATCAGGTACAGGAACAACTTTCCCTGTTCCAATGGAAGGGCGATTATTGACATACCAAGATTTGGCATATCTCACTTTTCCGATAGAACCGGATTTTATTTCTTCCATAGCTTTAATTACATTGGGAAAGGAACGGCGTTGGTTACCTACTTGAACAATCCGGTTATATTTCAAAGTGGCTCGAACCAGCATTTCATTTTCTGCCGGATTATGACTGGTCGGTTTTTCCAGATAAACATGCTTTCCAGCCTGCATAGCCATAATGGCTGCTTTGGCATGCCAATGGTCAGGGGTAGCAATCACCACTGCTTCAAAATCGTTTGACTCTAACATTTTACGAATGTCTTTTTCTCCTTTGGGAGTACGTCCGGTAATTTTGTGGATAGCAGCCTGACATTTTTCTAATGCTCTTGAGTCTACATCACAGATGTAAGTAACTTCACAATCTGGTAGTTTGGCAAATCCTTGCGCCAAGGCCTTACCTCTCGAATTCACTCCAATGACTCCGATGCGTATTTTTTCGTTAGCTCCCAGAATATCTTGATAACGGCTTGAACCGAATCCTGGAAGTATGCTTCCTAATGAAAGCGCAGCTGTACCTGCTACTGTTTTTTTGATGAAATCTCTTCTTGTTGTCATAGTATCTATTTTTCTCCAAAATTAGGTTGTTATTAGAATATGTGAATGAGTATTTCCGTCAATTCTCCTTCAAAAAACGTCAATCTCTTATTTTTTTCTTCGGAAAAGGTGGATTGAGAATGTTATGATTCCTCGGGGAATCCATAATATAAGATAGATGAAAAAACTAATCACGATGACATATCCGATTTGGGATACTATTTCAATCCATGGGCGGGAATAGACAATGATTGCAATAACATTGATGACAAATGCAAGCAGGAAACTTAGAAGATAGATGTTCCTTTCTTGTTTTAACTTTTTTGATGTGATAATAATATCTTTCATGGTTTAGAATTTCATATAAGGTATTTTATATTCGTCGGGGAAGAGGATGTGACGTTGCTCATCCATTGCCTGATTTCCAAGTAAGCAAAGGACTGTAGAACAGTAAGCCTCTTCTACTATATTCTGTGCTTTCTCTCCAGTAATGCACGATTGACAGAAGGAGGACAGAATGATATCTGAACCGTCTTTATCTGCTCCGATCATACTTAATCCACTGTTAACGTGAATATCTCCGTCAATAATGAAATGTGGAGTGTATTCCATTTTCGTTTCCGGTCGCCAGCTGGGGCCTGCCGTTGGGATGGCGGCAAAAACTTTGTCTTTTACCTGATCGATTAATTGGCGGATACCCGAAGTAGAATGATCTTCTTCCAGGTAATAAATACCTTTAGCCATTTCCATCGTACCTTTGTGACCTAGAATCTGATCTTCCATACCATTGAACTTATTGGAAATCAAAGATTCATAGGCAATCTTGGTTCCATCGGAATATCGGTAAGTCACATTTACACTATCGTATACTTCACGACCGTCTTTCCAGTAAACAATATCACCCATTCCCATGATACTTACCGGTATTCTTTTAGCTGCCCAGTTACATACTTCCAATTGATGGCAAGCCAGTTCAGTCATTAGTCCACCCGAACTTTCTTTATATAATCTCCAATTGATTTTGCGCTCCAATTCCGGTGAAGGTACAGGACGACGCCAGTCTGCATTTCTGAACCAATGGCAGCGCATTCCTACCACATCTCCGATCAGTCCGGAATGAATCATTTGCATCCCTTTGATATACTTCTCGTCATACATTCGTTGCATACAAAAGTAGAGGACTTGATTGGTCTCTTGATATGCATCGTAAATTGCCTTGCATTCTTCTAAAGTACGTGCCATTGCTTTTTCGCAGAAAACATGTTTGCCTGCAGCCAAAGCATCCAGTACAATGGGGGCGTGCCAGTTTAGTGGTGTGGATATGATGACTCCATCGATATCTTTCGATTCCAGCAGCTTACGGTAATCTGTATAGGACTTGGCATCCGGGCAAAGCTCCAATGCCTGCTGAAGATTGGGAGCATAATTATCACATACGGCAACAATTTGCGCGTGTGGAATTTCTTTGAGGTTATGAATGTGGTATTGTCCTCTGGAACCAGTGCCAATTAAAGCGATTCGTGCTTTTTCATGCTTGATCTCTTTTAGCTTTTCAGGGGTACAGGAAGTAAGCCAGGGAGTGGTAGCTAATAAAGCGGTCCCTCCGGCAACATATCCCAGGCTTTTTATAAATTGTCTGAGTCCTAAGTCTACTCCTTTTTCTTTATGTTCTTTCATATTATAAGTCATATATGGTTGCTTGTATATTTTTAAAATTCTCAGTGAGTAATAGTTGTTGTTCTTTATTCGCGATCATCCATACGGTACTTAGAATTTCAGCCTCTAACGGATCTGTAGATATGATAGAGCTTGCTTTTCGTTGTTCATTAAATAGACCCGTAAGTGGATTCATAATGTGTCCGGTATATTGAAGCGTATTACCGGAAGTGGATAATGTTGTATTTTTAAGATCGAATTCATTTAAAAGAGACTGATTATAAGGATTCAGAAAACTTACTCTCCAACTGTCTCCATAAGGATGATGTCCCATGCCCAAAATGGAGCTATTACCGAAATTGACAAATGCATGGTTGATGTTCTCTTGTTCTATGAGTTTTTTGATTTTCTTCAAAGCATACCCTTTGGCAAAACCTCCAAAGTCGAGTGTAGGTCCGAGTGCAGGTAAGAAAATATGCCGGTTGCCGAATTTTATTAGGGAGAAATCTTTCATCGTAATGTCAAAGAGATGGAAAGTACGCTCATAGTAATATTGGCAGAGTTGAAGAATTTCTTCTAATTCTGTGCTGATAGGGATAGGGCTTTGAGATTTCAAGCTGTTCAGTCTGCTTACTTCACTTTTCGGATCAAAACGGTTCAGTATTTTATCTAAGTGTTCTATTTCGTTTATAATAACTGCCCATATTCGATTTAATAAGGTGAAATCGGAATGAATGATCAGGATGTCAAAGCGTGTCCCCATGATATGAGGAATGAATCCATGAAACATGGATTCATTATTATAATATTTGTATCTTGTTTCTAACACCTTATTGAGCCTTTCAATTATTCTCCAATTTTGCCATTTCTACCGCAGTGGTAGTGATATAATATTTAGAGATTATATTTTCATTTTCCCATTCTGGCATATCTTTGTATTGAAGATAATGCAAGAATGTCTTGGCTACTTTACTGAAATGAGCTTCATGGTTTGATCTGTGTTCTTGTGGAATATCAATCAGATAAAGCTCGTTGTTTTCTTCTTTTACAGATAAGAACGGATAAGTGTCTCGTAATTCTTCAATGGTTTTTTGTAACTGAATCCTGAATGTGGCACTGTCAATGTTCTGTCCTTTTTGAATGTAGAGTTCTTTTGTAAATCCGTTCTTTTTATTTTGAACTGTTTTTAATGTGGCCTTAGTACCTTTCTTAGTGGAAGTGAAAGTGTCTCCTCCATTAGTTGGTGGAGCATAATTCCAAATGACTTTTATTCCTATATGAATTCCTTTAATCGTAAAATTCAATGTTCCGTTTGCCAATACTTCCAATATGTTATTCTTTACGTATTTGTCAAGATAAGGAGGAAAAGAATCTATTTGAGTTGATTGGCTGAACTCTGGCAATGTGATTGAAGTAGGCCAGTGGGTGGCGTTTGTTACTTTTACATCCGACTGGTAGCGGATCGTTTCATCCGAAAAGCACTGCCATTGCACCAGATCGATAAGGTGGGTCGTTACATCAGCAATACCTTCACCTTGTTGTGCTGTATCGTAATACCAGGCAGGTCTGATCAACGGTTTGCCGGATACGTTCTTGAAGAAATGATGAACACTTTCCATGGTGATAGAAGGACTCTCCGGTGAACCTTGCTGCAGTTCACCGAACAGTTCCTTTTTTTGTAATAGTTCTTTTTCTACAATGTTGAGAATATCATATCGCTCTGTCATCAGGTCATATAAAAGAAGATTTTTTTCTTTTGCCAGCCGATAAGCTTCAACCAGCAAGTTGAAATCCTTTTGATTGATTGCTAAAGGTTTATCAGAAAGAACGTTATATCCTGCTTTGATAGATTGTATTATATATTGTGTCTTTTTTTGATTGTTTCCTGCCAAAACAACAACATCTCCTTTCTGTCCGGCGAGCATTTGGGAAAGATAATCATCTCCTGTATACACCTGGCTTACCCATGAGGTGGGGGCCTCTGTACGTTGGTTGTAAGAGTTGATACTTTCCATATATTGGTTAAAGCCTGTCCCTTCGGGAGCATATACGTGAATTGTATCGTTGACATCTGTCAGCGTATCTTTCTGGAGTAAACTGGCGTGGAAATGTCCCGGATCGAGAACGATCAGTTTTATTTTATGAGAACCGTTTGCTTCATTGGCAGTCTGCCTTTTAGATAAAGAGCATGAGACAACCACCAATGAAAGTACTAAAAGTCCGATGTTATTGTATATAAATTTCATTCTTTTATTTCTTATTACAAGTCTTGATCAATTTCTGTGCATCTTTCCAGCCTTTCTGGTAAGCTTCTTCTAGTGTGACAATTTTGCCATTTTGTTCTTTACTCATATTAGAAGCTTGCATAAAAGTGAATATTTCAATCGTTTCTTCTTTTGAAACAGGTGCAACTCCAGTTCGGAAGAATGTTAGGATTTGTTCAAGAAGTACTTTATAGCCCTGATATCCTCCTACGGCTATTGCTCCTTTGGAGGTAAAGGCTGTCCCTCCATAAATTTGCGGTCCTTTAGTGATTCCCCGGAATATGCCGATTCTTCCATCCTTCCAACGTCCTACTACAACATCTCCTCTGTCGGAAGACATGCGGTTGACAGACTCGCATCCCGTACCCATGACTGTGTACAAAGTTTCAACCCCATGGATTCCATAGAAACCGAAATCCGGATGAGTGGGTTCCACTTTATGCGGAGAATAGCAGTCAGCTCCTAGGATTTTGCCTAGTTCATTATTCCGCAGTTTCTGATTTTGAGGAGTAAATCGTAAAGCAGAGGATGAGAAGATCGGTATGTTGTATTTTTCCGCCATCTCATAGATAGCAATAGCATCTCCTAATGTAGCTCCGATAGGCTTGTCTATGTAGCAGATCTTACCAGCTTTGAAGACCTCCATTGCTTGCTCCAGATGAAGTCGTCCGTCATTCGTTTCCAGAAGTACACAATCCACTTTATCCAATAAGTCTGCTATAGAAGAGACGATTTCTACTCCTTGTGTCTTTACTTTTTCAATGTATCCGGGAATACGTTCGTAGCTGGATTGAATTGTTTTAGAACCATACGGATAAGCGGCTACTACCCGGAATCCTTGAGAAAAAGTTTCATCGGAGCCGCTATTGATCAATTCTGTAAAAGCGGTAGAATGGGAAGTATCCAAACCGATGATTCCTATTTTCATTATTTTTTGTGCGTATATACCGACACTGATCATCAGTAATATAAAGAAAAAAGTGATTCTGTTTTTCATGATTGGTTATAAATTTATCTGTTCTGCACTTTCAGTGTCCAAATATAACGAAGATTTTTCTTTTCTTCGCAATATGCTTGCCGGACATTTTTCTGAAATTTCACCATAAATGGCCCGATATACTGCGTGGGCTTTATTCTTGAAAGGGACAATACAAAACATCCATTCGGCTTTTAGCAAAGCAGGTATTGTTAGTGTCAAAGCTTCTTTAGGTACTAAATCTAATCTTTCGAAGCATTTTTCGTTAACTTGCTGTTGGCGGCATACCGGATCAAGTTTTACGATTTTCACCAGTTTGGGATCATTGAAATCAGCTACATCCGGATCATTGAAAGCAATATGTCCATTTTCTCCGATACCCAGGCAAACAATGTCTACTGGATATTTAGTAAGCAGATCGGCATATCGTTTGCATTCCTCTTCAAGACTCTCTGCGCGTCCATTCAGGTAGTTCACCTTTTTGAAAGGAACTTTGTCAAAGATACGAATACGGAGGAAATGCCCGAAACTTTGTGGCGCGTCCGGATGAATACCTATGTATTCATCCATATGGAAGGCGTTGATTCTGGTCCAATCTATTCGCTTATCATGGATTAGATGATTTAAAAATTCGTCTTGTGAGGGAGCGGCGGCAAAGATCATATTGATTTCAGCCTTTTCTTCCAAGAGCTTGCAGATTCTGTCAGCTACTTCCTTTGCGGCTTCATTGCCCATTTGTTGGAGAGTGGGGTAAATTTTAATGGTTAATAGCTCTTGTTGAAATACTTTGGTTTCAGATTCATTTACTATAGATAACATGGCCTTCTGATATTGTGTTAATAACATTGATTTGATTGTCGAAAATGATAATGTCAGCATCTTTACCTGCTTCAAGAGAACCTTTTGATGAGTCAATGTGTAAAATGCGGGCAGGGGTGAGTGTCATCATGCGGATAGCATCGGTGAGGGGGATGCCAGCTAATTGTACCATGGTTCTAACTAAACGGTCAGTGGTGGCTACACTACCTGCAAAAGCAGAACGATCCGGCATTTTTGCAACGCCATCTTCAATAATAACTTTTTGTCCGTTAGTCAGGCTTCCTAGAATGGACTCTCCATCTGGCATTCCAGCGCCTCGCATTGCATCGGTACAGAGTGCGGTTTTGTCAGGTCCTTTGAATTTATAAACAAATTGAAGGAGCGGCTTGGGGAGATGTATACCGTCAGCGATGATTTCGACTGTTATATCATCAATCAAATAGGCAGCTTCCACTACTCCTGCATGTCGAAAAGCATTTCTGCGTGTTACGGATGACATGGCCGAATATAAGTGAGTTATATGAGTATACCCGGCTTTGTTTGCTTTTTCCACCTCTTCATAGGTTGCGTCAGTATGTGCAATGGAAGGGAGGATATGCTGTCTTTGCAACTCTTCCCCCATTTCGATAGCTCCTTCCAATTCTGGCGCAACGCTCCAGCGTACAATATCCTGTGAGATATTTATAAAATGGTTATATTCTTTCGGACATGGTTTTTTAAGATAATTGGGGTCTTGTGCTCCACACTGGGAAGGTGAAAAATAAGGACCTTCAAGATGTAGACCTATAAATTTAGCGCCTTTATTATTCAGAACTTTCGCTTTTTTATAAATTGTAAAAGTATTCATTAACTCTTCATCGGTGCAGGTCAGAGTTGTAGGCACCATAGCTGTTGTTCCATACTTCGCATGAACTTCTGCTATTCTTAGAAATGCCTCTACTGTTCCATCCATGAAATCATGTCCGCCACCTCCATGAACATGCATATCGATAAAACCAGGAGATACATACTGTTGTTTGGCATCTATTATTTGGTCGTCTGGGGTTATCTCAAGCATTTTGTCGGCAAGGATTTGTTCGATCTTTCCGTTTTTGCAAATCAATGCCTTGCCCGTATCTATGCGATCAGGAAAGATGAGTTGTCCGTTTAGAATGATTAGTCTCTTCATTTTATATTGTTTGAGGTTTATTCATTTGTTTTTTATCTCCATGAAGTGATTTTGTGTCCTTTGACAGCAAAGAATACAAGATAAAGGAAGCAGGGGATTAATACCCAATAGCCGATACGTAAATCGTATATTTCAGCAAAATGACCATAAACTAACGGAAGGATTGCATTTCCGCAGAGTCCCATGATTAACAGTGAGGAACCTGTTTTGGTAAACTTTCCCAAGCCATGAATGGATAACGGCCAGATACCTGCATAAATCAGTGCATTTGGGAAGCCTAATGCATTGAGAAAAAAGATGGAGGCATTGGCTTGATGGCCGAAAAGGGTTACATTAAAGTCGGCAAATACAACTCCGAATGAAAGGAATAATCCTAGTACTGTACATATAATCAGTGCGTTTTTCTGTGAGATATATTTAGGAATTACGATGATTCCCAATATATAGCCGATCATCGTACATGCCAGAGTATATGAGGGAAATGCTTTTGCCTCCAATAGATCCATGCCCATGGAATTGGCATAATTGATGATGGTATCAATGGCTATTACTTGTGTTCCTACGTGAAAGAAGATAGCCAATGCGCCTAGAATAAGGTATGGAAAACCAAAAATGTTTTTCTGATTACTATGACCGCTTTCTTTTTCGTCTGTCGCGTTCTGTTCATCCGTATTAATTTCGGGTAAGACAGAATATCGAATGACGATACCCGCTAATAAAAGTAGTATTCCTAGTATAGTGTACGGAACGATGACACGTTGTATCAGTTCGTCAAGCATAACACTTTGGGTTATTGCGTCCAGTGTACCCGATTCTATCAGGGCAAAAAGTTCGCTGTCATCAGCTTTTAGAATCAATGCGGCGAAAATGAGAGGAGAGATAATTCCGGCAAACTTGTTACATATACCCATGATACTGATACGGCGGGCAGCGCTGTCAATCGGACCAATAATGGTTACGTACGGATTAGCTGCCGTTTGCAGGATTGCCAGACCTGTTCCTATGGAGAACAAACCGATCAGGAAAATTTCGAATTGTCGAGCTAAAGCGGCTGGAACAAATATGAAGGCTCCTAATGCGGTTAACATAAAGCCATACATGATTCCTCGTTTGAAGCCTACTTTCTTTAATAGTATCCCTGATGGAACAGCCATCACAAAATAGGCAATGTAGAAAGCAAATGCTACAAAGTAGGATTCGAAATGTGTAAGTTCGCAGGATATACGGAAATAAGGAATGAGTATGGAGTTGACCCAGGATACAAATCCAAAAATAAAGAACATTCCGGCTAGAATGGCTATTGAGATGTAGTAGGTCTTTTTTTCGTTTGATAGGTTCTTATTTTTCATAGTAACTATGTTCTATTGAGTAATTATTTAAAGCAAAAGTATGCTTTCTTTGGTTTATGGATTGATGAAAAAGCGAAAAATCATATTCAAAAAACGTATTCTTATCAAGTATTATTTTATAAAATCATTCTGTAGCTCTTTGTATATGCTTTTCATTTGCCAGACATCCATACTAATAAGAGTAGCATCTCTTCCCTGTGATTTTAGAGAAATCCCTACACTTTCTTTTTTGCCTGGATAAACTCGGGTTGTTACTACTTGTTTGTCATTAACAAAGATTTCAATAATACTTTTGTCTATAAATATATGTAACTTAAGCGTTTCGTTCGGCTTAAGATATACAGGAGCAAGTTCTGGTGCTCTGGATATTACATCCGGGAGTATGGAAGAGTGGGCGGTTTCAAGTGAAATCAAACTCCATCTTTGATTTTTCAGTGCAGGATTTGTTCTGACTAAGTCAACTCCTCTATCTTTGAAAAATTTGATAGAAGTAAATTCCTCTTTATCAGGTGAACGTAGAACATTCATTTCTATCATTGGTGAAGATTTTATATTGATCTCAGCTTTGATTTCAAGTGCATTTCCCTGTATGTTATCGATTATGATTTCTTTGTTTGCCGGTAGATGGGTCTTATCTATATGTTGATGGTGGGTACGGAGTGATTTATAATCTCCATAAGGTTGTATGTTGATTGTGTCACATTTGTCTAATGTGAGTTTTCTCGGAAGTGTTGTAATACCTCTCCAGCCGGGAGATTTTTTGCCTGTATGCATGTTATGTATAACTATAACTCCTCCTTTGCCATCACTCGTTGCGCTTGGAGCATGTACCCCTCCGGGGAGAAAAGACATGAAGTTGAAACGTCCGTGAAATGTTGGATAAAAACAATGTTCTTCTTTATCGTAGTCTCCTAATAAATACTGGCTACCGGTTGTATGGCTAAAAAATAAAAAGATGTATCTGTTTCCTATTGGCCAAAAGTATGGACATGAAGCATCCTCTCCTGGTGGTAAGAAACATTCATTTTTCATGAAGTTATGTTCGTATTTCCAGTTTTTTAAGTCTTTTGAAGAGAAAAGAGAAGTTGATCGCATCGCTTTGTTACCAGGACCTGTATTTGTCCGTCCTCCCGTCACGGCATAGTATATGCTGTCTTCTTTCCAAATGGCAGGGTCAAACACATAGTATGGCAGAGTCTCTCCTGATTTTACTCTTGGAATGCCCGGTGTTGCTACCTTTTCCCAGTTTAGTAATAACGGATCGCTGGATGTAGCCACAATATCTCCTAAGTCAACTCCATAATACATAGCTATGACTTTGTCTTTTTCGGCTAGGGTGGCACCGGAATAACACATGTTTTCCGGGCTGGGATATAAAGCTATGGGCAGATCTTTCCAGTGAATTAAATCATGACTGACTGCATGTCCCCAGTGTTGTCTAAAATCTTTAGAGGGCAAATATTGATAAAATAAATGCCAATTTCCCTGCCAATAGCATAAACCGTTAGGATCGTGCAAAATACTTTCCGGACTAGAAAAGTGATAGATTGGTCTGTAGGGGTTGTTCTTCCATTCTTCCCGGCATTCGTTTAAATATTGTACGAAAGAATCTTTTTCTAGTTCTCTTAATTGATCTTTAAGATTGTTGGAAAAGTTTTTTTGTAATATCTTTGATTTGGGATAAGATGCCTGTTGAGCATAACATCCTATTGCAAGGAATATCGTACAAAATAGAAACGTGTAAATATTAACTCTGCTCATTTTTTTGATTGTTGATTTTATCTAACTGGTTCTCCGGTCTCTTTAGGGGCAAAAGGATCTGAATAGTAGATATGATCTTTCTTATATAAATCAAATTGTTTTTTTAGACGTATATTGAAAGAATTGATATTCTTATTCATTTCTTTTGTCCATGCATTTTCAGCTAGTGCTGCTATCCGAGGAAATAGCATATAATCGAGTCTGTCCTCTGTTTCAATACGTTCTGTCCATAGATTAGCTTGTATTCCTAGTATGTTACAATTTTTAGGATATTTGACTGGTATATCTTGTGGACTGAAAGAATATACTTTCTGATAAGAGTTGCATGAAAATTTTCTCCAGTCAACCCCATGTACTTGTAAAGTGTCTTGTGCATAATCAAGATACATTGGTAATCGTGGACATAATACAATATTAAATTTTCTAGCTAATGATTTCTGGAGTTGTTCAGGTCTATTCTGTCTCCAGAAAAATACGATGGTATGTTCAGGAGATAATTGGGAATCAGCAACTTCGTCCCAAGCTGCAACTTTGTTATGAATAAGCAGAAGAGAATCAGCCATCCTTTGAAAAAAGTAATTTTCTACGTCTTTTAAATTCTTCATTTTTTCATGTTTCATCAAGTCTTGGATATCCTTGTTAGTATTCCAATCCTGATTGCCATAATGTACTTCATCTCCTCCAAGGTGGATTACTTGCGAGGGGAACAGCGCATCTACTTCTTTTAGGATGTCCGTTAAATAAGTGTATACGGAATCTTTCCCGGGATTAAAGGTATATCCAGGATATTTAGGAGAACCGCCACCGCTAAATTCCGGATATGCTTTAGAAGCTGCAGATGCATGTCCCGGCATATCGATTTCAGGTATAATGTGGATGTTTCGTTCTAGAGCATAAGTTACGATTTCTTTTATTTCTTCTTGTGTGTAGAATTGAGCAGGAGTGTATTCTTCTCCATAATTGCCGATTCCTCCTATGAGGGCTAGTTTGGGATATTTTTTTATTTCTATTCTCCAACCTTGGGAATCGGTTAGATGCCAATGGAACCTATTTAGTTTATAAAGGGCCATCCAGTTTAAAATCTGTTTTACTTTTTTTATACCCCAGAAATGACGGGCCTCATCTAACATAAAACCTCTCCAGGCATATAAAGGGTTGTCCTCTATTTCCCAGCACTCGATAGGTACAAGGGTGTCTTGTTGCGTGGATAATCTAGTTAATTGAATTAGAGACATGATACCATTTATCATTCCGCTTGGTTGTTCGGCTGTAATAGTTATGTCTTTGGTATGCATTTTTAAAGAATATCCTTCTGTTTTGAATTTATAGCCTTTCTTGAGTTTTATAATATTGTATACTATGTTTGAATTCTGAGTTTCTTTATCAGGAAGTGTGCTTACGGCGATTGAAGTATATCGGAGAAGTTCTTTCTGTAAAAGGTAAGCTTGAGGTTCAAACTCTTCGTTATATACAATAACACATCTGTTTGATAGTTGGAATGTTTCATTTATCCTACTACTGTTTTGTGGACATGGAATTAGAGGACAAGTATTCTGTCCACGTATGATGGTAGTATTTAATATGTTTCCAATGAGAAATAATATTAGAAGAATTTTATTCATGTTTTTATCGGATAAAATGAAGAATATTACAGTTTAATATAAATGAGTTAAGATTCCATTTATATTAAACTGTAATTAAAGAATGTTCTGTTATTTCGTTTCTGTCAAACTGATGTCATCTAGATTGACTAATGTTTTCAGTGTTTTTTGTGCACTGTCTATCTCCGGTACAATGTTGAAAAATATGGCACATTTCTCAAAACTTTTACCTGGATTTTTCTGGATAATATCGGGAAGATCAAAAGTGATATTATATTCTTTCCAACCTTCTGTTTTTTCTAACGTGATAACTTTTTCATACGTATAGTCTGTATTTACGTTTGCTCCTGTTGAGGACACAATTCCCACGACTATTTTTTCTGCATGGTTTATATTTGCAGCAACATTCGTTGTACCCCAAACAAGATTTGGACGATAATAGAAAAATTGTAGTTTGTATTTTTTGCTGTCATCCAGGGATAAACGTTGTGCAACTCCCTGAAGGTGTTCTAAATTATTGGCATGACTGCTATATTTAGCAGCATCAGCATTAGCTGCAGTATAAATAACTACAGATTTGTTCCCAGAATGTGAGATTGGTGTCCCGCCACCTGCATAGGTAATAGATGTATCATCAATATAGGTAAACCAGAACCATGAGTTATTGTTACATCTATGGAACCAGACATTATCAGGAACAGTAATGGCACCATCTGCTGTAGGAAATGTTTTTTGTGCTGTAGTATCAAAGAAACCGCTAAGCCTTAGAGGGCGGACAAGTTCGTTTGTATGTACAACGGGGGCTATGGAAGATGGCTCTATCTTATCCTCAAATCCGCCATTTGTAATTAGGTTATCAGTAGCAGGCTTTTCTTCTTCGGGTAATGTCTTGTCGATAATATTTTTATGATTTTCGTAGAAAGTTTTTGTAGCCTTCATGATACCTAAGTTTTCACTATATTCGATAGGGTCATTTTTTTGGCAATTACCGATAATGACAATACCATCACATCTTCGGTACAAATATTCAAGAGCATTCAACCAGGTAGCTTCCTTGATTGGCTTGTATGCATCGGCAAAAGCTTCATAGTCTTCTGGTATAGTTCCTGTCTTGTTGAAATAATTAGTCATGATACAGGCGAATATTTTCTTGTTTGGATTGTTCCACTTAGCTTCTTCCAGAATTGCGGAGCAATCTTGTTTCCAGGTATCCAAATCGTCATTGATGATTGTAACTTCAGGATATAATACATCCGCATATTCCCTGATTCCTCTCATGGGTTCTACCGCGTATCTCTGCCATGAGTCATTTCTTTGAAAATCAGATTGAGTATAGTTGGTGACTCTGAGAGAGGTGAGGCTTGTGGGACCAACACCACGATACCCGATTGTAACTTTTGAGTTATTATCTTTGAATGTGCTATATACAGTTTGGAAACGTGACATCATTGCACTATTATCTGTAGAACGGTCCGCATGCCATGTACTGATAGATATACAAACTGGATGTGTGGCGTCAGTTGCTAAATTCTTGATCTTGTCGATGACAGGAGGATATACACTACCTTGCTTTTCTGTTTCGGAAACATTAGCTTCACTGATTACTGATATGGGTTGTATACCATAGCTTAATAGATTTGAAGGAGTATTCTGGAAATTTAATGAACCATATACATAGAATTCTGTAGGCTCTGATCCGCCATCATCGCCACCGCCTATCGGCTTGTCTAATTTAATGTTAGCTTTGTGCCGTTCGATAAATGTTTTTGTAGCACTATACATTGCCTGGACTTTTGTGTCATTCCACGCAACGTCAGTTTCACCATCTTCACCTTTTCCATTCGACCATATCACTGCTCCATCTAAATATGTATAACATCCTTCCAGTATCTTATCCCATTTTTCAGCAGGAATGAATTTCATATAGTCAGGATTGTTTTTGAGATTATAATATTGCGGCCAGATATATCCGATAATCTTTTTATCAGGAAATTTCTCTTTGATATATTCTACTGTCGTTTTCAAATCTTTCAGCCATTGATCTACGTCCGGAGTCATGATATATAATGAGGGATAAAGAACATCTGAAACTTCACCGGCAGAGAGCCTTCTTTCGCTGTTTTTCTTCCATAATTTAATAATCTCTTCTTCTGGTTCAGTTCTATTATATCTGAAAACATTTAAATCGCTCACAGGTATACCATAATTACCGACAGTACAACTGGGAATTTCTTTTTTAAAAGCGTCAAATACGGTTTTCAATCCGGTTTTAATTTCTTCATCGGTCTTGTTTGAATACCAAGCTTCAATGTCAGTGCTGACGGCTTGATAATTGGATGTTTTTGTGATACTGATTTGAGTAGCAACTTTATCCATATCAATCTCTTCATTAGTTAACAAGAAAGCTTCATAAATTAAGCGTATGTTAGAGATCATATCCGATGTAAGATCCGGTTTATTCTTATAACTCATCGCATCGTAAACAACAAATTCTTTTGTTTCCGGAGTAGGTTCAATTTCCTCTTCTAAATAAGGAGGACGAATGGTGTCGTCACTACATGCAGTAATGAACAGCATGGCAGTGAATAGTAACATGGTCAACCATTTAATCTCTGATGTTTTCATATAGTTCTTGATTTTGTGATAAATTACTTAATAGCCAGGGTTGTTTTTCCAACCTCTGAGTTCGCATTGTCTTACAGGTATCGGGAAAAGATAATTCTCTTTATTAGCGTTTAATCTCGCTCCAATTGCTGCATTCTTGCCTATAGCCTCGTCTACTTTTTCTGTTCTTACCAATTGGAACCATCTTTTGAATTCAAATACATTTTCCCAGCCAAATTCATCGAATACCGCATCTGCAAATTTTTCTGGTGTTAAACCTGCATATTGATGACTTTGATCTCCAAATGCTCTGTCTCTGACTCTATTTAAACATTTATACGCAAGAGTGTTGGGGGAACCCTCTGCTTTATTGCTGGCTTCGGCATAAATTAGCAATACGTCTGCAAATCTGTAAATAGGAGTGAGACCTTCTGAAAGTGAACTACGTGTAGAGGTGTTTCCATCAATACCGTATGTTCCACAGCCTCCATAGTTCCTGTATTTCCGGATAAAAGGTGCGCCTATATCAAAGTCTTCCCAGTCAATCCGATTTCCTTTAGTATCCACGGTTGATGTAATATAGCAGAATTCTTTTCTTTTGTCATTAGGGAAGTTTTTGAAGAATACAGGATCACCTACATAGTCATACCAGCCATTTTCTTCTTTTCCAAGATAGGATATGCCGTATTGGCTTGGTAAATAAGACAGTGAATGCTGTAGTGCGAATATATGTTCAGTTTTATCCGTCTTTTTAGCGTTCATCCAAAGATCTTTATATTCACCGACCAGATCGTAAGGTCCGTTTTCGATGATATCTTTTGCAGTTTTAGCAGCTTCTGCATAATAATTTTCTTCTTTTAATGGCCATCCAGCCATGGTTATATATACGTCACTAAGCAAAGTCTTGGCGGCCCAGGTGGTTGGAGCCTGATTGTTATTGTCACGGCTTTGTAATGGTAGCAGGTTGATTGCATTACTTAAATCAGGAAGAATTATTCTTTCATAGATGTCTTTCACCGGTTTACGTGGCATATTACTACTCCCATCTATGTCTGTACTTGAGTTAGGGTCTGTAATAGCAGGAGCATCTCCCCAATATCTTACGATATAGAAATAGGATAAGGCTCTGAAGAAATAGGCTTCTCCTAAATACTTATTACTTATTTGGGTGTCGAGATTTTCGTTTTCATTGATTAGATATATTATATTATTTGCAGAGTATATTGTTTGATAAAAATATTTCCATAAATTTAGCACATCTGCATTATCTATTGGAACTTTTAGTTGATCGTCCAAAACATTCCTTACTTTGTCCAAAGCACCTGAAGTCATATCGTCACCAGCCAATGCGAGTGATGCCAACCGGCAGTTAAAGCCGAAATTTTCTCCCCATAAATCTTTGTAAAGCCCATTGGTCATGCTTTCAAGAGTTTGTTCTGTCAACTCGATGGTGGCAGGCGTTAATTTGCTTTGCGGTTCTTGCAATAAGTCTACGCAAGAAGTTAAAGAAAAACTTGTCAGAAGTATGAATATATATTTTTTCATTGTATTCTTGTATTTAGAATGAAACATTTAAGCCAAGTAGATATTCTCTTTGACTGGGATAAGTTCCCATATCAAGTCCGGGGCGTAGAGGGTTACTTATTGACAATTCAGGATCGTTTCCGGAATATTTGGTGATTGTACAAACATTCTTTATCGAAAAATATACTCTCGCTGCACTTAGATTTATTTTTGACAATAAACCTTTGGAGAAATTATAACCTAAAGTAATACTTTTCAATTTTACGAAATCTCCTTTTTCTATAAATGTAGATGATGCTACCGTTTCAGGGCTTGTTATAGCGTCCCGGTCCTTACCGAATCCGGCAATAATTGCATTCTCATTTTTGCCTGCAATCCAGCGTTCGGCTAATTCGGGGAATGGAGATAAGGAACTTGTAAGTCTGGCTCTTGGGTAATTGTAAATATCAAATCCATGAAAACCGATTAAGAAAATATTCAAGTCAAAGTTTTTATAGGTAAATGAATTATTCATTCCCCAATTGAATTTGGGTTGCCCGTTACCAATAATGACATAATCATCTGCATCTATAGTTCCACTATCGTCTTGATCAACGTATTTGTAAGAGCCGGGTCTTACTGTAGGAGAAGTTGGTTTTTTAATATCAGGGTTATTATACTCTTCGGTACTCCATACTCCCGTGGATTGAAGACCGTAGATTGCACCGATCGGTTCTCCTACAAAGTAACGATAGAATGAATTTCCCCATCCTGTGCCTATTTCCATGAAATCCGAATCTATATCTCCTAATTTTTCAATTTTAGCTTTATTATGAGCCAATGAAATGTCGGCTTTCCAATAGAAGTCTTTTGTCGTAAGCGGAGTGATTCCCAAAGTAATTTCAAACCCCTTGTTGCTGATTTCAGCAGCGTTTCTTAGTCCGGATGATAAACCTGTATCTGCCGGGAGAACTACAGTATTAATGGCATCTTTTGTTTTTTTGTCGTAATAATCGAATGTGAATGAAATTCTGCCATTTAGAAAAGCAGCATCGATCCCATAGTTATGTTGATGTGTTTTTTCCCATTTTAATATAGGATTACCCGGGACAAGCGTATAAGCTATTTGGCCGTTTCCTATTGTTGCATTATATTGTGTATATGCCGAATAAGCTGCTACTGCCTGGTTTCCGGAAACTCCATATCCATATCTTAGTTTCAATTGGTCTAAAGAATTAATATTTTTAAGGAATGATTCTTCTTTTAGATTCCAAGCCAGACTGAAAGAAGGAAAGTTATCCCATCTATGGTCGTAAGACAACAAGGAAGAACCGTCTCTTCTGAATGTTACTGTGGCCATATAGCGGTTCATTAAGACATAGTTGATTCGTCCGAAATACGATATGGCTGTTGTCTTGCTAACCTCATTGTCTTCTAGTTTGCTGGTTTCTGCCAACATCATATTTTTCCAGCCGATGCTTTCGGAAGTTAATCCTTCTGCAGTCTGCCTCATGATGTATGAACGTGATAGGCTTTCTTCTACACCAATAGTAGCGTTGAGGCGATTATTTTTGTTTAGTTCCTTTGTATAGTTAAGTGTATTTGTCATGCGCCACCCCCATGAATTTGCATCATAATATGTAGCTAATGATTTTCCTTTTAGGAACCCATTCATACTTTGTTTGCTGCTTGTGGTTCCATAAAAACGGTTTCCTATATTTATTTGCTGTTCATTTCTGAATGTTAATCCAGGAATAATTTCATAACTGATATATGCCTGTAACCAGTTATTAAAAGTCATATCCTCGTTGTTATTCTTTTTTTGTTCATCAATGAAACCTATTGGATTGTAAATACCGGTATTGTCGATAGTTCCTTGGGTGAGGTTTCCTTCTTTATCATACGGAAGTACAGTTTGCGGAAATTGTTGTGCCAAAGTGAGTAGACTGTATTGTCCAGAGAAGTTATTTCCTGCAGCACTATTAATCATTCCATAAAAATTAGCTCCAAATTTTAGTTTTTTAGTGATATTAGCATCCACTTTTAAACGATAGTTCCATCTGTCATTTGTGGAATGCCCGGCAATTCCTTTATTATGAATATATTGAGTGGAAAATAAGAAGCTCATTTTATCATTTCCTCCTTTGATGCTGATGTCATGAGAATGGCTGATGGCATAATCATTGATGATATTTCCCATATAATCATAAGTATCATATCCATTGGTGAAATTAGTGATTTGTCTTTCTGTATATAGGTCTTTACCATAATATGCCTGATTCCAATCATTGGCCATACGGGCGAACTCATTTACGGGCATGATGGAAGGTTTGTCGGCTGGTGTTCCGGCAACAACATAACCATTGTAGTCTACTGATAATTTGCCCTCTTTAGGAGATTTTGTTGTAATCAAGATGACACCGTTGGCTCCTCTTGAACCATATATTGCTGTTGATGAGGCATCTTTTAGTACTTCAATAGATTTTATATCTGCGGGATTTATAGCACTGAGGTTACCACCAGGAAAACCATCGATAACGACTAATGGGCCACCGTCTGCTTTTATGGAGTTTACACCGCGGACACGTAGCGTAGGGGTAGCCCCTGCAGCTCCGGATGAGTTTACAATACTAAGCCCGGCAATGCGTCCTTGAAGTAAATCAGCTACTTGGGCCGCAGGCATTTTTTTTAGAGTCTCAGCTGCATTAATGGAAGATATAGCTCCGGTTAAGTCGGACTTTCGTTGTACTCCATAGCCAACCACTACGACTTCATCTAAATTGCTAGTTTCTTCATTCATCTTTACATTGATGACATTTCGACCTTGTATTTTAATTAGTTGTTCTTCATAGCCAATATATGAAAATCTTAGTGTTGCATTTGTGGAACTTATATTGAGAGAGTAGGTACCATTCATATCTGTGATGGTCCCATTTGATGTTCCGGTTTCCAAGATACTAACTCCAATAAGAGGGTTTCCTTGAACATCTTGTACGCTTCCTGTTATTTGCTTTCTACTCTGGGAATAAACAAAGGGAGTAAAAAGGAAAAAGAACATAAAGATGCATATCGGTAAAAATTTTATTCGTGATGCATCTCGCAGAATTTTGCTTTTCAATAGTTTCATTTTCATCTTGTATTAAATTTAAATTTGGCATTGCAGTTTATTGATTGGATATCCTAATAGTGCAAATATAGCTTGATATGTCAAGGTGTCGATTTGATTTTACGCAGACTAGTCCTCAAAAAACGTAAGTTTAATCTACTGTATTCTTCATTTCTCTTATGAATTTTAAAGTTTCTTGCCATATTGCTGTATTCGTGTCAGGTAGATTGTTGTTTATATCATGTATTATTATACCGTTACACCATTGGTGGGCGGTTTTCAATGCAGTTTTCCATTCCGTTGCTTTTATTGTATGATTGTTATTAAGCGAGGCGGTTGGCAAATATACATATATTGGTTTTCCTTCAGATTTGAATTGTGCTTCTTTTATAGTAATGTATAATTCTTTCTTCCAAGTGATTGTGTCATTATCAACGATAGGGGCATTTATGATAATGGCATCTGTGAATTTTTCCGGCTCTTGCGGAGAATTCATTGTATTTATTGCCCAACTTCCCATGTTGACATGCATATTTGAATTATGAAGCCTTAGTTTACCTAAACTTGTGGAGGGTATTTGCCATATTTGATTACCATTGTCTTTTTTTAATAGCTTGTAAATTTCTTGATAATCTGATGTATCACTCTTTTTATTAATCGGTGCAATACATATAGGCGTATTGGAGGATTTTGGAGTTTGTATGGCAAGTTGTTTCACTTTGTCTACATCAAGAACAAAAGTTTCATTGCTACAGTTTCCCAAATCTTTTTCATTAATCATTTGTATCGTCTGAACTCCATATTGGGCTAATTGGGGATGATTTGTGTTTAAATATATATTGAATTTTTGTGGAGTAGAAGTCAATATAGACAAGTTTTCTTTTTCAGGAAACACAATCTGTCTTTTGTGGGAATGGATAAAATGTTTTGTTACTTCCCAGATTTGTTGCACCCGAAGATCCTCCCAGAATACTGATTGATCATTTTCATCAGTTCTACTTGACCATATGATACTTCCATCACAATATGTATAAGTAGCCTCTAGCATTTGTTTCCAAATGTGGGGGGAAATGAATTGTTTATAATATGGACTATCTTTTTTATCATAGTATTGGGGCCAAATATATGCTATAATTTTTTTATTAGGGTAGTGTTTTTTTATTTCTTTTACTGTTATTTGCAGATCTTTTATCCAAGATTCGATATTAGGCTCGGCAATGTAAAGAGAGGGTTGAGCTACATCTGCGTATTTGAGTGCAGCCCAACGTTTTTTATTGCTTTTTCGCCAAGTCATCAATATACTATCTTCTGACATTTTGGAATGGTAGTATCGGTGTACACATAAGGCTGTAGGAGCGGCTCCATAGTTGCCGATTGTTATGTTTGGTGAAATTTTTTGTCTAAAGTAACTAAATAATGTGTCGAATCTTTGTTCTATTTCCTGGTCTGTAAGTGAAGGCTCGTAATACCATTGTTCTATATCCGTTGAAATCATAGTTCTCGGAAATAAGGATGCAAGTTTGGCTTGTTTCTCGATTTTGTTGAAGTCAAGTATGGCTTTTGAAGAATGATCGGAGTGTTTTTTTGTCAAGGTTACTTCATACATTAGATAAACAGGCTGAAGACCATAGTGACTTAAGTCTGGTTTGCCGATGTATGACATAGCATCATAAATGAGAAATTGTTTTATTTCCTGTTCCTTATTACTACAATATGCTGTGAAAATATAGCATAAAGTGAGAGAGAGCAAAATGAATCGATTGATAGTGGCTCTGCAATTAATTTTTGAGTTTTTCATAAGATATTTTTTATTATGTAATGTTTTTTGTCAATTAGTGGGACATAAATACCACTCGAAGAAATTGTAAAGGATTTCATTTGATTCGGGATCAGGATCATGTTTCGCTCTATTGGTCATCGCTACCCTGTTTTCATACCCTAGAATTCGATTAATGAGTATTGTATGATTTAGAGGTATCCATCTTTCAGGTCCGTCAGAGAAGCCTCCGGAAACAAGAAAAGGGCGGGGAGCCATAAGTGCATGAATTTCATGTAAATCATGCCCATTTTTACGTAACTGCGAATAAATTCCTTTTGCTTTAGTATATCCGTTTTTGTTCCAGGTATCTTTCCAGGGCGGAGGGTAATAGCCAAGATACCAAGGTTCCCAATAGTTGATGTATCCCCCTTTTGTTTCATCAAAAACAATACCCGGGTCACTCCATGCAGCGCATGCAAATTTGTCATAGAGGCAAGATGCAAACATTGCCCATTTTCCTCCATATGAATGTCCGACAATGCCAATTTTAGTAGAGTCTACATCAGGGACTTTGGCTAATGCTTCCCATGCATTGGCAGCTGCATAGGCTAATGCTGATAGAGGTTGTAGAGAAGCATTATTGATCGTCGGATAATATATGGAGTATGTTTTTTCTTTCGTTGTTTGGGTTGTTCCTAATGACAGGGTGATAAATCCTCTTTTAGTAAGTTGATAAGCGAAGTCACGGTTAGGCTTTCCACCGATTCCAATGGCAGTTTCAGGTTCATAAAAAACAGAAATAATAGCAGGCTTCTTCCCTCTCTTATCAGGGATTAGTAAATACCCTTCTGTTTGTTCATTAGGAACCCAATAGAAGCGGACACGATATTGATAGAAGTTCTCACGTTTAAGCGTATCTAATATTTCAAATTTTTGATTTTTAATTATAGGAGGCCATTTCCCCATTAAATTCATCCATGTATCTTTTATTTCTTTTCGTTTTTTATTCCAATCATTTACATTCTTGATAGTGTCTCCATTATTCAGTAACAGAGGGGAACGATAATTTCCATAATTATCTTTATATATCACTGGCGGATTGAAATAATCTTTTATTTTATTCCATGCTTTTGTATTATATTGCAGTGAATTAGTTTGTTTATTCTCTATACAACTAGCTGTGCAGAACCCTATGCAGATAATTATATAGTATATAAAAAACTGTTTGGAAAATCCGAACTTTATTGTTAGCTGCATTTTCCTTTTGCTGTGTTTTTGAATGGTATTTGACATTTTAGAAATTATATATAGTATATTTATTTAAGGATATAACAAAGATTGGGTATAGCTAATACATTCTTCGTTAAATTGAGAGAGTATTAACTTTTATGACAAAAGTAGGTTGTTTCTATAATAGTTTTTATAGTAAAAACGAAAAGTGCTATTCAAAAAACGAAAATTAAATATGACTAGTCTTCTTTTGGCGATATTCCAGAGGTGAACAACCTTTATATTTTTTAAAGACACGCGAGATATTATTATAATCTTTGAACCCCACCTCTATTGCTAAATCGGCCAATGGACGATCTGTCGTGAGTAATAAATCTGCCAGATGGTTACAACGACAATTCAGGATATACTGATATATAGAGGTGTTCAGTGCATTCTTGAATTTCACCTCAAAGTTTCTGCGGGATAACGGAATGTTGGCAAGCAAAGATTCTATCGTCAGGTCGGAACTGTAATGTGAATCTATATATTTCACCACTTCGAGAATATAAGGGTCTTTAATATTGTGTTTCTCTGTTGATTGGCGTAGTTCGATGCGGATGGGGTTGATAACAATATTGAAAGTACCTTCATGTTCCTTCTTTATTTGCTGGTGGATGAGCCTGCCGATAGAATAGCCTCCTCTTTCTACTTCAAGCTCTATGGATGAAATAGGCGGGTCGGAAATATTACACATTAGTTCGTCGTTATCTACACCCAATAGAGCGATTTCTTCCGGGATATGAATGTTGTTCATCCGGCAAGTTTCAGAAATGAACAGGGCGTGCGCATCGTCACAACAAAACAGAGCGACAGGCTTGGGAAGTTCCTGTAACCACTGGCTTACTTCCATTCTTATCTCGTCTTCCTGCTTATCCGATTCGAAACTGAAAAATTCGCCTCCGATACGTTTTACCTCCTGCCGATAACCTTCGCAGCGTTCGTCAGACCATACGACTCCTTTAACACCGAAATAAGCAAAATTGCGAAACATTCTTTTGGCAAAAAACTGGGCTGCCATTCTTCCTGTACCTTTATAATCACCTGTCAGGTTGGAGTAAGTAACACTTCGGTGATGATAGTTTTGTAGCACTACCGGAATATTCAACTCTTTCTGCAAATCGATCGTGTCGTTATTCCATTGACCAATAATGGCATCCGCTTTCCATTCTTTCGCCCATTTCAGAATACCTTGTTCCCCATACATTGCGCTATAATAAGAAGGTAGCCGATAAAAGAGCCAGGGGCCGTTTTCTTTGGAGTATTGGACAAGTCCCCGTAGCAGTTTCCTGTCAAATTCGCTTGAATAGTCTATCAATAGAAGAATCTTAATCATAGTTCTATGTTTTTCTTTAGTATAATGTAGGGATGCACAAATATAGAAGAATTCTTTTGTTCTCTCGCAATAAAGACTTAATTTTGTTGCAGCCAACACTTATCTGACACCCGGGTCTCAATGGTGTTGACACCCGGGTGTTAGATAGAACACGAGTATAAACGAAAAAAGAAAGGAGTATAGACGATGGCAGTGCCTTATGTAGTGAGAAAAAAAGCCGATTTAACATCGGGAGAAAGAAAAGAATTATGGTATGGTGTACCCAAAAAACTGATAGATCCGATTCGGAATAGAGAATTTGCTGAGTACATGGAAAAACGGAGTGGATTTCATCGCGGGCAGATAGATGGTATATTGACGGAAATGGTTGATGCTATCCGTACTTTATTGTCTATCGGACAGCCGGTTACTATCGAAGGACTTGGCACATTTCATACGTCACTGACCAGTCCGGGATTTGAACGCCCCGAACAGGTAACTCCGGGAAAGGTGTCCGTATCACGTGTCTATTTCGTGGCTTGTCCTGAATTTAGCCGGGAAGTGAAAAAGATGAAATGCATGCGTATTCCTTTTAATCTATATATGCCCGAAGAGATGCTGACCAAAGAAATGAAGAAAGCGGACCGGGAGCAGGAGCGGGAAGAATATGACCGTATGGTGGCACCGGAAATCGATGAAGAAGTTCAGGAATAAGATAAATTAATACCCTCCCTGTCTTATTTATGAGATAAATCCCTATCTTTGTGGCACTTTTTACGAAAAAAGCAAATTCAAATTAATAGATATAGAAAAGAAAATGGCACAAGAAGACGTTTTTAAGAAGCTTGTATCGCATTGCAAAGAGTATGGTTTCGTATTCCCTTCGAGCGATATCTACGACGGACTAGGCGCTGTGTATGACTACGGTCAGATGGGCGTTGAATTGAAAAATAACATCAAGAAATACTGGTGGGACAGCATGGTGCTGTTGCACGAGAACATTGTCGGTATCGACTCTGCCATCTTTATGCATCCTACTATCTGGAAGGCTTCCGGACACGTAGACGCATTCAATGACCCTTTGATTGACAATAAAGACTCTAAGAAACGTTATCGTGCTGACGTGTTGATCGAAGATCAGCTGGCTAAGTATGACGATAAAATCAATAAAGAAGTAGCGAAAGCTGCCAAGAGATTCGGCGAATCTTTTGATGAGGCTCAATTCCGTTCTACCAACGGACGTGTATTGGAGCATCAGGCAAAACGTGACGCACTTCACACTCGTTTTGCTAAAGCTCTGAACGATGGTAATCTGGAAGAATTGCGTCAGATCATTATTGATGAAGAAATCGTATGCCCGATCTCCGGTACAAAGAACTGGACAGAAGTTCGTCAGTTCAATCTGATGTTCTCTACTGAAATGGGTTCTACTTCCGACGGAGCCATGAAAATTTATCTTCGTCCGGAAACTGCGCAGGGGATTTTTGTAAACTACCTCAATGTACAGAAAACGGGTCGTATGAAAGTTCCTTTCGGTATCGCACAGATTGGTAAGGCTTTCCGTAACGAGATCGTTGCCCGTCAGTTCATCTTCCGTATGCGTGAGTTCGAACAGATGGAAATGCAGTTCTTTGTAAAACCGGGAACTGAACTTGACTGGTTCAAGAAATGGAAAGAAATCCGTCTGAAATGGCATAAAGCTCTTGGATTCGGCGATGCAAGCTATCGTTATCACGACCACGATAAACTGGCTCACTACGCAAATGCAGCTACTGATATTGAGTTCCTGATGCCGTTCGGATTCAAAGAAGTGGAAGGTATCCACTCTCGTACTAACTTCGACTTGTCTCAACATGAGAAGTTCTCCGGCAAGAGCATCAAATACTTCGATCCGGAACTGAACGAATCTTATACTCCGTACGTAATCGAAACTTCTATCGGTGTTGACCGTATGTTCCTTAGCATCATGAGCGCGTCTTATTGCGAAGAACAGCTGGAAAATGGTGAAAGCCGTGTGGTTCTGAAATTGCCTGCTGCTTTGGCTCCGGTGAAACTGGCAGTTATGCCGTTGGTAAAGAAAGACGGTCTGCCTGAAAAAGCCCGTGAAGTTATTGACAGCCTGAAGTTCCACTTCCATTGCCAATATGACGAAAAGGATAGTATCGGTAAGCGTTATCGCCGTCAGGATGCTATTGGTACTCCGTACTGTGTGACAGTCGATCATCAAACATTAGAAGATAACTGCGTGACATTGCGTAACCGTGATACCATGCAACAAGAGCGTGTAGCTATCTCTGAACTGAATAATATCATCGCAGACAGAGTAAGCATCACTTCTCTATTGAAAACTTTACAATAAACCTTTGACGAATGAGTAAAAAGATCTATTTATTCTCCTTAGTATTGCTGGCTCTTGCGTTCACTGCTTGCAGTGAAACGGAAGAGACTAGCCGTTATGATAATTGGCAGGCACGTAGTGTGGCTTTTATAGACTCGATCGCCAATGTGTATAATAGTCCTGAAAATCAGGCTTTAGCTAATGATGATCCGGAGAAACTTCATGCTTTTCCAGATCCGACGAATAGTCAGACTATATATGTAAAGAAGATAAAAAAAGGGGAAGGTACAGAATCTCCTAAATATACTTCTACAGTAAGTGCACATTATCGTATGTCTTATTTCAATGGAGATGTAGTTCAACAGACTTATACAGGAACAGAGCCTACAGAGTTTGATTCTCCGGCAAATTTTACATTGAATGGTGTTATTTCCGGTTGGTCTTATACGTTGATTCATATGGTAGCTGGTGATTTTTGGACTTTGTATATCCCCTATCAGAGTGGTTATGGTTCAGGCACTGGTAATGATGGTTCTCTCCAAGCTTATTCGGCATTAGTATATAATGTTAGGTTAGAGAAGATTGTAGAGAGATAATCTTATAACAATATAATAAATATGAATATAGGTGTTGGGTCTAAATGATACAACACCTATATTTTTCATAATAATAACGGAATTGCCTTCTTAGAGATTATGCAATATCGTTTTTCTAAAAGTATATAAGGAATTATTCCTTTTGTTTTGTTCCTTCTTGCTTATATTGCAGAAGATTACATTTTTGATTTTTTTATACTACTCTCCCTAATCTGCAAATGTGTCGGAATCGTCACCTGCTTGATAGTCTTATTTCCTTTTATCTGATCGATAAGTAGTTGGCAGGCAGTTTCTCCCATTTTATAAGTCTGATGTGACACTGCAGATAATTTCGGCTCTACATAATTAGCGTGCTGCTCGTCCGTATACCCGATGATTGCCACATCATCCGGAATCCGGAGGCCATGTTTTTTGATAACTTCCATTGCTGCGAAAGCCAATGTGTCATTCATGGCAAGAATAGCATCCGGAGGCTGTGGAAGTGACAGTAAAGTTTCTGTGGCAATCTTGCCTTCCTCATAATCAATCTTCCGGCAAACTACCAACTCTTTTTCGATGGGAATACGATTCTCACGCAAGGCTTCCAGATAGCCATGTTTTCTTCTCTTTACAATATCCAGATGATTGGCTCCTCCGATAAAAGCTACCCGTTTACTTCCATTATCCAAGAGATGTTGTGTAGCCATCTGTGCGGATTGGGCCCCATCTGCTATCACCGATGAAAATTGGTCGGTCAGGCAAACACGGTCGAACAGGATCAGTGGCATATTAATGTCTTTCAAGGCGGAGATGTGGGAGAAATCGGTTGTTTCTTGAGACAGACAGGCGATGATACCTTCTACGCGCATATTGACCAGATTCTCAATATTTCTTTTTTCGTGCTCGTAAGACTCATGCGAGGTCGTGATAATCACGAAATACCCGTTGGCAATAGCCATATTTTCTATTCCATTCAGAATCGATGCAAAGAAATGAGTGACAATATCCGGGACGATCACTCCGATGATACGTGGTGCATTCTTCCGCAGGCTCATGGCAAAAGGATTGGGACGGTAGTTCATCTCTTTAGCCAGTGCCTTTGCTTTGGCGCAAAGTTCACGGCTGATTTCCGGACTATCTTTTAGTGCCCTGGATACAGTAGGAATCGACACCCCCAATGCTTGGGCGAGATCTTTGAGTGAAGTATGTTTCCGGTTTTCCATTTGAAAGTCTGCAACTTAGATTCTTTTTACAAAGAAAGCACATTCCCGGAAAATTAAAAGCATCTGAAGCAATATTTTTTACGTAAACCGTTACGTTGGTTTTTCGACCGCTCTCTGCTGCACTGAAACTATTACTGACCTATTTTTGCCGCATACAAAATGATTTAAAACCTAAAAGTATGCAATACCATGAAATCGGAAAGACAGGGATGAAAGTATCATCTCTTAGTTTTGGAGCTTCTTCTTTAGGAGGAGTTTTCCATGATTTGAAAGAAAAAGAAGGCATCCAGGCTGTGTTTACTGCTGTTGAGGCAGGAATGAACTTTATCGATGTGTCTCCTTATTACGGACATTATAAAGCGGAAACTGTTTTAGGAAAGGCACTCAAAGATCTTCCTCGCGACCGTTATTATCTTTCTACCAAAGTGGGACGTTATGGAAAAGATGGAGTGAACCTGTGGGATTACTCTGCAAAACGTGCGACAGAAAGTGTGTATGAGAGCATGGAACGTCTGAATATAGATTTTATCGACCTGATTAATGTGCACGATGTGGAGTTTGCCGATTTGAATCAGGTTGTAAGTGAAACTCTGCCGGCTTTAGTCGAGCTGCGTGAAAAAGGAGTGGTAGGACACGTTGGAATTACCGACTTGCAACTCGAAAACCTGAAATGGGTAATCGACCATTCACCAAGCGGTACGGTTGAATCTGTGCTTAGCTTCTGCCATTATTGCCTGTGTGATGATAAATTAGCAGACTTCCTGGACTACTTCGAATCCAAAGAAATCGGTGTGATTAATGCTTCTCCGCTTTCAATGGGACTGTTGAGTGAACGTGGTGTTCCTGCCTGGCATCCGGCTCCCAAACCATTGGTAGAGGCTTGCCGTAAAGCAATGGAACATTGCAAAGCTAAGAATTATCCGATTGAGAAACTGGCTATGCAGTTCTCCGTCAGCAATCCCCGTATAGCAACGACTTTATTTAGTACGACTAATCCGGAGAATGTGAAAAAGAACATCTCTTTCATCGAAGAACCTATTGACTGGGAACTCGTTCGGGAAGTGCAGGAGATCATCGGAGAGCAGAAACGTGTAAGTTGGGCAAACTCATAAAACAGAGTCATTCGTATGGACTATACAATTATTGATGCACACGCCCATCTGTGGTTACGGCAGGATACTGTTGTGGACGGATTGCCTATCCGGACTTTGGAAAATGGCCGTTCGGAATTTATGGGAGAAATCCGGCAAATGGTTCCGCCCTTTATGGTAGACGGTGTGAATAGCGCGGAAGTTTTTCTTTCGAATATGGACTATGCGCAAGTGGCTGCGGCTGTTATTACCCAAGAGTTTATTGACGGTATTCAGAATGATTATCTGTCGGAAGTCGTTTCCCATTATCCCAACCGTTTCTTTGTTTGCGGAATGTGTGAGTTTCGCAAACCTGGATTTTTGGAGCAGGCGAAAGAGCTTATTGCCAAAGGTTTTAAGGCTATAAAAATACCTGCCCAACGCTTGTTGTTAAAAGAGGGACGGGTAATGCTGAATAGTGAAGAAATGATGCAGATGTTTCATCATATGGAAGAACGGAATGTCATGCTCTCCATCGATTTGGCTGACGGAGCAACACAGGTTTCCGAGATGGAAGAGGTTATTCAGGAATGTCCGAATTTGCGGATAGCGATCGGACACTTCGGAATGGTCACACGTCCGGACTGGAAAAAACAAATCAGCCTGGCACGTCATTCCAATGTGATGATTGAATCCGGAGGAATCACCTGGCTTTTCAATGATGAGTTTTATCCTTTCAATGGAGCAGTGAAAGCCATTCGGGAAGCGGCGGATTTAGTTGGCATGGAGAAACTGATGTGGGGATCGGACTATCCGCGCACCATTACAGCAATCACCTACAAGATGTCATACGATTTTGTGGTGAAGTCTTCCGAGTTGACGGAAGAGGACAAAAGACTCTTTTTGGGAGAAAATGCCCGGAACTTCTATGGATTTACAGATCTCCCCGTACTTCCTTACATCAAGAACATGTCCGAATGATGGAGAAAACAACCTTATCGTAAAACTGGATTTATACCATGAAAAAGAATACATATACAATACCTTTAGCGTTAGTTTTCTGCCTTTTCTTTCTGTGGGCGATAAGCAGCAATCTGCTTCCCACGATGATCCGGCAATTGATGAAGACATGTGAACTGAATACCTTTGAAGCCTCCTTTACCGAGACTGCCTACTGGTTGGCTTATTTTATTTTCCCAATCCCCATAGCTATGTTTATGAAACGTTACAGCTATAAGGCAGGAATTATTTTCGGATTGGTATTAGCTGCAATCGGAGGCCTGCTTTTCTTTCCCGCCGCCATTTTAAAAGAATATTGGGCTTACCTCTGTATCTTCTTTATTATTGCTACGGGAATGTGCTTCCTGGAGACAGCTGCCAATCCGTATGTGACGGTTTTAGGAGCACCCGAAACCGCTCCCCGCCGATTGAACCTGGCGCAGTCTTTCAATGGACTCGGAGCTTTTATCGCTGCCATGTTTTTGAGTAAGCTCATTCTTAGCGGAACTCATTACACGCGAGATACCCTTCCTGTAGATTATCCGGGAGGCTGGCAGGCCTATATCCAACTGGAAACGGATGCAATGAAACTTCCTTATCTGATATTGGCTATACTGTTGATTGGCATAGCTGTCATCTTCGTCTTTTCAAAATTGCCGAAGATTGGGGACGAAGGAGAAGCGGCTTCTTCCGGTAAAACGATCTCTTCGGGTAAAACGAAAGACGGCAGCCGGAAAGAAAAACTGATAGACTTCAGTGTATTGAGGCACTCACACTTGCGGTGGGGAGTGATCGCGCAATTCTTCTATAACGGCGGACAGACGGCGATAAACAGTCTGTTCCTGGTTTACTGTTGTGCTTATGCCGGATTGCCGGAAGATACAGCGACTACCTTCTTCGGATTGTATATGCTCGCATTTCTTCTGGGGCGTTGGATCGGTACCGGATTGATGGTGAAATTCCGTCCACAGGATATGCTGCTGGTTTACGCCTTGATGAATATTCTTTTGTGCGGGGTAGTGATGATATGGGGAGGTATGATCGGGCTATACGCGATGTTGGCCATCTCTTTCTTTATGTCTATTATGTATCCTACGCAGTTCTCATTGGCGTTAAAAGGACTGGGGAACCAGACAAAGAGCGGTTCGGCATTTCTGGTAATGGCGATTGTCGGCAATGCCTGCCTGCCACAGTTGACGGCTTATTTCATGCATGCCAATGAGCATATCTATTATATGGCCTATTGTGTACCGATGATTTGCTTTGTCTTCTGTGCATATTATGGCTGGAAAGGTTATAAAGTAATCGATTAATAAACTTATTTATCAAACATATCCAATGAAAGCAGTTCAAATTGTCAATCCCTCCGAAATGAAGGTGGTTGAACTGGAAAAACCGACCGTTGGTGCCGGTGAAGTATTAGTAAGAATCAAGTATGTTGGTTTCTGTGGCTCTGACCTGAATACCTTTTTGGGACGTAACCCGATGGTGAAGTTACCGGTAATCCCCGGGCATGAGGTAGGAGCAGTGATTGAGGAAATCGGTCCGGATGTTCCGGCTGGCTTCGAAAAAGGGATGAACGTGACATTGAATCCATATACCAATTGTGGTAAATGTGCTTCCTGTCGTAATGGTCGTGTCAATGCCTGTGAGCATAATGAAACGTTAGGGGTACAGCGCAATGGAGTGATGTGCGAATATGCAGTTTTACCTTGGACGAAGATTATTCCGGCTGGTAATATCTCTCCTCGCGATTGTGCGTTGATTGAACCGATGAGTGTCGGATTCCATGCGGTATCTCGTGCGCAGGTAATCGATAATGAGTTTGTGATGGTTATTGGCTGCGGCATGATCGGTATCGGTGCCATTGTGCGTGCTGCTTTGAGAGGTGCAACGGTCATTGCTGTCGACTTGGATGACGAGAAACTGGAACTGGCGAGAAAGGTCGGTGCTTCTCATGTGATTAACTCCAAGTCGGAGAATGTACACGAACGGATGCAACAGATAACGGAGGGATTCGGTGCCGATGTGGTGATTGAAGCTGTCGGCAGCCCTGTCACTTACGTGATGGCAGTGGATGAAGTCGGTTTTACAGGACGTGTGGTTTGCATTGGTTATGCCAAGAGCGAAGTAGCTTTCCAAACGAAATATTTCGTTCAGAAAGAACTGGATATCCGTGGTTCCAGAAATGCGTTACCTGCCGATTTCCGTGCAGTTATCAATTATATGAAAGAAGGGAACTGTCCGGTAGAAGAACTGATTTCGAAGATTGCCAAACCGGAAGGAGCTTTGGAAGCTATGCAGGAATGGACGGCTAATCCGGGAAAGGTGTTCCGCATACTGGTTGAGTTCTGATAAGTTCTTGTAATAAGAATAGTTGTTGATACCTGTTGTTTCGGGTATGTAATAAGTGAGAGGAGGCTGAATACAGTCTCCTCTCTTTGGGAGATAGGGTGATGTAACATGAGTAAATATAGATGTAACATTCTTCATTCGATATGTAGCATCACAAAGAAATCATGTAGCATACTTTGGGCAATATATCTGTTTGCATTTTCTATTTTTGTGATGTGGAAGATAACAAGGAACATTTTAAATAATTAGTTTTCAAATAATAGATAATGTAGCCAGTTAATAAAAAACGATGATTATGCTGAAAACAAAAATCAACACTATTTTACTGTGTACTCTTTTTACATTGTTCTTCCCGCTATCAGCCGGAGCACAATACCGTAATCCTATTCTTTATGCTGACGTGCCCGATATGTCGGTGTGTCGCGCAGGTGATTACTTTTACATGGTTTCCACTACTATGCACCTGATGCCGGGAGCGCCTATCATGCGTTCGCCGGACATGAAACATTGGGAAACTATCAGCTACGTATTTCCTCGCATTGACGATGGCCCCCGTTATGATCTGCTCGAAGGCACTGCTTACGGGCAAGGACAATGGGCATCATCTATCCGCTATCATGACGGTAAATTCTATGTATGGTTTACAGCCAATGGCGCGCCCGGACGTGGGTTTGTCTATACTGCGACAGATCCGGCCGGTCCCTGGAAACTTCTTTCTCGTCCCCCGCATTTTCATGACGGTTCGCTTCTGTTTGATGATGACGGGCGGGTGTATCTCTTTCACAGTACAGGACAGCTTACGGAGTTGAAACCCGATTTGACCGATGTACTTCCCGGTGGCATCAATCAGCAAATATTTGAACGGGATGCTGACGAACAAGGTCTGTTGGAAGGTAGTTCCGTCATCAAGCATAATGGGAAATATTATTTGCTGATGATTTCTATGGATTGGAGTATTCCCGGCCGTCTGCGTCGTGAAGTGTGCTATCGTGCCGATAAGATAACCGGACCTTACGAAAAGCGTGTCATTCTTGAAACGGAGTTTGACGGGCATGGCGGTGTTGGTCAGGGATGCATCGTAGACGGGAAAAACGGTGAATGGTACGGACTCATTTTCCAAGATCGTGGTGGCGTAGGGCGTGTGCCGTGTCTCATGCCTTGTACATGGACGGAAGATGGTTGGCCTATGCTGGGAGACAAGGACGGGCACATTCCGAATGATACCACTTTATCGTATATGTCAATGGATGGTATCTGCGGTTCGGATGATTTTTCCGCTTCCGGGCTTTCCCTCTATTGGCAGTGGAATCATAACCCCGTCGATCAGGCATGGAGTCTTACCGACCGTCCCGGATTTCTGCGTTTGAAAACCTCTCGTGTGGTAGATAACCTGTTTGTTGCTCCCAATACGTTGACCCAACGTATGGTAGGACCGAAATGCATGGGCACTGTCAGTCTCTCTCTGGGGGGGATGAAAGATGGTGACCGTGCAGGATTATCGGCTTTTAATGGTGACAGCGGTGTGCTTACGATTGAAAAGAACGGAAATAAACTGTCTCTTGTGATGAGTGAACAGAAAAGTGTGTTTGAGAAAACGAAGCGTGCCATTAGCCGTGTGGATATGACCGAACAAGCCCGTATACCTCTTAACAAAGAGCTTGTCTACTTGCGTGTGGAAGGTGACTTTACCAATGGACGGGATGAGGCTCGTTTTTCTTATAGTCTTGATGGGAAAACATGGCTACCTGTCGGTCTGCCTATTAAGATGAAATTTGACTACACCCGTATGTTCATGGGCAGTAAGTTTGCCATATTTAACTATGCTACACGTTCCGTGGGCGGTTATGTGGATGTGGACTCTTTTGATTATTCGTTCTGTGATGCGTCAATGTAACACACAAATATGTATTTGTAACCAATAAAACATTGTTTTATTAGGAAATAGGCTATTTTTGTTTCCAAATTAATCATAACTAATAAGTATAATATTATGAAAAGAGGTTGGATACCGATTATGGGTGTTTGTTTGGTGTTATCGTTTTCGGCATGTAAGCAATTGCTGCCTTACCAGGACACTTCTTTAACGGCGGAACAACGGGCGGAGGATTTGTTGCCCCGGTTGACTTTGGAAGAAAAAGTATCAATCATGCAAAATGCGTCACCTGCTATCCCTCGACTGGGAATTAAAGAATATGAGTGGTGGAATGAGGCGTTGCACGGTGTGGGACGTGCCGGATTGGCTACTGTTTTTCCCCAGTCTATCGGTATGGGAGCTTCTTTTAATGATTCATTATTATATGAAGTGTTCAATGCCACTTCCGATGAGGCTCGCGTAAAATCGCGTATTTTCGGTGAAAGTGGCGTGCTGAAACGCTATCAGGGATTAACATTCTGGACACCGAATGTCAATATATTCCGTGACCCTCGTTGGGGACGTGGTCAAGAAACATATGGGGAAGACCCTTATCTGACAGGACAAATGGGAATGGCTGTAGTCCGTGGCTTGCAAGGACCGGAAGATGCCGGATATGATAAGCTGCACGCATGTGCCAAGCACTTTGCCGTTCATTCAGGACCGGAGTGGAACCGGCATAGTTTTGATGCGGAGAATATAGATCCCCGGGATTTATGGGAAACCTATCTGCCTGCTTTTAAAGATTTGGTACAGAAAGCGCATGTAAAGGAAGTGATGTGTGCCTACAATCGTTTTGAGGGAGAGCCTTGTTGTGGCAGTAATCGCCTGTTGATGCAAATATTGCGGGATGAATGGGGATACAAAGGCATTGTAGTCTCTGACTGTGGAGCGATTTCCGATTTCTATAGACCGGGAACGCATGGGACTCACCCGGACAAGGAACACGCTTCGGCCGCTGCTGTGCGGGCAGGCACAGACCTTGAATGTGGAGGTGAATATGCTTCACTGGCGGATGCTGTAAAAGCCGGTTTGATTGACGAAAAAGAAATAGATATTTCATTGAAACGTTTGTTGACAGCACGTTTTGAACTGGGAGAAATGGACGACCAACCGGCTTGGTCGGAAATTCCAGCCTCTGTGTTGAATAGTAAGGAACATCAGGCATTGGCTTTGCGTATGGCCCGTGAATCATTGGTGCTCTTGCAGAATAAAAACAACATCCTGCCTCTGAATACCAATCTGAAAGTAGCCATTATGGGACCTAATGCCAATGACTCCGTGATGCAGTGGGGAAATTATAACGGTATTCCGGCACATACGGTTACCTTATTGGAAGCTGTCCGTGCCAAACTACCGGAAGGACAAATCATATACGAACCGGGTTGTGACCGTGTGGACGGAAAGACACTCCAAAGCCTGTTTGATGAATGTAGCATAAATGGTAAACCCGGTTTCTTGGCAGAATATTGGAATAATCGTGATCGTGAAGGGGAAGTGGCTGCTACCGATCAGATTTCCACTCCGTTCCATTTTGCGACAACAGGGGCTACTACATTTGCGCCCGGTGTGGAAATTACTAATTTCTCGGCTCGTTATGAATCTGTCTTTCGTCCTTCGCAGTCCGGTGATGTTGCTTTCCGTTTCCAACTGGATGGTGAAGTGACTCTTATTATAAATGGTGAGCAAGTGGCCCAGAAAATATATGTTAAGAATCCGACGAACCTCTATACGTTACAGGCGAAAGCTGGAAAAGAGTATCATATCGAGATTTTATTCAAACAACGGAATGAAAGGGCTACACTTGATTTTGATCTGGGCAAAGAGGTCGGGATCGACTTGAACCTTGCAGTGAAGAAAGTAATGGATGCTGATGTAATTCTTTTTGCAGGTGGAATTTCTCCAAGTCTGGAAGGTGAGGAAATGCCGGTAGAAGTTCCCGGATTTAAGGGTGGTGACCGTACGGATATTGAACTTCCGGACGTTCAACGTGATTTGTTGAAAGCTTTGAAGAAGGCTGGTAAAAAGGTTGTCTTTATCAATTATTCCGGTTCAGCTATCGGACTAGTGCCCGAAACGACTACTTGTGAAGCGATTCTGCAGGCATGGTATCCGGGACAGGCGGGTGGTACAGCTATCGTTGATGCTCTTTGGGGAGAGTATAATCCCGGTGGACGCCTGCCGGTCACTTTCTATAAGGATGTGAATCAATTGCCGGACTTTGAAGACTATTCCATGAAGGGGCGTACCTATCGATATATGCAACAGCAACCACTTTTCCCATTCGGTCACGGGTTGAGTTATACTACGTTTACTTATGGTGAGGCTGATCTAAGTAAGAATACGATTGGAAATGGAGAAACTGTTATGTTGACTGTTCCGGTGAGTAATGTAGGGCAGCGAGACGGGGATGAAGTGGTTCAGGTTTATCTGCGATCTCCGGCAGATAAAGACGGTCCCCGTTATACCTTGCGTGCTTTCAAGCGTGTCCACATTCCTGCCGGGCAAACTAAATCAGTAACCATTCCTCTTACACATGAGAGTTTCGAATGGTTTGATGAGGCGACTAATACCATGCATCCGATGGCAGGTACTTATGAATTACTGTATGGAGGAACTTCTGATAGAAATAAGTTGAAAACGATTGTAATGAACGTACAGTAATACCGCTTTGGAATTTTGTTTATTTTTACAGATAGACAATCCGGATTTATTTATTGAATGAATAAAGAAAGAACGACCTTGTTCCTTTAAAAGGAACGGGTCGTTTCTTTTAAACCAAGCCCCCGTTTCTTTTAAACCAACGGGGGCTTTCTTTTAAAGGAAAATGAATATTTGCTAATGCTTGATATTCAATCTTTTACATGATGGAGATAAAAGTGCTGAAATAATAGGTAATGTAGTCATTTATCTTACCATTTTTCTGTTTTGGGGCTTTTTGTTACATCAGAAAAGAATCATGTTACATGTCTGTGATAAATGTAACCTGTATATAGATGCCTGTATCATGATTGTACATATATGATAAAACCGAATCGATACATTTGCAAACACTACTATGGAACAGAAAATTATAGAAAATAAAAAGTGATAATATGAGAACATTAAGATTGATTTTGTCGGGCTGGCAATCCGTGGGGCTTGTCGTATTTATTATGTTGTTTTTTAATATGGAGATGAGTGGCAAGGGTAAAATAACGAAAAATGCTCCTGTCTTTACACAATTTATTTATCAGGGGGAGGATGCTATTTATCAAAACAATCCTTTAAAGCCGGGTGAGTTCTATAATCCTATTTTGCAGGGTTGCTATCCCGATCCGAGTATAACACGGAAAGGGAATGATTATTATTTGGTGTGCTCATCTTTTGCCATGTTTCCCGGGGTACCTATTTTCCATTCTAATGATCTGGTCAACTGGAAACAAATCGGTCATGTGCTGGACAGAACGTCACAATTAAAGGTTGAAGATTGTGGTATTAGTGCAGGGGTATATGCTCCTGCTATAAGATATAATCCCAATAATGATACGTTTTATATGATAACGACTCAATTTTCCGGTGGCTTTGGAAATATGGTGGTAAAGACAAAGAATCCGGAGAATGGCTGGAGTGATCCGATCAAACTTCAATTTGAAGGTATTGATCCTTCTCTTTTCTTTGATGATAATGGCAAGGCATACGTGGTACATAATGATGCTCCTGCTAAAGCAAACGAGCGTTACTCGGGACACCGTGTCATAAAAATATGGGATTATGATGTGGAGAATGATAAAGTGGTTCCGGGAACGGACCGGATCATAGTAAACGGTGGCGTCAATATAGAAGAAAAGCCGATATGGATTGAAGCTCCTCATATCTATAAGAAAGATGGACGTTATTATTTAATGTGTGCCGAAGGAGGAACCGGAGGCTGGCATAGCGAAGTCATTTTTGTAAGTGATCATCCGAAAGGACCTTATTTTCCGGCAAATAATAATCCTATTTTAACTCAACGTTATTTTCCTGCAAACCGAGCGAATAAAGTAGACTGGGCTGGTCATGCAGACTTAGTGGAGGGACCCGACGGAAAATATTATGGTGTATTTTTAGGAATACGCCCCAATGAGAAGAACAGAGTGAATACCGGACGCGAAACCTTTATTCTTCCGGTGGACTGGAGCGGAACATTTCCCGTTTTCGAGAATGGGCTTATCCCTATGAAACCTACATTGAAGATGCCTTCGGGAGTAGAGAACCAAACAGGGAAAAACGGTTATTTGCCTAGTGGCAACTTTGTCTTTAAGGATGATTTCTCCGATAAGACATTAGACTTTAGATGGATCGGTCTTAGAGGTCCTCGTGAAGATTTCGTTGATATGACCGATAAAGGGTTGCGGATCATCCCTTTTACCTCAAATATCAATGAAGTGAAACCTACTTCTACCTTGTTCTACCGTCAGCAGCATAATCAATTTACAGCGGCAGCGACCATGGAGTACAAACCGAAAAATGAGAAAGATTTTGCCGGTATAACATGTTATCAGAATGAAAGATATCACTATGTCTTCGGTATTACTAAAAAGGGAAAAGACTATTATCTGATACTGCAAAGAACTGAAAAAGGTCAAACAAGTGTTCTAGGAGAGGTAAAGATAGAGGTAGAGAGACCTGTGACACTGCAAGTAACAGCCAATGGAGATCATTATCGTTTTAATTATTCGACTGATGGAAAGAGTTTTATAAATTTAGGAGGAACCGTTTCCGGTGATATTCTTTCTACAAACGTAGCAGAGGGATTTACAGGAGCAATGATTGGCTTGTATGCAACATCAGCTGGTAATTAATTAGAAACCTTGTCATTCTATAATTATGAAAATACATCATCTATTTTGGGGCATATGTTTATGCTTCAACACAAATATTTTATTCGCACAAAACTATCAGAAAACATCGTCCGGTATCAAGACTACTGTGAATGCAGTGGATATAGAAGTACAATTCTTTGCGCCTGCTGTGGCGAGAGTAATAAAGTCTCCGGAAGGTGTTGCCTATGAAAAACAGAGTCTTTCTGTAATTGCCAAACCTGAAAAGATGAGTTTCAAAGCTGACATACAAGATAATAAGATTGTATTGAACACTAGTGAACTACGTGTCAGTGTGGACGCCGGGACGGGAGTTGTTTCTTTTTTCTCAAAGGATGGCAAGGCGCTATTGACAGAGAAATCCGATGTGCAGTTTATCGATTTCGATGATGCAGGGACAAAAACTTATCAGGTTTATCAACCTTTTGTATTAGATAAGGAGGAAGCCATCTATGGTTTGGGGCAATTGCAAAATGGAAAGATGATTCAGCGGAACATGACTAAAAATCTGATACAGGGAAATGTTGAAGATGTGTCACCTTTCTTCCAGTCTACTAAAGGATATGGTGTGTTTTGGGATAACTATTCGCCGACTCTTTTTACAGATAACGAAACTGAAACATCTTTCCGCTCTGAAGTAGGTGACTGTGTGGACTATTATTTCATGTATGGGAAGAATGCCGATGGTGTAATAGCACAGGTACGCAGCTTGACCGGACAAGCACCGATGTTTCCTTTATGGACTTATGGTTACTGGCAAAGTAAAGAAAGATATAAGAGCCAGGAGGAAGTGGTAGACGTTGTTCGTAAATATCGTGAATTGGGTATTCCCTTGGATGGCATTATTCAGGACTGGCAATATTGGGGGCATAACTATTTGTGGAATGCGATGGATTTTCAGAATCCGACTTTCAATAATCCTCAAAAGATGATGGAGGATGTTCATGCGATGAACGCACACATGGCTATATCTATCTGGTCGTCATTCGGACCGATGACCAAACCTTATAGAGAATTGGACAAAAAAGGGATGTTGTTTAGCTTCACTACCTGGCCGCAATCGGGATTGGAGTCATGGCCCCCCAACATGGAATATCCTTCCGGTGTAAGGGTGTATGATGCTTACAATCCCGAAGCGCGTGATATTTATTGGAAATATCTGAATGATGGAATTTTCAAGTTGGGAATGGATGCCTGGTGGATGGACTCTACCGAACCCGATCATTTGGACTGGAAGCCGGAGGATATGGATACCAAAACCTATCTGGGCTCGTTCCGTAAGGTGCGTAATGCTTATCCGTTGATGACTGTCGGAGGGGTTTACGACCATCAGCGTGCAGTGACTTCGGACAAACGTGTGTTTATTTTAACCCGTTCGGGATTCTTGGGGCAACAACGTTATGGTGCAAATGTATGGAGTGGTGATGTCGCTTCCACCTGGGAGAGTTTTAGAAATCAGATTCCTGCCGGATTAAACTTCTCTTTGTGTGGTATGCCTCATTGGAACAGTGATATTGGTGGCTTTTTTGCAGGACACTATAATAAAAGCTGGAATGATGATAGTGCTTCGAAAAATCCATTGTATCAGGAGCTTTATGTGCGTTGGTTGCAGTTTGGAACGTTCAATCCGATGATGCGTTCGCACGGGACGGATGTTTATAGGGAAATCTATAAGTTCGGAAAGAAGGGTGAGCCTGTATATGATGCTATCGAGAAGATGATAGGTTTACGTTACTCTCTGTTGCCTTATATTTATTCTACTTCTTGGGAGGTGAGCAATCGCCAATCGAGTTTTATGCGCGCTTTGATGATGGATTTTGTAGATGACAGAAAGGTGTGGGATATCAATGACGAATATATGTTTGGAAAATCGATCCTTGTGGCTCCGATTGCTCATGCACAATATACACCGGAAGCTGTGGTAAAAGTCTCCGAAGAAGAAGGATGGAACAGAGATGGAGCGAAAAAAACAAAAACTGACGCTGCTGTGGATTTCATGGAAACGAAATCTACTAAAATATACTTACCGGCAGGAACGCTATGGTATGACTTCTGGACGAACGAGAAACATGAAGGCGGAAAGGAAATTACTAAAGAAACGACACTTGATGTTATTCCATTGTATGTAAAAGCGGGTAGTATTATTCCTGTCGGTCCACAAGTTCAGTATGCAACTGAAAAACCGTGGGATCATCTTGAATTGAAGGTGTATGCGGGTGCGAATGGAAACTTCATTTTATATGAAGATGAATTTGATAATTACAATTACGAAAAAGGAGCTTATACGGAAATTCCAATCTCTTGGAATAATGCATCTCGTAAATTGAGGATAGGGGCAAGAAAAGGTGCGTATGAGGGAATGTTGAAGAACCGTAAGTTTACTGTAACTCTTCAGGACGGGACTCAAAAAAACGTCGATTATAATGGGAAAGCGATTTCTGTAAAGTTTTGATTGTAATAGAATGTGTGATTATGTCAGTAGAAAAGAATCTAAAAAGTAGAAATATGATGAAGTTTTTTATAGTAATGGCTATGCTATTGGGTAGTAGCGTTGCAAGTGCAGAAAATAAACAGATAACAAGTCCTGATGGAAAGTTGGTAGTAACAGTCGCAGATATGGATGGAAGACCCTCTTATTCTGTTAGTTATGACAATGTTCTCTTTTTGAAGCCATCTCCATTAGGGATTATAGCAAATATAGGAGATTTTTCATCGGGGATGTCGCTAGAGAAAAATGTTTCAACAAATAAAATAGATGAAACATACGAGTTGGCTTCTATTAAGCAGAGCAAGGTTCGTTATGTGGCAAATGAAGCTGTATTTTCGTTTACACAACAAGGGAAAACAATTTATGATGTTATATTCCGCATAAGTAATAACGATGTTGCTTTTAAATATAAGATGTATCCGCAAGGTGAGACACTAAGTTGCGTGGTTAAGCAAGAAGTCACAGGATTTGCATTTCCTGACGGAACCACCACTTTCCTTTGTCCGCAAAGTAAACCGATGGGAGGATTTGCCCGTACTTCTCCAAGTTATGAGACGTCTTATACGGCAGATGATGTCGCAGGGAAAAATGGCTGGGGAGAAGGATATACATTTCCCTGTTTGTTCCGTAATGGAGATAACGGTTGGGCGCTTGTTTCCGAAACGGGAGTAAATGGCGGATATTGTGCGAGCCGTCTGTTGGGACAAGAAGTAGGGACATATACCATTGGATTTCCGCAAGAAGGTGAAGCAAATGGGAATGGTACGGTTTCTCCGGGGATAGCATTACCGGGCGAGACGCCTTGGCGTACTATTACTGTGGGCAAGACTTTGGCTCCAATAGTGGAGACAACGGTTCCTTTTGATGTTGTAAAACCGCTTTATCCTGCAAAAGGAGAGTATACGTATGGCAGGGGTTCATGGAGCTGGATTATCGGTATGGATGGAAGTACTAATTACAAAGAGCAACTCCGGTATATTGATTTCTCGGCAGCAATGGGGTATCAGTCTGTGTTGGTGGATGCCTTGTGGGATAAACAAATAGGACGTGATAAAATTGAAGAATTGGCTAAATATGGGAAGGACAAAGGGGTAGCTCTTTATTTGTGGTATAATTCGAATGGGTATTGGAATGATGCTCCGCAAACTCCGAGAGGTATTATGGATAATGCGATAGCCAGACGTAAGGAGATGAAATGGATGCAAAGCATTGGTATCCGTGGAATAAAAGTTGACTTTTTCGGAGGTGACAAGCAAATGACCATGCAGTTGTATGAGGATATCTTGTCGGATGCAAATGAGTACGGTCTTTTAGTTATTTTCCATGGATGTACTTTGCCTCGTGGCTGGGAACGTATGTATCCTAACTTCGCATCGAGTGAGGCTGTATTGGCTAGTGAAAATCTTCATTTTTCTCAAGGCAGTTGTGATCATGAGGCTTTTAATGCCACCTTGCATCCGTTTATCCGTAACACTGTGGGTAGCATGGATTTTGGAGGTAGTGCATTGAACAAATATTATAATGCGGATAATGCTCCACGGGGAAGCCGGCGGGTGACATCAGATGTCTACGCACTGGCTACGGCGGTTCTATTTCAGAGTCCGGTACAGCATTTTGCTTTGGCACCGAATAACCTGACCGATGCTCCGTCGTGGGCTATTGATTTTATGAAAGAGGTTCCAACGACTTGGGACGAGGTACGTTTCATTGACGGTTATCCTGGTAAATACGTTATTCTTGCCCGTCGTCATGGCGACAAATGGTATATTGCCGGAGTAAATGCGCAGAAGGAAACACTGAAACTTAAAGTTAATTTGCCGATGTTCTCCAATGGAGAAAAGGTGAGACTATTTAGTGATGATAAGGCATTGCAGGGTAGCGTAAAACAAATAGGAATAGGAAAGAAACAAGAATTGCAACTATCTATTCCTTGCAATGGTGGAGTATTAATAACCAAATAACTGTTTAAACTGATAGAATATGAAAAACTTGAATTTTGGGGGTGTATTACTCCTGTTGGCGATGACTGCCGCCACTTCAGGAGTGGCACAAAATCCTATTATCCAGACAAAATATACCGCTGATCCGGCTCCGATGGTATATAATGATACCGTTTTCCTTTATACAACTCATGATGAGGATGATGCCGAAGGATTCAAAATGTTGGACTGGTTACTTTATACTTCCACCGATATGGTCAATTGGACCGATCATGGAGCGGTCGCTTCTCTGAAGAGTTTTGATTGGGTGAAACGTGATAACGGTGCCTGGGCAGAACAAGTCATCGAACGTAATGGCAAATTTTATATGTATTGTCCGATTCACGGTAATGGTATTGGCGTATTGGTTTCCGACTCTCCTTACGGTCCTTTTAAAGACCCATTGAACAAACCGTTGGTTTGGCAGAAGGAGCATTGGTACGACATTGACCCGACCGTATTTATTGATGATGACGGACAAGCGTATATGTATTGGGGCAATCCGAATGTTTATTATGTGAAACTGAATGAGGATATGATTTCATATTCGGGGGAAATTGTACAAGTAGAAAATAAACCGGAACATTATCAGGAAGGTCCGTGGGTGTATAAACGGAACGGGCATTATTACATGGCTTTCGCTTCAACTTGTTGCCCGGAAGGGATTGGCTATGCCATGAGCGACAAAGCTACCGGACCATGGAGTACAAAAGGATATATTATGCGTCCAACAGAGCGGAGTAGAGGAAATCATCCTGGAATTATCGATTATAAAGGTAGCTCTTATGTATTTGGCCTAAATTATGATTTGCTTCATTTGGAAACATTGGATCATAAGGAACGTCGTTCCACGTCTGTTGCAAAAATGCATTATAATCCGGATGGAACTATTCAGGAAGTTCCTTATTGGCAGGAGACGAAACTGGAACAGATTGAAAACTTTAATCCTTACCGTAGAGTGGAAGCTGAAACGATGGCTTGGGGATATGGTCTTAAAGCTGAAAATCATAAGAATGGTGGTTTGTATATAACCGATATCGATAATAATGAATATCTGTGTGTGCGTGGTGTCGACTTTGGCAAGAAGGGAGCAAAGAAATTCAGTGTAAGCGCAGCTTGTGTTGAAAAAGGCGGAATGATAGAAATCCGTCTGGACAGCACAGAAGGTCCGGTAATAGGCAGTGTCAGTATATCACCGACAGGAGGACTGGATATATATAAACAGATGTCATGCCGGATAAAGAATGCAAAGGGTGTACATGATCTTTATTTCTGCTTTAAAGGAGAGAAAGGAAACAAACTTTTCAATCTGGATTATTGGGGATTTGAATAGCTTTTTATAAAAAAAAGTAAGATTGTAATATGTTGATAATCAGTGTGATTGTTTGGGTGCGCTACAAGAGGAAAGATAGATGTAACATTGAAAATGAAGATGTTATTTGGGAAAAGAAGCCCGTAACATAATTATGTCTGTAGTTTTATGAGCTGGCATATCTTTGCAGGAAAGAACAGTAATTCATATTTGATTATAAAGAAAATAAGAAGTATTATGAAGAATACACAGGTTATACAATCAATGTCAATCGTTTGGCTCTCCATATTTATGTTGGGGATAGCAATGATGTCATGTAACTCAAAGAAAGAACAACAATTACCGACTATTGGAAAATCTGTGGCTCTCTTTGATTATTTTTCTTATAAAGGAAATGATGATTTTTATATTTCCAATCCTCTATCAGGTGAAGATTATTTTTATAATCCTATTTTGCCGGGATGGTATTCCGATCCTAGTGTTTGCACAAATGGAGAAGGTGATTATTTCCTGGTAACATCTACATTCACTTATTTTCCCGGTGTTCCTATTTTTCACAGCAAGGACTTGGTGAATTGGAAACAGATAGGGCATGTGTTGAATCGTGCTTCGCAATTAGTGAAGATGGAAGGACAGAAAGTGAGTGGCGGTATTTTTGCTCCGGCTATTTCCTATAATCCGCATAATAAGACCTACTATATGGTGACTACCAATGTGGGAGCCGGGAATTTCTTTGTTAAGACACAAGATCCGTTTGGTGAATGGTCAGAGCCTGTCATGTTGCCGGAAGTCGGAGGAATTGATCCTTCTTTCTTTTTTGATGAAGATGGTAAGGCATATATTGTTAATAATGATGAGGCTCCGGATAATAAGCCTGAATATAGTGGGCATCGTACCATACGTATACAAGAGTTTGATGTGAAGACGGATAAGACGATCGGTCCCCGTAAAATTCTAGTAAACAAAGGAGCTCAACCGGCAGACAAACCAATTTGGATAGAAGGCCCTCATTTATATAAGATAAATGGAAAGTATTTCTTGATGTCCGCCGAAGGTGGAACGGGGAACTGGCATTCGGAAGTGATTTTCCGTGGTGATTCTCCGATGGGTAAATTTCTTCCATGGGAAAATAATCCGATTCTGACGCAAAGACATTTAAATTCTGATCGTCCGAATTCGGTAACTTGTGCTGGTCATGCAGACTTGATTCAAACAAAAGAGGGAGATTGGTGGGCTGTTTTTCTGGCTTGTCGCCCTATCAATAATCAGTTTGAGAATTTGGGACGTGAAACATTTATGATGCCGGTGAAATGGAGTGAAGACGGGTTCCCGTACATGACACAAGGCGATGATTTAGTACCTATGATTATAAGACGTGAAGGGGTGAAACGAGATACGACAGTTACTTATGGTAATTTCGAGTTAATAGAGAACTTTGATTCTCCTATACTCGACATGACTTGGATGACTTTGAGAACTTCTGCATTCGATTTATATTCATTGACGGAAACGCCCGGATATCTGACCTTGAAGTGTGCAGATATTAGCGCTACGGAAAAGAAAACTCCGGCATTTGTCTGCCGTCGGTTACAACATCATAAATTTGAATGTGCTACCCGTATGTTGTTCAATCCTTCTAACGATAAGGAAACAGCCGGAATGCTGTTGTTTAAAGATGAGACGCATCAATATTTCTTTTGCTTGAATAAAGTGGGTGAGAATAAAAATATTTCTCTGAAACAAATTGGTGAAAAGGAACAGACATTGGCTTCTGATGAAATAATAACAGATACGAATGAAATTTATTTAAAATTGATTTCTCAAGGTATTGGTTATGATTTCTATTATTCTGTTGATGGCGAAAAAAGTTGGAAACTGCTTTGTAAAGATGTAGATTCCAGTTATCTCTCTACAGCAACGGCTGGTGGATTTACCGGTACTACAATTGGATTATACGCTACTTGCAAATAATTATTTTTTTTATATAAATCTAATACTAGCAACCATGGGCGATATTTATAATGATAGCTAATGCAATTAAAAAAGAATGATGATTAGAAAACAATGTAGTTAATTAACATCTTAAACTAATGGTAATGAAAAATGTAACGAAGAAAATTCAAAAAATTCCTTACCTGTTTCTCCTTATGTTGTTTAGTTTTGTAACAGCATCAGCACAGAAAGGGATAACGGTGAGGGGAACGGTTCTTGACAGTAATGGTGAGACAATCATTGGAGCCTCGGTAACTTTAAAAGGTAATAATTCAGTAGGTACGATCTCAGATATAGATGGCAATTTTGTGTTGACCGTGCCCAGTGAGAAGTCAGTTCTTATTGTTTCGTATGTAGGAATGAAACCACAGGAGGTAAAAGTGGTTTCTAAAGGTCTCATTAGAGTGACGTTGGAAGATGATACCAAACAACTGGAAGAAGTGGTGGTTGTAGGTTACGGACAACAGAAAAAAGCATCTGTGGTTGGTGCTATCACGCAGACAAGTGGCAAGACGTTGGAACGTGCCGGTGGTGTAACTAGTCTTGGTTCGGCACTGACAGGATCTTTGCCGGGAGTTATTACTTCTGCTTCTTCTGGTATGCCTGGTGCGGAAGATCCTCAGATTATCATTCGTACACAGAGCTCGTGGAATAATAGTGAGCCTTTGGTATTGGTGGATGGTATTGAACGTGAGATGAGTTCGGTAGATATCTCGTCTGTAGAGAATATTTCAGTGTTAAAAGACGCCTCAGCTACGGCTGTTTATGGTGTGAAGGGTGCCAATGGTGTAATTCTTATAACTACCAAACGTGGTAAGGAAGGAAAAGCTAGTGTGCAAATCAAAGCTAATGTAACAGCTAAGGTGGCATCCAAACTACCGGAGAAGTATGATGCATACGATACTTTTTATCTGTTGAATAACTCTATTGAACGCGAGGCTTGCCTTAATCCTAATGGCTGGAATGACTATACTCCGACTTCTATTATTGATAAGTATCGTCATCCTGCCAATGCGGAAGAATGGGATCGTTATCCTAATACTGATTGGGAGAAAGCACTGTTTAATAGTACAGCCATGTCTTACAATACTAGTGTCAATGTTTCCGGAGGTACAAAAATTGTCAGTTATTTTGCGGCGGCTGATTTTGTAAGCGAGGGTGACTTGTTTAAAGTATATGATAACCGTCGTGGCTACGATTATGGTTTTGGCTATAATCGTATTAATGTGCGTAGTAATTTGGATTTCCAACTGACCAAAACCACGAAGTTTTCTACCAATCTATTTGGATCGAATGCTCAGCGTACCGTACCATGGGACTATAATGACCAGGATGCAACTTTTTGGGCAGCAGCCTATAAAAGTGCACCTGATGCCATGCGTCCGATTTATTCTAACGGTATGTGGGGATGGTATCAACCTCGTGATGCCGATGTGCCTAACTCCGTATACAAACTGGCTGTAGCAGGATCGGAGAAACGTACGACTACAAAGATGACTTCCGATTTTATCCTTGAGCAAGATTTGCATATGCTTACCAAAGGGCTGAAATTCAAAGCTAATTTCTCAATGGACTATACATTCGTTGAAAATAAGCGTGGTGTTAATGATATGTATCATAATTCTCAGCGTATGTGGGTTAGACCTGATACTGGAGAAATTATTTTTGAACAGCCTGAACTTGGTACCGGTTTGGATGCTATTATCAATCCTATCTATTGGGAACATCAGGCTGGTAGCGTAAATACTGGTGCTACTTATCGTAAGCTCTATTATTCCATGCAAATGGATTATGCACGAACTTTCGGCAAACATGAAGTGACTGCTCTTGCGCTTTTCAGTCGTTTGAAAGAAGCGTCGGGCAGTGTGTTCCCTATTTATCGTGAAGATTGGGTGTTTCGTTTGACTTATAATTATGCTATGCGCTACTTCTTCGAAGCTAATGGTGCATATAATGGTTCAGAGAAGTTCGGTCCTGATCACCGTTTTGCTTTCTTCCCTTCTTTTTCGTTAGGGTGGATGATTAGCGAGGAAAAATTTCTTAAGAACAATCTGAAATTTCTCGATATGTTGAAGTTACGAGCTTCTTGGGGTAGAGTGGGAGATGATGCGGTGGTTAAGCCTTGGCAAAGATTTACAGATGGTCGTTTCTTATATAAAAATCAGTTGGATTATGGAGGTAACACACTGATGGGTAACATTAAGCCTGCCAATACTCCATATACTTACTACACTATCAGTCGACTGGGGAATCCTAATATCTCATGGGAAACTGTAGAAAAGAGAAATTTAGGTATTGATTATGCTTTTTTAGGAGGGGCGGTTGCCGGTTCGGTGGATATATTCAATGACACTCGTACTGATATTTTGGTGAAGGGAAGCGATAGAGCGATAGCTTCTTATTTTGGAACTGATGCTCCTTATGCTAATCTCGGTAAAGTGAGCAGTCATGGTTATGAGTTGGAATTGAGATTGAACCATACATTTAATAATGGTATTCGTGCTTGGCTCAATACTAGCATGACTCATGCTGTCAACAAAGTGAAATTCCGTGATGATGCACCTTTGAAACCTGATTATCAGAAAGGGGCGGGACACGCCATCAATCAGGTATATTCTTATATTGATCATGGTAATCTTGCTACATGGGATGACGTGATTGGAAGTCCGGTTTGGACAACGGGTAATGATGCAAAACTCCCTGGAGATTATAACATTGTCGATTTTAATGGCGACGGTGTAATTGATGCTGATGACCGTGCTCCCTATCAGTATTCTACGATGCCTCAGAATACTTACAATGCTTCAATCGGAGCTGAATGGAAGGGATTTAGCATTTTCGCACAGTTCTATGGAGTAAACAATGTGACTCGTGAGGTAAATTTCCCGACGTTCCGTAGCACTGCCCATGTAGCTTATGCTGAAGGTGATTATTGGACTCCCGATGGGACGGCTACTCTGCCCACACCGCGTTGGGGGACTACTATTGACCAAGCAGCATCAGGCACAAGATATTGGTACGACGGTTCTTATTTGCGTTTGAAAAACGTTGAATTGTCCTATACTTTCCAAAAATCAAATTGGTTGAAGAAGATGGGGATCAAAACCTGCCGTATATATCTGAACGGTGATAATCTTTATATGTGGACTAAAATGCCGGATGATCGTGAATCTAATACCGGATATAGTTCTTCTGATGGTGCTTATCCGACCATGCGCCGTTTCAATCTTGGTATCGACATTACTTTATAAATACTAAGTAAAGACTATGAATAAGTATATTAATAAAATATTCCTTACGTCGGTCATCACTTTGGCCGGTATGTTGGGAGCTACTTCTTGTACTGACTATTTGGACAAATCTCCATATAGTGACATTGAAGAAAATGATCCATATAAGAATTTCAAGAATTTCCAAGGATTTACCGAGGAACTCTATAACTGTATACCTGTTGTATCAAACAGTGAGTATCATACTAGTTTTAATTTTGGTGAGGAAGATTATTGGGAGCCACAGGAGCTTCGCCTCTTTGCCCGTAATATTGACTATGGTGATTTTTGGGGATGGACTACCTGTTATTATTCTTATCCTTCTTCTATACGTGGTGGAAAGGCTAATTCACAGGAACGCAGTGATAAGGGTAATCTGTGGAAACTTTGCTGGTATGGTATCCGTAAGGCTAACATTGGTATAGCTAATCTTGGTAATTTGGTAAGTGCTACAGAAGAAGAACGTAACCTTATTGAAGGACAACTTTATTTTTTTCGTGGATGGTTTCACTTTATGTTGATGGAATGGTGGGGTGGAATGCCTTATGTTGACCAAGTATTACCGCCGGATGTTGCTCCTGCATTATCCAGACTTACCTGGCAAGAGTGTGCTGAGAAATGTGTGGCTGATTTTGACCATGCTGTTCCTTTGCTTCCCGTTGACTGGGATCAAACGACAGCTGGTAGAGCTACTCTTGGTTTGAATGATACTCGTATTAATAAGATTATGGCCTTGGCCTATAAAGGGAAGACATTGCTTTGGGCGGGTAGTCCGCTAATGAACTGGGCTTCCGGAGGTGACAAAGAGTATGATGCGGAACGTTGTAAGCGTGCGGCTGAAGCTTTTGGCGAAGCTTTGAAGATTGTTGAGGATACTAAACGCTATGAATTAGCAGATATGGAAAATTATAACGACCTGTTTGTCGTATACAATTCCGGCGGTAAGCTTAACGGGGTGAAAGAAGCTATCTTCCGCGAAAATCTAGTGCAGTATGATGGTCGTTGGAACTATAACATGAATACGGACTTTCGTCCGCGTTCTCATATCAATGCTGGTATCAAATGTTATCCGACTGCTAATTATGTAAATTATTTTGGTATGGCTAATGGTTATCCTATCAAAGATATGACAAAAGCCGATGCAGAATCAGGATATGATCCTAAGTATCCTTGGAAAAATCGTGATCCGCGTTTTTATAAAGATATCATATTTGACGGTGAATGGTGTGGAGAAACTGGAAACGGACAGTATTGCCAGTTGTATACGAATGGAGCGGATAGTGAAGAGAAAGATCCACAAAAAGGGTGTTTTACAGGTTATATGAATAGTAAACTCTGTCTAAAAATAGTGAATAATGCTAACGTCAGAGGTGCTCACTACGCTGTTTTAAGTTTGATGCGTTTAGCGGATGTTTATCTGATGTACTCGGAGGCAACGGCTGTCGGTTATGGCTCTCCGCAAAGTAAAGCTTCTAGCTTCTATATGACGGCTGAAGATGCTATCAATGAGATTCGTGACCGTGCTGGTGTGGCTCACGTACTTGATCGATTTACAGGAAATACGACAGACTTTCTTGGTGAGATTCGCCGCGAACGTGCCGTAGAACTTGCTTTTGAAGGCTTCCGCTTTATGGATCTCCGTCGTTGGATGCTTCTTGATAAGAGTCCTTATACCTTGAAGACAAAGATTGAGTTTGACCGTGTACCTACCGCAAACTATAACAAAGAGCAACCGGAGGAGAATGAAATCATGAACTTGAAAGAAGTGGTACTAGTGGAGAGAAAGTATACCGACAGGCACTATTGGCTGCCATTACCCAAAGAAGATGTTTACTTGTATGAAGGCTTTGGTCAAAATCCGGGATGGTAATCATGACGTATTAACTAATAATGACGCGAAATATGAATAGAAAGTTTATATATATCGGCTGTACTGTTTTTGCCATGTCATTGCTTAGCATGACAGGTGTGCAGGCACAAGAGGAAAGCAAGGACAGCTTAGTGAATGTGGCTTTCGGCAAAGTTGCTCAGGAAGATTTGACTCATGCCATTTCTACTGTCAACACGTCAGAGCTGACAAAGAAGACCGCTAACAATAATAGCCTTGTGGGCCTTGAAAGTTTTGTCGGTGGTTACAATGGATCATCCCTTTGGGGACAAGGACCGTTGGTGCTGGTAGATGGTGTGCCTCGTAGTGCATCAAGTGTAAAGGCTTCGGAAGTGGAAAGTATATCCATGCTGAAAGATGCGGCAGCTGTGGTACTCTATGGTAGCCGTGCCGCGAAAGGAGTAATTCTTATCACTACCAAGCGAGGTAAAGATTCACCCATGCATATTGATGTTCGTGCCAATGTAGGGGTGAATGTCCCGAAGGCTTATCCTAAGTACTTGGATGCAGATTGTTATATGACCATGTACAATGAAGCTTGTCGTAATGACGGTATAGCAGAAAGGTATGATGCCGGTACTATTTATAACACAGCAATGGGTACTAATCCTTATCGTTATCCGGACATAGATTTTTATAGTTCAGATTATTTGAGAAAATTCTATACTAATTCTGATATTACGGGTGAAGTGTATGGAGGTAATGAAAAGACTCATTATTACTTGAACTTCGGTATGAATTATGCTAATAGCCTGTTGAAATACGGTGAGTCAAAGAAAGCTTATGATATGAGTTTCAATGTACGTGGTAATGTGGATATGGCACTGGCTTCATGGCTTAAAGCAACTACTAATGCTGCTATTATCTTTGACAATAGTTATCAAGGTCGTGGTGACTTTTGGGGAGCGGCTTCTACATTGCGCCCCAACTGGTTTGCGCCATTATTACCCATTGATATGATGGATCCTAATGTTGCATATATACAGGAATATATAACCAACAGCAATCATCTTATAGACGGTAAATATCTGTTAGGAGGTACTTCGGCAGACACGACAAACCCGTTTTCCGAATTGCTTGCTGCTGGATATACGAAGGAAAAAGCACGTAGATTTATGTTTGATGTGGCTGTGATGGCGGATCTTGGAGGCTTGTTAAAGGGCTTATCTTTCAAAACTGCTTATAGCGTAGATTACACTTCTTATTATTCAGAAGCTTATGCTGAAAAGTATGCTATTTATGAGCCTAAATGGTCTAATGTGAATGGTAAGGATATGATTATCGGACTTATCAAATTCAATGATGATACAAAATCAACTAACGAATATGTAGGTAAATCGACTTACGACCAGACCATGACTTTCAGTGCACAGTTTGATTATAACCGTACATTTAAGACATTCCATAATGTATCTGCGACCTTGTTGGGATGGGGATATCAGACACAAAGTTCGGCTGATGAAGGTCATGAGAGTAGTGATTATCATCGTACCAGCAACGTAAATCTGGGATTGCGTGCTTCTTATAATTACGATCATAAATATTATGCAGACTTTAGTGGTGCTTTGGTACATTCAGCCAAGCTGCCGGAAGGAAATCGCAACGCTTTTTCTCCATCGGTCACTTTGGGATGGAGACTTAGTAAAGAGAAGTTTATGGAAAGTGTAGGCTTTGTGGACGATCTGAAGATTACGGCTTCTTATGCCAAGTTGCATCAGGATCTTGATATTTCTGATTACTATATGTATAAGGGCTATTTTTCTGACAAAGGCGGTTGGTTTCAATGGTATGACGGAACGGTGGGTGGTAATACGACCGGTTCAAAACGAGGTGACAATCCGAATCTTGACTTTATCACTCGTGAGGAAGTTCGTGCAGGTATAGACGCCACTTTATTCAATAGACTGTTGAGAATTAATGCGAATTATTTTACTCAGAAGACTAGTGGACTTCTTACTCAAGGTGCTTCTACTATTTATCCTTCGTTTTTCGATTTAGGTACAGATCTTTCATTTTTACCTTGGATCAATTATAATGAAGACAAACGTACTGGTTTTGATTTTTCACTAAGTGCAAATAAAAAGATTGGTGATTTCGACGTGACTCTCGGGTTTAATGGAATGGTATTTTCTTCAAAAGCTTCTATTCGTGATGAAGTGGCGAATGAGTCTTATTTGTTGCGCCAGGGGCGTGCACTTGATGCAACTTATGGATATGTTTGCGAAGGTTTCTTTCAAGATCAGGCTGATATCGAGAAACATGCCAAGCAGACATTCGGTACAGTTCGTCCCGGTGACTTGAAGTATAAGGATATCAATGGCGATGGTGTAATCAATAGTGATGACCAGATTGATCTGGGTGCAGGCGGATGGTCTACATCACCATTTACTTTTGGTTTGAATCTGACATTGAAATACAAGAACTTTACTCTTTTTGCAATGGGATCGGGACAAACCGGTGCGGTGGCTTTTAAAAATAATTCTTATTACTGGAACAGAGGTACGAGCAAGTTCTCAGAAATCGTTATGGGACGTTGGACTGAAGAAACGAAAGAAACAGCTACTTATCCTCGTCTTTCTACCAGCAATGGTGATAATAACTTCCGTAATTCTACTTTCTGGATGTACAAGAATAATGTTTTCCGTTTGAGTAATGTGCAGCTTACTTATGATTTTCCTACAGATACTTTCAACGGAACTTTTATACGTGGGCTTAGCTTGTATTGTGGTGGAAGCAACTTACTTACAATTGCAAAAGAACGTGAGTATATGGAGATGAGTTTGGGGGCTCCCCAATACCGGAATTTCTATCTAGGCTTTAAGGCCGCATTCTAAATCTAACTAAAAAAGATAGTACATAATATGAAAAAGAAAATAATATTTTTGGTAGCTGCTGCCTTGATGCTGAATAGTTGCGATGACCTTTTCGAGCCGGCCATCGAGAACTTCAAGGATGTGGAGCAGATGTACGACGATGCTCAATATGCACAAGGCTTCCTGGTGAATGTGTACCGTTGCGTTCCGGGATACTATGATAATAGTGAATATGCAACAGATGATGCTGTCATTAATCAGAAGAACAATGCATTTCTCACGATGGCTACCGGTGGTTGGACTTCCCGGTTATGGACGCCTATCAATCAATGGACCAATTCGTTCAGTTCTATCCAGTATATCAATCTTTTCCTGGAAAATGTGGATAAGGTAAGGTGGTCGGATGATGCAGAGAAAGCACAATTGTTTGCTCGTCGTACCAAGGGGGAAGCTTATGGACTTCGCGGTATGTTTTTATACTATTTGCTTCGTGCACATGCTGGATTTGGAGAAAACGGAGAACTGCTCGGTGTACCTCGTTTGACAGAGTATCTTACTATAAACTCGGACCTTAATTTACCTCGTGCTTCGTTTGCTGATTGTGTACAGCAGATATATAGTGACTTGGAAAAAGCCGAAGAATTACTTCCTTGGGAGTATAATGATGTGAATGAGGTACCTGCCGATTTTCAGAGTATTACTCAGGATAAAGGTAAATATAATACTGTAATGGGAGAGAAGTCCCGTCAGTTATTCAATGGTCTGATTGCACGTGCTTATCGTGTTCGTACTGCTCTTTTGGCTGCTAGTCCGGCTTTTCAGGATGCCTCTAATCCTGCTTCATGGGCCGATGCTGCTAATGCGGCTGCCGCTGTACTCAACTACAATGGAGGATTGGGTGGATTGGATGATAAAGGAGTGGAATATTATTCAAAAGAAGTAGTAGAGAACTTGCAAAAAGGCATTAATCCTAAAGAGATTATTTGGCGTGAAAATGTTAGTAATAGTGAGGCTGCCAATTCACAGGAGGCAAATAACTTTCCGCCTTCTTTGAATGGTAGTGGCAATATGAATCCGTCACAAAACCTTGTTGATGCGTTCCCTATGGCTAATGGGTATCCTATCTCGGACATTGCTAACAGTAACTATAATAAGAATAATCCTTATAATGGACGTGATCCTCGTTTGGCAAAATATATTATCTATAACGGAAGTGTAGCTGGAGTAGGCGATGTACCTATATATACAGGGCGCAAATCGGGCACTGATGACGGTATAGATGTGAAAGAGCAGAGATCTACACGTACCGGTTATTATATGAAGAAAAGACTGCGTATGGATGTGAATCGTGCGCTCGGATCGGTTACGAATCAGCAGCATTATATTCCACGTATTCGTTATACAGAGATGTATTTGGCTTATGCTGAAGCGGCTAATGAAGCGTGGGGACCTAAAGGAGATAATGGAAATGGTTATTCGGCTTATGATGTAATCAAGGCTATTCGTAAGCGTGCCGGTATAGGCGGTACTTCTGATCCTTATCTGGAACAATGTGCGGGCGATAGAGACAAAATGGCTAATCTTATCCGTAATGAACGTCGTCTGGAACTCTGTTTTGAAGGTTTCCGTTTCTGGGATATACGTCGTTGGAAAGAAAACTTGAACGAGCCGGTACGTGGTATCGACTGGGACAGAGATGGGCATTCTTTTAATGAATTCGTTGTCGAAGAACGTAATTATGAAGATTACATGTATTATTGCCCGATTCCAAATTCTGAAATACTTAAGTTCAGCAACCTTGTACAAAATAGAGGGTGGAAATAATTATAGAATTATATTTAATTAAAAGTACGTTATGAAAAAGAACTTAGCATATATCGGACTGGTTTTATTGATCCTTACTTGGACGTCATGCGAAAGTAGTGACAATGAATTTCCTGATTTCGATTACCAGACAGTATATTTTGCCAACCAATACGGACTTCGTACCATAGAGCTTGGTGAGAGTGAATTTGTGGATAATACTCTTGACAATCAGCATAAAATGGTAATAAAAGCTGCTTGGGGTGGAGGATATACTAATAGAAACAATGTGGTGATAAACTTTAAAGTAGATGAGTCCTTGTGTGACAATCTTTATTTTAAAGATACAGATCAGCCTCTTGTCCCTATGCCGGCTTCTTATTACACGTTGGCTTCCGATCGAATTGCGATTCCTAAAGGGCAAATAATGGCGGGAGTAGAAGTGCAGTTGACGGATGATTTTTTTGCTGATGAAAAATCGATCAGTGAGAATTATGTCATTCCTTTGTTGATGACTAATGTTCAGGGGGCAGACTCTATTTTGCAAGGGAAGCCGGTTGTTGAAAATCCGGTGTTAACTAATGCCAGTGATTGGAGCATATTGCCGCAGAATTTTGTCTTGTATGCAGTGAAGTATGTGAATCCTTGGCACGGAGAGTACTTGCGTCGTGGCATTGATCATGCTACTGTAGCAGGTACATCAAAAGATATTATTCGCCATGAACAGTTTGTGGAAAATGATGAAGTTGTGAATATTTCTACTAAAAGTATGAAAGACAATCTTTTGACACTGAAAACCAAAGATGAGAGTGGTAAGGATATTAGCTATACTGTTCGTTTGTCATTTGCTGAAGATGGTTCGTGCACTGTACACTCTGGTTCGCAGAATGTAGTGGTAAGCGGTAGTGGCAAGTTTGTCAGCAAAGGTGAGAAAAATAGTCTTGGCGGAAAAGACAGGAATGCCATTTATCTTGACTATACAGTCAATCTGACAGACAATAACATTCAGCTTGCAACAAAAGACACTTTGGTGTTACGTACACGTAATGTGTATGGTGGCAAGTCACTCGAAGTAGTGAGAAAATGATGTTTTGATATGAACGTTAAAATCAAGAGTATATGAAATACATCAATAACAAGATAATTGCTTCTACACTGATCGCTGCGTCGATAATGTCGTGTACAGACGAATATGATTGCCAGCTTCAAGTAGAGAAACCACAGAATGCAGCTATCAACGAATATTTAGCTCAATTTGACCTGCTGAAGTCGTATATTGACCGTAGTGGTACACCTTTTCAGTTGGCTGTAAATGTACCGGGAAGCGAATTTGCAAAGAAAGAAATTGCATTCAGTACAGTGTTTACCAATTTTGATGCAGTGGATATGAACGGTTCTTACGATCCGCTAAATACATTAAAGGAGGACGGTACTTACAATTTTGGCGGCATGCAAACGGCTGCCGATGTAGCAGCGGAGGCTGGCGTGACTCTTTATGGAGGGGTACTTTGTTCAAACCAAGGACAGCGTGCCGCATATTATAATAAGCTTATTGAGCCGATAGATATTCCGGTAGAAGTACAAAAAGGAACGACTAAGTTGTTTAATTTCGAAAATGATGCTATCGGTACGACTTATCCGATGACAGGTAATAGCTCGGCTACAGTTGAGGAAGACCCTGCCGGTGAAAGCGGTCATGTTTTACATGTGGGAACAAATGATGTGAAAGCTGCTTATTCCTATCCTAAATTTCACGTAGTTTTGCCTGCAGGAAGAAAACTCGGAGATTACGTTAGATTGAATATAGATTTGCGTTTTGTAGCAGATCACGGAATTTATGGAACAGGTTTACGAGTTTTCATTCAGGGACAGGAATTTAATTTAGGAAAAGACGAGAAAGGAAATGTCATGAATGGAGCTACTTTCTGTGGCGGAGGTGACAAATGGAAACGTGAAGGAACAATTAATCTGAAAGATGATACCGCTCCCGGATTGGTAGTACCCGAAAGTTTAGGAAGTCTGACAGAATTTGATTTAGCGATAGGTTCCGCATCGGGTGGTGCACAATTTTATTTGGATAATATTTCTATGGACTATGAAGTATCCGGAAAAGGTACTACGGTTATCAATTTTGAAGGGGATAATCTGAATACAGTGTATCCTATGGTTGAAAGTGGAGCGGGTGCTGCTGGTGGTGGAGCAGCTACTGTAGTAGAAGATCCAGATGGAGAGACTGGTCATGTACTTTACATAGATAAGGCTGTACACTCATTTCCAGAATTTACTGTTAAGTTAGCTGATGGTAAGACTCTTGGAGATTATACTGGCATGTCAATGGATATGCGTCTCAGCAATGGTGAGTATGGTTCTGGAATGTTCGTTAAAATTAATGGTCAGCTGATCACTCTTGGTCAAAATGCGGATAAATATGGTTTCGACGAAGACAAAAAGTGGAAACGTGGGGGTATATTTGTGACCTTTGTGAAGGAAGGTACTTACACTGCTTTGGGTGAAGCGGTTCCAGCTACTACAATTGAGATACCCAATGTAATGAAAGACCTCAATGAAATAACATTTGCGATTGGTTCCAGTTCTGGCAACTGGACAGCATACATCGATAATTTGATTTTTACATGGGAAGCCAAGCCGCAACATATCGAAAAGACTCCAGAAGAGAAAAAGGAAATCTTCACTAAAGAAATGGAAAAATGGATTGGTGGTATGGTGTATGCAGGTGTGAATGAAACGAAGAGTGTAAAAGCTTGGAATATCATTGGTAATCCTTTGGATAAGACTGTTAATGATAATACATTTAACTGGGGTGAATATTTGGGTGAAGTAGACTATGCACGTACCGCCGTGAAGATTGCCCGTGATACAGTGAAGAATGCCAATGTAGATCTTGAGCTTTTTGTCAGCAACACATTTGGTCAATATGATGAAATGGGGAATATGGCTGATGAGCTCATATCTTTAGTTAATGCTTGGGAAGAAGACAACGTTACCAAAATTGACGGGTACAATATTCTTCTCAATGCAATTTATTCCAAAGATGTTGTTTTCCAGGAAGGCAATAAAACGATGATCACCAATCTGTTTGATAAACTAGGTAAGACTGGTAAACTGATACGGGTATCCGATCTTAGCATGATGGTGGAAGAACTGGATGGCAACTTTATTGCGATTAATAAATTAACAGAAGAAGATAGAGCTGCCGCTGCTTCTTATATGGCTTTTATCATGCAGGAGTATCGAAGACTTATTCCTGCGGACAAGCAATACGGAATCTCTATATCGGGTATTACAGAGACCAATACTGGTTATAAACTGTGTCCTTGGACATCGGACTATAACCGTAATGAAATGTATGAAGGTATAGTGGACGGATTGAAATAATCCTCTCCTCTGGATTAAAAGGACTATTTATATATGAAGAATATTACATTTTTATTTTGGCTCTTTCTTGCGAATATCCTCTTGGGGGCTTGTTCGGGAGGGGAAGATGAAAAAAAAGAAATGGATGAAGGAAAGGGCGCGTATGCGCTCTTTCTTAAAAAATCCATTACTGTGAGTACTGGGGAAAGTCAGACGGATGTTGTGGTGGAATGGGCGAAGACTTCTTGGGAGATAACTCTCGGTGAAGGAGAGATCGTAAAAAGCGTTACTCCTACATCAGGTGGGAATAGTAGTGGGGAAAAACAGTACACGAAGGTTCGTGTATCTTGTGGGGCAAACAGTACGATGAAAAAGCGTACACAAACCATTCACTTATTCGATAAAACTAATGAAACAACTGTTGATTTGCTGGTAGAACAAGCTCCAGCGTACAAGTCTGTTACACTAACTGTTGATCCTATGGTGAAATATCAGCCGGTTGTAGGATTTGGCGGCATGTACAATCCGAAGATCTGGTGTGGTGACAATCTTATTTCTGCACCACAATTAGATAAGATGTATGGTGCCGGCGGATTGGGATATTCTATCCTTCGCTTGATGATTTATCCCAACGAATCAGATTGGAGTGCAGATGTAGAAGCAGCAAAGGCAGCACAAGCTAATGGAGCAATTATTTTTGCATGTCCATGGGATTGTACAGATGCGCTTGCAGATAAAATCACGGTGAATGGAAAGGAAATGAAACACCTTAAAAAAGAAAACTATGAAGCGTATGCAAACCATCTTATCCGTTATGTAACATTTATGAAGGAAAAAGGGGTGAACCTCTATGCGATTTCTGTCCAGAACGAACCGGATATGGAATTTACGTACTGGACTCCTTCTGAAGTAGTGGATTTTGTAAAACAATACGGAGCAAGGATACGGGAAACAGGAGTGAAACTGATGTCACCGGAAGCCTGTGGTATGCAGCCTGAATATACTGATCCTATTATCAACAACGCTGAAGCATTTGCTCAAACGGATATTCTAGCCGGACATCTCTATCAAGGGTTTACAGATTTGAGTAGCGGATATGTTAAGAACCGCCACGATTACGTCTGTGGTGTGTATTCACGTATTCAAGGAAAGACATGGTGGATGACAGAACATCTTTTTAATGACGGTGAGAATTCTGATGATTCTTCGAAATGGGAATTCCTGAAATGGCAATATAGTCTCAATCATCTTGGAAAAGAGATCCACATGTGTATGGAAGGGTATTGCAGTGCTTATATATATTGGTATTTGAAGCGTTTTTATGGTTTGATGGGCGATACGGACAAACGGAGTCCGACGAGTGAAGGAGAAATCACAAAGAATGGTTATATTATGGCTCATTATGCTCAATATGCAACAGAAACAACTCGAATTAAGGCAGTTACAAATAATGAAGAAGTCTGTGCTACTGCTTATTTGGATGAAAAGACCGGTGAAGTGACCATCGTATTATTGAATTTGAATGGCGCTTCCCAGTGGTTGGAAATACCGTTAATAGGGATAAAGAGAGTAAGTGCCGTTGAAACGAACGAAACAAAAAATATGGAAGTGATCGATACTGGTTTGATGGAATCTGCTGAAGGTATAACGGTGTTGTTATCTGCTAACAGTATAACTTCAGTCAGATTGACATTTTAATGATAATAATAACTAGTTGGAATATAATGAATTTGTTAAATACGAAAAGTAAGCTATTATACCTACTCTTTCTCGGAATAGTATGTTGTGCATGTATTTTTGGTTCCTGTAAAGATGACGATGTCATTGATCCTGACGCTCCTTCTGTACCGAAACCCGGTACGGCTGTCGAGAATATTAATACTAATGTCAAGGCATTACGTAAGCTTATTGAGGCCAAACAACAGGACCTGGCTGTAAAGACATACAATCCGGTGAATAATGGTGCGAGTTATACGATTGAGTTGTCGGATGGTACAAGCTTCAGTATGTATGCTCAGATAGCAGCATTGGAAGGCGGAGGAGAGGATGTAGTCTATTCTCCAAAGGTAGGTGCCAAAGTAGAACATGATGAATATTATTGGACTCTTGATGATGCCTGGCTAACGTTTGAGAATGATGAAAAAGTCAAGGTGTTGGATGAAAACAATACAGTTGCACCGATAGTGGATATCAACACTGACGGCTATTGGACTGTAAAATACGGAGCTAAGTCTCGTACCCTTGACAAGGCGGTAAGCGGCAAACTTACCAGTCAGTTTAAACAAGTGAGTACTATTGGTGACGAATCTGTCTGTTTCACTTTTACCGACCGGACACCTGTCATCGAACTGGATCTTTTTAAAGGAGACAATCCCGAAATTCCTCCGGTAACGGGGGCGCTACGCCGTCCTATCTCTCCTGAACAACCGGCATGGTTTGTTCATATCGATTCATGGAATTATGCCGATCCTCAGAAAATCATAGACCTTATTCCGGCTGATATTCGTCCGTTTACCATTTTTAATATCTCGTTGTCTGTAAGCCATGATGAGGCTACTGGGAACTATAATGTAAGCGAGTATGGTTATGAGATAGCAAAGTCGTGGTTGAGGACGTGTGCTGAAAATAATGTGTGGGCGATGGTGCAGCCTTCAAGCGGCGGTTTTAGTCATTTTAAGGATGTCAGCTTATATAGTCAATTTGAAAGTGACGATAAGGTTCGGGTATATGATGAGTTTTTCAGAGAATATCCCAACTTTCTTGGTTTCAATTATTGTGAGCAGTTTTGGGGGTATGATGACCAGTTCTCTGTATCGTGGTTACAACGAGTGGCTCACTGGAATCAACTTTTGAAACTTACTCATAAATATGGAGGATATCTGGTAGTTAGTTTCTGTGGTAATACTTGGTCGGCTAATATTAATCCTATTGCTCTTGTGAAGCGTAATTCTGATTTTGCCCAAACTGCCAAGTTGTACTCTGAAAATTTCATTATGTGTGAGAAATACACCACGCAAAGTGGCTTCTTCAATGTCGAAGGAATTTGCTTAGGCACGTGGCTCTCCGGTTTTGCTGGTCAGTACGGCATCCGTTTCGACCAATGCGGCTGGACAGAGGAGAAAGGACAGAATGGCGATAAGGATTTCCCGCCGGCTACCGGTGCGCTGCCTATTATAGAGCATGTAATGCTGACAGGTCAGACTGTTATCGACGGACCTGAACTTATATGGCAGCAATGTTTTAAGGAGACGAATGAAGTCAATGTAGGTGATGGTTATCAGAGCCGTAATTGGGAATGTTTTCCGCAATTTGTCAATATCAATATAGATATGTTCCGTAAGATTATTGATAAAACAATTCGTATTCCTTCCCGGAAAGAAGTTATTGACCGCACGAAAGTGGTGATTCTTCAAGATGTCTATTCCGGTGATGATAATGCTAAATATAGCAGCCCGAAGAATTTGCATGAAGGGCTTTACCTTCGCGATGATGATGGCAATCTTTGGGATAATCATTGTTACTTTAAGAAAACGGGCCGTTATCCTACGATTCCTGTTGTGTTCGAATTGTGTGACGATGTAGCTAATTCATTCCAGTATAAAATCAACCAATCAACTTTCGAAGGATCCTGGAGCGATGTAAATACTAAAGTTGGAAAATTCAACCGTTGGTTCCCGCAAGAGTATACGGGAGAACTTTATGCAGGACGTATAGAAAATGGTTGGGTGGTTTATAACGGACTTGCCGGAATACGGAATGCTGCAATTCCGTTTAAATACAATACATGTGACAAGATGGAATTGGCTTACTCCAAATATACTGTAAGTGTTATAAAAGAATATGCCAATAAGCTCACCTTCTACATGAATAACTATGACCCTAGTGGTTCGAGCAAAACGGAGGTAATCAAGATATGTGGATGTACATCCAAACCAACTCATTCTGTATCTTCCAGAGCCAATGGTACTGCACAAGTTTCCGAGAATTGGAAAGAAGATGTATATACGCTGACTGTCACTCATAACGGACCATTGGATTTGACGGTCAATTGTTCAGGAAAAGCCACCGATCGTTTAACTGTATCTACTGCAGCATCTATCCAGATTCCCGCTTCTCCACAAATTTATCAGGGCGCTTATCAGTATGAGGCTGAATGCTTTGATTTTAAGAATGTGACTAAGAGAGTGACAAAAGGAGATTCGGAGCCGATACGTAACTACACAGCACAGGGATATATAAACTTTGGTGCTAGTTCTGCAGCTGCCGTACGTGATGCTGTTACTGCACTGGAAGATGGTGTATATACAATCCGTATCCGCTATCGTGCTCCGTCGGCTACAGTCAATACCGTAGACATGTATATAAACAATACCAAAGTAGGTACTCCGGAGTTTGCACAAACTGATAATGACAATACTGTATGGAATACAGCCTTAATGTCAGTTTCCTTACGAAAAGGGGCAAATACGTTTGAATTGAAAGCCAATTCATCAGCTGCCGGTGACTTGTATCTCGACAATATTGTTATTGAAAGAAAATAAGAATTCTCTTTAACTCGATTATCCGCATTTTACAAGTAGTATCTTGCGGATAATTGTTTTTTATTTGTAAGATGAAGAAGATTATATTATTAAGTTGTTTATTATGTGCAGGCATATTTGCCTTTGCACAAGACCCTAATTTCCATATTTACCTTTGTCTGGGACAATCCAATATGGAAGGAAATGCAAAGATTGAGGCCCAGGATACGTGCAATGTCAATGAACGCTTTCTGATGATGGCGGCTGTTGATTGTCCGTCTTTGGGACGCGTCAAAGGACAATGGTATAAGGCTGTTCCTCCGTTGGTACGTTGCCATACAGGGTTAACACCAGCCGATTATTTCGGACGTACATTGGTGGAAAGGCTGCCTGATAATATTAAGGTAGGTGTCATCAATGTAGCTGTAGGTGGTTGCAGGATTGAACTGTTTGATGAGGAGAATTGCGAAGAACATATTGCCTCTCAACCGGAATGGCTGAAAAATACCGCGAAAGCGTATGGTAATAATCCTTGCCGTAGACTAAAAGAATTGGCTGTAGAAGCACAGAAAGCCGGTGTGATTAAAGGTATCCTCTTGCATCAAGGCGAGTCTAATACCGGTGATAAAGAGTGGCCTCAAAAAGTAAAGAGAGTCTATGAGAATCTGTTGCGGGATTTGAATCTTCAGGCAAAGGATGTTCCCTTACTGGCGGGAGAAGTGGTGCATGCCGACCAGAATGGTAGATGTGCAAGCATGAATGAGATAATCAATACGCTGCCGCAAGTGATTCCGACCGCATATGTGATTCCTTCTTCGGGCTGTCCTGCCGCAGAAGATAATTTGCATTTCACGGCAGAAGGATACAGAAAATTGGGAGTGCGGTATGCCGAGAAACGACTCCTTTTGTTGGAGAAAGAACCAAACTCCGGGATTACTACCGAACCGGCATCCACTAATATTCCGGGATATGACTATCCCCGGGTGGATAAAGAGGGACGTGCTCATTTTCGTTTCTATGCTCCGCAGGCTACCAAGCTACAAGTGGATTGTTGCGGAAAGAAGTATGATATGTGGAAAGATACCGGAGGACTCTGGACGGCAACGACCGACCCTTTACCTGTAGGATTCCATTATTATTTCCTGATAGCAGACGGAGTGTCGGTAACAGATCCTTCCAGCTACACGTTCTTCGGTTGTTGCCGTGTGGCAAGTGGTATCGAAATCCCTGAAGGTGAAGAGGGGGATTATTATCGTCCTCAACAAGTACCTCACGGGCAGGTTCGTTCCTGTACGTATTATTCGGAAACACAAAAAGAGTTTCGTCGTTGTATGGTATATACGCCGGCAGAGTATGAAACTCATCCGAAGAAGCGTTATCCGGTACTATATTTGCAGCATGGTATGGGAGAAGATGAAACCGGCTGGAGTGCACAAGGACGTATGAATCATATTATGGATAATTTGATTGCATCCGGCAAGTGTGTGCCGATGTTGGTAGTGATGGATAGCGGAGATGTGGAAGCTCCGTTCCGGCCGCGTCCCGGAAAGGATATAAATGAAGAGCGGGCTCTGTATGGCGCAACTTTTTATGATGTTATCCTGAAAGACTTGATACCTATGATGGACCGTACGTTCCGCACCAAGACCGACCGCGAACATCGTGCGATGGCAGGATTGTCGTGGGGAGGACACCAGACTTTTAATACTACACTGCCCCACCTTGACAAGTTCTCTTATATAGGGAGTTTTAGCGGAGCAATTTTCGGATTGGATATGAAAACTTGTTTTAACGGAGTATTTTCCGATGCGGACGGGTTCAATAAAAGAGTGAATTATTTCTTTCTTGGTTGTGGTACGGAAGAACAAATGGGAACAAAGAAAATGGTAGAATCACTCCGCGAATTGGGAATCACAGTCGATTATTATGAATCGAAAGGTACGGGACATGAATGGTTGACTTGGAGACGTTGCCTGAAAGAGTTTCTTCCAAACCTGTTTAAACATTAAATAATATGAATATGAAACTTAAACAAGCTGCGGCAGTATTGCTGTTTTTAGGGATATTGCCATATCATTTATCTGCGCAAAATCCGATTGTACAAACTTGCTATACTTCAGATCCTGCTCCTATGGTGCATGATGGTACATTGTATGTCTATACAGGACATGATGAAGATAAGGCTGATTTTTTCTGGATGCAGGAATGGCGTGTGTACTCTACCAAGGATATGGTGAATTGGACTGACCATGGTTCTCCTCTTGCTATTGAATCATTTGCTTGGGCGGACGACCGTGCCTGGGCGGCACAGTGCATCGAGCGTAATGGTAAATTTTACTGGTATGTCTGTTTGCACTCTAAACTGACTAATACCATGGCGATCGGTGTGGCAGTCGGTGATACGCCTGTCGGTCCTTTTAAGGATGCCATCGGTAAACCCCTTCATGACGGGAGCTGGGATTATATAGATCCTACCGTATATATAGATGATGACGGTCGTGCTTATCTGTATTGGGGAAATCCGAATATCTATTATGCAGAATTGAATGAAGATATGATTTCTTTGAAGGGCGAAGTGGGTAAACTGGAACAGACTGTTGAGAGCTTTGGTGCACCCAATCCGGAAAAGCGTGTCAAAGGTGTTAAGTATAAAGATACTTATACAGAAGGTCCATGGCTTCATAAACGGGAAGGAAAATACTATCTTCTTTATGCTGCCGGAGGTGTACCCGAACATATTGCCTATTCCATGAGTGAGGGGCCTCTTGGTCCGTGGAAGTATATGGGAGAAATCATGCCTTTACAAGATACGGGCTCGTTTACTAACCATTGTGGAGTGATAGACTATAAAGGCAATTCCTATTTTTTCTATCATACGGGTAAGCTGCCGGGTGGTGGAGGTTTCGGGCGAAGTGCGGCGGTGGAGCAGTTCAAATATAACGCTGACGGCACTTTCCCGATTATTAATGCTACCCGGGAAGGGGTATCACCGATAGGCACGCTCAATCCTTACGAAAGGGTGGAAGCTGAAACTATCGCGTTTTCTGAAGGTGTGAAGTCCGAGCCAAATGTGAAAACCGGTGTATATATATCTGACATTCATAATGGAGACTATATAAAGGTACGTGAAGTGGATTTCGGCAATAAATCTCCCAAACGGTTTACAGCTACCGTTGCCAGTGCCCTTCGTGGCGGGACACTTGAAGTACGTACAGACAGTATAAGCGGACCATTAATTGCGGAACTGACTATTCCTTCAACGGGAGGTTGGGAATGCTGGAAAACATTGCAGACTGATATTGTAAAACCGGTCACAGGAATACAAGATATTTATTTTGTATTCAAAGGACGTAAAGGCTGCAAACTGTTTAACTTTGATTGGTACAAGTTTAACAGATAAACATGCTAGAGAGCAGTTGGGTTACTCTTCTTTTTTACTCAACTGCTCTTTCATATACATTGAAGGCGGCATTCCATACAATTCTTTGAATGTTGTTGAGAAATTATTAGGATCAGTGAATCCTGTTAACATAGCTATTTCGGATATGGTATGCTGTTTTTCGGACAATAAACGTGCGGCTTCTTTTAAACGTATATTACGTATAAAGTCACGGGTTGTCTGGTTGGTGAGTGCCTTGAGTTTCCTGTGAAGATGTACGCGGCTGATACCTACTTCGGTGGTGATTGTCTCTATTGTCAAGTTAGGATTACTGATATTTTCATTGATCACTTTCATAATACGTTCCATCAATTTTTCATCGGGTGATTTCACTTCCAGTTTCTGAACCTTGTTCTCCTGGTTTTGCTGGCCTGTAAATACTTTGCGTAACTGCTGTCGTGTATTAATCAGATTTTCCACAGTCTTTTGCAGAATTTCGATATTGAATGGCTTCATGATATAGGCGTCAGCTCCTGTATTCAGACCTTCAAGGTTGTCTTCTTCCCTTGTTTTTGCAGTAAGCAAAATGACTGGGATATGGTTGAGGTTTACATTCTGCTTGATCTTCCGGCATAAGGTAAGTCCGTCCATTTCGGGCATCATGATGTCACTGATGACTAAATCCGGAGTCTTTTTAAATATTTGCTCTAATGCTTCTTTACCATTACGGCTTTCCATGATATGAAATTTGTCCCCAAACTCCTTCGCTATATAATTTCGGATTTCTTCGTCGTCTTCTACAACTAATACGCGATATTTAGTTTTTACCCTGACTTTCTTTTCTTCCTCATTTTCTATAATGGGAGAGATGACAGGAACAGTTGGTACGGCTACTGTTACCTTTTGCTCATTGTTGTCAACTTCTTCAGGTCGTAGATGCTTGTTACCCAACGGTAATCGGATAATAAAACGGCAACCCGGTTGTTCTTTATTATTTTCTACATAGATAATTCCATGATGTAATTCCACTAATGAACGAGTAAGATGTAATCCTATTCCTGTTCCACCTTTCGGATTCTGTTGGCTGTTACGGATTTGATAGAAACGTTCGAAGATGTGTTCTTTTTCCTGTTCATCGATGCCTGTTCCGGTATCCGAGATAATTATTTCTGCATATTGTTTCAAGGGATCGGGCAGCGTATTATCTTCTCCCGTACGGATGGTAATATCTATGTTTCCTTTTTCAGGAGTAAACTTGAAGGCATTAGACAGAATATTCAGGATAATCTTATCAAAATTACCTGTGTCTACCCATACATTCAGTTCTCGGAGCGTACTGTGAAGTTGTAGCCGGATATTTTTTGTATTTGCCTGTTGACCGAAAGTTGTACATAAATCCTCAATAAAAGGAATAATGTTGGTCTCCCGGAACATCAGGAACATTTGTCCTTTATCAATTTTCCGAATATCCATTAGTTGATTGACAAGATTCAGAATACGTTCCGCATTTCTGTAGATAATATGATATATTTTCAGGCGTTCATTGTTCTCCTCATTCTTAATCAGTTTCTGTAGAGGGCTGATGATTAGAGACATCGGAGTGCGTATCTCATGAGAGATGTTGATAAAGAACTGCAATTTTGCTTCATTGATTTGTTCGGCATGGATATGTTGCAGCATTTCCTGATGCATTCTGTACCGATGTCTGATCTGAAGAATAATGATAAATATAATGGTCAGTAATAATAAGGAGTAGATAACTTTGGCCCACCATGAAGCATACCATGCAGGAGATATAAAGATGGTAATTTCTTTTATATTTGAGTACACAGTGTTGTCTTTTGCTCTGATTTTAAAGTTATAGGTACCGGGTTTCAGATTGCTGAATGAGATACGGTTTACACCTTTGGGCAAACTGATCCATTTTTCATCGTTGATAGAATAAAGGTAGTTGATGTGTTCGGGGGCATTTAATTCCAGAGTGGCAAACTCGATACTGAACACATTGTCTTTATGGGATAGATAAAACTCTTTTGCGTTGAATACAGGGCAGTTGATAATATTATGAATACCGGATTTCATTCCTTTTCTAACCGGATTGTTATGCAGGAAAAAGTCGGTAATCCGGATATTCCATGTTTTTGCCGGATTGATAATGTCTTGTGGATTGAAATAGGTGATGCCATTCATTCCGCCAAACCAGATAATACCTTGTTTATCTTTGAATGAGGCATTCTTGTAGAACTCATTTCCCTGTAATCCGTCGCTGACATAATAATTGATAAATTTGTTGTTTTTCTTTTGGAATTGGGAAATTCCGGCATTGGTGCTTATCCAAAGAAAATCTTTTCCGTCTCCTTGTATGGCATATATTGTATTACTGGGCAATCCGTCTGCAGTAGTATAAGTGGTTAGTTCTTTCGTTTTTTTATTCCAACCGGATAATCCTTCGGAACTGCCTAACCAGACAATTCCGTCGGCATCTTCAAAGATTGAATAAATAACGTTTTGTGAGAGTATCTTATGACTTTGAAAATCAGGGCTGTCAAGATCTATACAGTTAGCACCATCATAAGTTCCGACATATAGTTTATTATCATCGGAATAGTGCAAACAACCTATCCATTCGTTGATTAAAGATGTCTGAGATTGTACGGATGTAAATTCTTTCGTTTTCAGGTCATAGTAGAACAAACCGAATCCCATTGTCGCAATCCAAAGACGCTTGTTTTTATCTTCTGCGAAGTCATATACACGTTGTATATAGTTGTTGTTCTTATCTACCAGTTGGTACTGGTAATCGCATAATCCTGTCTGTTTGTTCAGCTTTCCCATACCGTTGATAAAGGAGCCGACCCAAATGTTGTACTCGGAATCTTCATATAGTTTTATAACTGTCGAAGGCACAGAATTAGGGTGATTAGTATGCGAGAAATGTTTAGCCGGTTCTAACTTTTTTGTCAGGGCATAAATTCCGTCATTGTCGGTTCCTACCCATAACATACCGTTGTTGTCTTTGCAGAATGAGGTTATACAACTGGAACCGATCATGTTTTTATCCATGGATTTATGTCCTATATACTTGAAACTGTTTGTTCGGGCAGGTATCTGCATGACTCCTTTCTGATAAACAGCCAACCATAAGTTACCGGAATTGTCTTTTAGGATAGAATGTATTTTTGAATTTTTTGAATCAAAATAGTTGTTGTCAAAATTGTATTCGGAGATTTCATGAGTTTGGTTATTGTAAACACTCATACCTTTACCGTCAGTTCCGATATATAATTCATTTTGTGGTCCGGAATAGAGGAAACAGATAGGAAATTCTCTCTTTTCTTTAAAATCAACAGGTATAAAGGAGTCTTGTCTTTTGTTATAGACGAATAGTCCTTTTCTCATACTTCCTACGTAAATATTTCCACGTGAATCTTCACATATACTTTTGATATATCCATTGTCTTTAGATAAATATAAAGTAAGTTGGTTATTAGAATCAAGACGATATATTCCTTCTTCTCCTTTTGCTATCCAGACATTCTGTTTCTTGTCTTCAATCATAAATCCTGTTGATGTTATGGGAATATCAATTTTTTGAACGGTCAACTGGTAATCTTTGATATTCAACTTACACAACATATTCCCGGATACCCATATTTCTCCATTTCTCCTTTCGATAAAAGAAACAATATTGCTTTCAAATATTTCTCCATTGTCTTCTCTTATTGCAAGTGGGGTAAAATTGTCTGTAGCCGGATCATACATTTGAATTCCCATATATGTACCGATAAACAAACGACCTTTGCTGTCTTCAAAAACAGTACGAACAAAACTGTGGGCTAACGAATGTTCATTATTGGGCTCATGTTTGTATATGGTAAATTTAGCACCGTCATAACGGTTCAGACCATCTTCTGTTGCAATCCAAATGAAACCGTTTCGGTCTTGATATATTTGATTAATCAAACTACTGGATAGCTCTTTGTCAGTAGTGAATAACTTAGGAGATTGCCCGTTGCATAACAAAGAAAACAATAATAATAGAAAAGTCAATACATTTTTCATAGTTTATAGATCGTTGTTTGTAGTACAAAGAAAACTAAAAACCTAAATATAACCTAATAAAAGATGAATATTTTCAATAGGCTCCGGGAGCGTAATCGGATGTTGTAACATCGTTCGTAAAAAATGTAACACGAGAAAAGATTCACCTCTCCTTATGTGTTATTGTTTTCATTCGATTGTATTTACAATATAGGTTTTACCGGCCTTTGTTTCGATGTCATATTCATAAAACTTTTGCAGTTTGGGAGATTGCGCACTTACCCCTTTGGCTACAAGAGGTTGTTTGATAGGAGTGGTGGCGAATAAACTATTTGAGCACTCTTTCCCGTTTACTTGTTTTAAGCCTTTCCCTTTCAGTGGGACATAAGACCGGATTCGGAGCGTACCGCCTATATTCGATCGGATGATCGCTTTATTTAACACATTGTTTTTCCAGTCCATATCGACAGTAAAGTTTCCACGTGCCACCAACCCCTTCACACTTCCTTCTTCCCATGCATCAGGCAATGCTGGCAATAAATGTACGGCACCGTCATGACTTTGGAGCAACATTTCCGCTACTCCGGCTGTATAACCGAAATTACCGTCAATCTGGAAAGGCGGATGGGCATCCAGCATATTGGGATAGGTACGCCCGTTCGGATATTCTTTAGCCAAGTGATCGTTGGGCAATAGTTGAATCATATTTTTGATGATTTGGAAGGCATGGTTTCCATCCAGCATACGTGCCCAGAAATTGACTTTCCAGCCGATACTCCAACCGGTAGCCTTATCACCGCGTTGCAGCAATGTGTTTCTTGCTGCCTGAAATAACTCGGGATTCGAGTATGGAGAAATTTGGTTACTCGGATATAGCCCGTACAAATGTGAAATATGACGGTGCTCGTCCTTGGGATTGTCAACATCTTCCAGCCATTCTTGTAGTTGGTTATGTTTCCCTATTTGCATAGGTGGCAATTTCTCTAGCGTTTGTTTTAGGGAGTCTTGGAAAGAGGGGGCTTCACCTGCGATGTGTGAAGCCAATAAGGTATTATGCAGTGCATCAAAAGCAATCTGGTTATCCATGGTGCATCCGGCAGTGACCGGACCATGTTCCGGTGATACAGAAGGAGACACTACCAACCATTTATACACTGGATGTTCTACCAGAAAATCCATGTAGAACTGCGCTGTTCCTTTCAGGATGGGATAGTACTCTTTCAGGAACTCTTTATTTCCTGTAAAGAGGTAATGTTGCCAGATATGTTGTGCTAACCAGGCTCCCCCACTAGGCCACATGCCGGCTGCAGCAAAGTCTACAACTCCGCAAATTCGCCATAAATCAGTATTATGATGCGCCATCCATCCCCTACAATCATACATGGTTCGGGCTGTTTCTGCTCCTGTGGCAGATAAATCTTTCAACATAGAGAATAGCGGACTATGTGTTTCACTTAAATTAGTGACTTCTGCCGGCCAATAGTTCATTTCTGTATTAATGTTGATGGTGTATTTACTATCCCAAGGTGCATGAGTACTGTTGTTCCATATACCTTGCAGATTAGCCGGTTGTCCACCTGGTTGCGAAGAAGAAATCAGTAAATAACGTCCATAATGGAAAAGTAGAGCTGCCATTGCCATGTCTTCCCCATTTCCGAAGTTTTCAATTCGTTTGGGAGTCTCCAGTTGGGAAGTTTTGCCTGTCGGTAATGTAAGGCGTACACGGTCAAATTGTTTTTTATAATAAGCGATATGGCTTTTGAGAGCTTTTTCGTAAGGTATTTGCATTGCTCTTTTCAGATATTCGCTGGTCCGGTGGGATTCATCGGCGCTGACATCCTGGTAGTTTACGTAGTTGGTTGCTGCCGATATATAAAGGATGGCTTCTGTTCCTTCATTTATTTGGAGCGTATTTCCTGCCGGGCGGAGAGTGCCATTCGTTTTTACTTGGATTTGACATTCTGCCCGTAGTGCGGCTTTCAAACCTTCCTGTTCTTTTCCTTGACAGGTGACGGTCAGCTTATCATTCTGAACATTCACCTTATGTACTAGAGGGCAGTTATATGCAACAGTAAAGTTCAGTGCGTTTGCTTTACTTGCTTTGATATGCATAATAATGACATTATCAGTAAATGAAGCAAAAGTGGTGCGTGTATAAGTGACGTTATCCACTTGATAACGGGTAGTTGTCGTTGCGTTCTCCAGATTCAGATCGCGGTAGAAGCCGGATGCATTTTGGTGTTCCGGAAATTCCAGATAAAGGCTACCTAATGTCAGATAGCTCATACCGTGTTGCTGGGTTAAGAAGTTGGCGTCAATGAGTCTTTGCGCTTCCTTGTTTCTCCCTTCAAAAATCAGTTTGCGTACAACCGGTAGAACATGTACGGCATTCGGGTTATTATTATTGTATGGAGAACCTGCCCAAAATGTTTCTTCATTGAGTTGTAATTCTTCGCGTTCGATTCCGCCATATACCATGGCTCCAAGACGGGAGTTACCAATAGGGAGGGATTCCGACCAATTTTGTGCAGGTTGACTATACCACAGCTTCAGGTCCTGTCCTGAAACAAGGTTGCTTATTAATAGGAATAATACAAAAAAAGTGTTTCTGTTCATATTGTATGGATTTGTAGCAAAGGTAGCTCATTTCCCAATACAAAAGGCAAAAAAATGTTTCTGAAATCTACCTTGGAAGTAACTTCTTTTCATATTTATGTTACTAATATATATGATGTATGTTCCACAGGATAAAATAATAACTGCCGGTCCTTGTAAAAAGAAGCCGGCAGTTATTATTTAAGCAACTAGCAGGTATACCTGATCTATGTTACTTTTTAGCTACTAAAACTATATTATTAATATCTACTTTTTTGTTTTTTCCCATCCCAATGGTGACTTTGGTAATAGAGCCTGGATCAATTGTAATCTTACCGGCTTTTTCATCTTTAAAAGCACTGAATTGCACCTTCTTCTTGCCTTGTGTATAAAATCCCATAGAAACTTTTACCGTTTCACCGTCTTGGGTATATTCTATTTTTAATGAACAGATGGCATTTGTGGCATTTTCATCTAATTTTTTGAAGTTGGTCGCTTCAAAGTTTATTCCGGTGTAATTAGTGTAATCATTTTCTGGAAATACCAAGTTTCCATAACCGGTGGAAATTAAGGTCTGCCCTTCTACTGTCAGTTTGTTATTGGCTTCGCATTGACTGACTTCGATAGTCTTGTCTACTTGTGCATTGACACTTAAGATTCCCAAACATGCAACTAGTGCTGCTACTAAATACTTTTTCATGTTATTTTCTTTTAGAGGTTAATAGCTGATTTATTTTCTATAGGCAAAGTTAGGATATCTTTTCGGAGAGATAAAAAATCTGTGTTTCAATAGTTTTTGTATATGTTTCATTCTTTTTTTGGTGCAAAGGGGACTAAATTTAAAAACAAATGAAACGAATTAAATAGTCCGATTTTGAAAAGAATTACTTTCTTTGCACAAAGAAAGGACAGTTTACTATGAAAAGACTATTACTGCTGATGATTGTATTTTGGGGTGGAATTGTACAGGTGGTCGCCGAGAATACATTGTTCTATGATTCCAAACAATTAACTTGCGATCTGATTACTTCCATTTGCCAAGATAAAGATGGGGTTATTTGGATCGGGACAGATTATGGCCTTAATAAATTCAATGGTATACAATTTACTCATTATTATAATAATCCAAAGGATAGCACTTCGTTATCCGATAACTCTGTAAAAGCCCTGATGCTTGACAATGAAGGCACGTTATGGGTGGGAGGTATTGGCGGATTACAATATTACGTTCCGGAAGAAAATGCATTTCGAACAATTAAGTTTGAAGAAAACTCATCTTTCCATATCATGTGTATCACTCAATTGCGTTCGGGTGAAATATGGGTTGGCTCTTCCGGGAGAGGAATTTTCCGTATTCGGAAAGATACAGGAACAGGTGTGCAAATGACAGATATTCCCGATGTATCTGAACATGCCCATTATGGAGTAATATATGAAGACCGTCATGGGAGCATCTGGATTGGAGTAAACGGTATCGGTTTACTTCGATATGATCCTTCTACACGAACGAGTAAGATGTACACACGGGCTATTTTAGATGGCGGTTCTTCAATTTCCGGAATGGCCGAGGATCATTCGGGTAATTTCCTCCTTTCCACGGGGACTGCTGCTTATTATTATGATAGAGAGAATGACAGCTTTACCAAAATAGAACATAATGAATCTTGGTTGCCGGCACGTTCCATACTCGTAAGCCAAAAAGGGACACGTTATTTGGCAACCTTTGGCAAAGGATTGAAGGTTATTCAACCCGATTTGAAAGAACTTCGTTCCGAGGTGATCACTCTTCCTTTTATTGATGTCAATAATGCTAAAATACGTGCTATTTATGAAGATCATAACCAAAATTTATGGATAGGGTGTTATCATAGAGGAATGGTTATGGTGTCTAAAGAATCTACACCTTTCCATTTCTGGAGTATTCCTACCCGTGAATATCCGCAGGCTGGTGTGATAACTGCCTTGTATAAAGATGATGATGGACATATCGTTAGCGGTGTAGAAGGCGAAGGAGTGTTTAAAATTACTTCGGAAGGAAATATAACCGATCATCTGTTTTCAGGTAAAACGGTTTCATCCATCTATAAGGATTATAGTGGTAATTTGTGGTTTGGAGGCTATTATTCCGGGCTTTATATGCAGGATACCAAAGGGAACGTACGTTTTATGTTACCGGAAATTAAATTGAAGGATATAAAGAAGATCACAGGTGATGATAAAGGAAACCTATATATTTCTTTATTCGGTTCCGGATTCATACGATATCACCTACCCACTCAAACAGTCACGGAATATCAAAGTTCCTCCGGTGGGTTAAGGAACAATTGGATTTATACTCTACTTCTTGATTCCCAAGAAAGATTGTGGATAGGACACTGTAATGGAGTGGATTATTTCGATCCTGTAACCGAGAAATTTACTCCTGTATTGAGTCAATCATTAGGTAATTTCATCGCTTACTCATTATTGGAAGACGTACGTGGAAATATTTGGGCGGGAACGAATAAGGGACTTATGTGTTATCATCCCGAAACAAAAGAACTTCATTACTATGATGAAGAAGACGGACTTTCTAATAATTTTGTATATGGGTTGGCAGAAGATGAGAGGGGGAATATCTGGTGTAGTACCTTGAAAGGCATTAACCTGATAAAAGTCGCTGAAAATAAGATTGCTTCCTATTATTCCGAACGTGGATTGGTGGATAATGAGTATACTATTGGGGCCAGCTATCAGTCAATGAATGGCCTTATCTATTTGGGAGGTGTGAAGGGAATAACGACTTTTCATCCGGATAGCGTCACAGCTCAAAAAGGGAAGTCGACTGTGATATTATCCAATCTTTATTTAGGAGGAGAAGCAATGACAGCTAAAAGTAAATCCGGTGGAAAACCCATTTTGGACACTTTTGTAACTCGTGCCGACAAAATTAGTCTGGCTTATGAAGACAACACGTTTACGCTTGAGTTTTCCACATTGGATTATCGTAATTCAGGAAATATTTTCTATGAATATCGTATCAGAGAGTATGAAAAGAACTGGACCTCTACTCAATTGGGAATCAATCAAATCACATACAATCATTTAAATTCCGGCAAGTATACATTTGAAATACGCGCCTGTGAGAACGGGCAGTATACCCCTGTGAAGGTGATACGGATTGATATTGCGGCACCGTGGTGGCGTTCGTCTCTGGCTTATGTTTGCTATGCGTTGATATTGTTTGTTGTTGCATTCCAGATTTATTTGAGTGTTCGTCGCCGGCACCAAAAAGAAATGAATGAAGAGAGAATCAAACTATTTATCAACCTTTCACATGAGATTCGCTCTCCAATGACTTTGATTGTGAGCCCGTTGGAGAATTTGTTAAAGAGAGACTATGATACCGATACGATGAAGATGTTGCGCCTGATGCAAAAAAATGCGAATCGCATTATTAATCTGATGAATCAGTTGCTTGATATGCGTAAAATTGAAAAAGGGCAATTGAATATTCATTGCGTTGAAACGGACATGGTGGATTATATCAAAGAATTGATCTCTTTATTTACTTATCAGGCGGAGAAAAGGAATATAAACTTGTGTTTTGATTATGAACAAGAGGAGCTTCCGGCATGGATTGATCCTAATAATTTTGATAAAGTATTGGTAAACCTGCTGTCGAATGCTTTTAAATATACACCGGATGGAGGTGAAATAAAAATCAGCCTGCGTGAGAAGGTGAATGAACTTACTGTTGGAGATTTGCAGCATTTTATTGAGATTGAAGTAATTGATACTGGATCCGGCATTGACGCCAACAAATTGGAAAAGATATTCGAACGTTTTTATCAGGCACCTTCCAATGGTTTCAATGGAAGTATCGGTTTTGGTATAGGACTGAATCTGTGCCGGATGATAGTCAAATTGCATCACGGTACTATCAATGCTTGTAACCGACAAGATGCGCAAGGAAGTCGTTTCATTATTCATATTCCTTATGGGAAAGACCATTTGAAGAAATCCGAATGGACGGATGCGGAAAACAAAACTACTTCAAGAGTTCCTTCTGCCTTGGGACTTTCTCAAGAAAGTGAAGAAGAAACGGCTACGACAAGAAACCATAAAGCGAGTTATAGGATTGTGATCGTAGATGACGATGATGAGATTCTTCGTTTCCTGGAGGCGGAATTGAGCTCGCAATACAAGGTATATATTTGCCGTAACGGGAAAGAGGGTTTGCAAACCATTCTGAAACAACAACCGGATCTTATAATTTCTGATGTCGTGATGCCTGAAATGGATGGTATCTCACTTCTGAAAATGGTTCGCAACAATCCGAATGTGAGTCATATACCGTTTATCCTGTTGACTTCAAAAGCGGAATATAAAGACCGTATTGAAGGATTAAGTAAAGGTGCGGATGCATATTTAGGAAAACCGTTTGTCGTTGAAGAGTTGAGAGTACATATCAAGAATCTGATTGAGACAAGATTGTTATTGAAAGGAAAGTTCTCTGGTGTCAGGGATCAGGTGGGAAAGATTGAAATTGCTGAAAATAAATCTGGAGATGAACGATTGATGGAACGGGTTATGAATGTGATGAATAAGTTTCTGGATGATTCGGAATTCAATGTAGAAATGCTTGCCAGGGAAGTCGGATTGAGTCGTGTACAGCTTCATCGTAAAATGAAAGATATTACAGGAGTTTCAACATCAGTCTTTATCCGGAATCTACGGATGAAGAAAGCGGCAGCACTGCTTCAGGAAGGGAAGCTGAATATTTCAGAAATAGCGGATGCGGTAGGCTTTGATAATCAGGCTAATTTTGCAACTGTTTTTAAGAAGTTCTATGGAGTATCTCCTTCGGAATATGCTGCGTCTATCAGAAATAAAGGCGAATGATGCAAATTTAAAACTGCGTTATACATATAGCTAACTTTACGTTACATTTTACCAAACGTTTTAAAATACAAGATTGTAGTTTTGTGCTGGTTGAGGGCAATCTAAAGAATCGACAGATGCAAAAGTACAATCTTGTATTTTACTCTTGACTCCTTTTCCTATATTTTAATAATGAATGCATGAACACACAAAGTTGTATGAACAGGCTTTTAAAACTGAATTTCAGAACATAGCCCGGCAAGTTGGCAACAAATCAATTATGATGGCGGAGAACTGTTCTTATCATCCTGTCGTTCCCGAAGATGCCTCCATAAGGAAAGTAATACAGGCTGATACTCCAAAAGAAAGTTGGTATCAGGAACTGAAAAACACTGATCCATTTGTCGAATTAGTATTGCCGAAAATGAGTGTTACCACCATTTTTTTCAAATTCAAAACAAATTGAAACGTATTTAAAAAGCAGATAAACGTATGTGCAACTTGATGTTACATTTCAAGTAGTGTAGTAGAATGTAAGTTCATACTTTTGTGTCGGACATTTGCTAAATATGTGTGTAAAATAATAAAGCAATATTTTATAAATGTAATATATATGAAGAACAATTATTTTTCAAGATGTGTGCTGCTAGCCGGATTATGTTCGGTTATTATGTTTTTTGCAGTCACTCCTGTTTATGCGACCGGAGGTGCATTTTCTCCTCTTCCGCATGTTGTCTCTGAAGGAGACATTACTGTTACCGGTAAAGTGGTTGATGATGCCGGAGAACCTTTGATAGGTGTTAGTATTCAAGTGAAAGGTACTAGTAAAGGTGCTACTACCGATGTGAATGGTAACTATACACTGAATATATCATCAGCTTCTACCCTTGTATTCTCATATATTGGAATGAAGACCATTCAACGGAAAGTGACGAAAGGCGGCAAACTGGATATCACGATGGAGAATGATGAGAATATGTTGGATGAGGTGGTAGCGGTAGGATACGGCTCAATGAAACGTTCGGACTTGACAGGATCAGTCGTTTCCATCAATGCTAAGTCCATAGAAGAATCAATGGCTTCTACAATTGACCAGGCGTTGCAGGGACGTGCGGCAGGATTGCAGATGACGCAAAACTCCGGTGTCCCGGGTGGAGGTACATCTATTCAGATTCGTGGTGTGAATTCATTAAACAGTACCAATGAACCTATTTATGTAGTAGACGGAGTCATTATCTCCGGTGAAACAGGTTCGAATACAAGTAATGCTATTGCGGGTATTAATCCGGCTGATATTGAAAGCATTGAAATTTTGAAGGATGCTTCGGCTACTGCCATTTATGGTGCGCAGGCGGCTAATGGTGTTATATTGATTACGATGAAAGCTGGTGTAACAGGCAAGCCCCGAATTAATTTTCAAGTCTCTATGGGAAATCAGGAAATACCGAATACAATTGATATGATGAATTTGCGTGATTACGCTCGTCACTATAATGAATTGTATGCCCTTATAAATGCCAGCAGGGTGAAAGATGCTTTTAGTCATCCTGAAACTTTAGGTGACGGTACTAACTGGCAGGATGAGATATTCCGTAATGCTCTGTTGCAGAACTATAATCTGTCAATTCGTGGCGGAACAAAAACGGTCAGCTATAACCTGTCCGGTGGATATTTGAGTCAGGACGGTATTTGTATCGGTTCGGATTTTGAGCGTTACACCTTCCGTATGGGAACAGAGATACAGGTTACTCCTAAGGTTCGTTTTGGAGGTACGGTGAATGTATCTTATACCAAGCAAGGTACAGGCATGGCTAGTTGGTCTATCATTCCCAATGCACTTTATCAAGCACCGGATGTTCCCGTACGTGATGAGAATGGTAACTTTTCCGGGCCGGAAGAGGACGATCAGCAGAATTTAAGCAACTACAGTAATCCGGTAGCGTTGGCGGCGTTAACGCAGCGTAATAATGAAAAGGGAGGTGCTCGTGCCAATCTTTTCATGAAAATCAATCCGTGGAAATGGCTGACTTACCGTACTGATTTTACGGCAGACGGCAATATCGATAATTATCAATATTTCCTTCCCCAATATGAATTGGGATACTCAAAGAATCCTTATCCTACTAATGAACACTCCAAAAACTACGGGCTTTACTGGGGATGGAAGAATGTAGTGACGATGGAGAAGACGTTCAAACGTAAGCATAAGACAAGTTTGATGTTAGGACATGAGATGACTTCCAGAAATTCAGATTATCTTCAGGGAAAACGTACACATGGTGATAATCTGCTGACAGACTTGGATGCAGGTGATGCTGCGTATGCCACCAATAGTGGAAGGGCAAGCAAGGCAACGTATCTCTCTTATTTCAGTCGTCTGTTTTATAGTTACGACAACCGTTACCAGTTAACGGCTACGGTACGGCGCGATGGAACATCCCGTTTTGCCAAGGGAAATCAGTGGGGGACATTCCCATCAGTAGCTGTGGCATGGCGTCTTTCCGAAGAGTCATTCTGGCGTCCGCTGAAAGATGTGGTTAATAACTTCAAGTTGCGTTTGAGTTATGGTGAAGTTGGTAACTCCAATGTCACTGCATTTGCTTACCAACGGATGGGAACGTATGTGCAGTCTATCTGGGGGACGAGTTTGCAGACCGCCAATATCGCTAATCCCGATTTGACATGGGAGAGTACCCGTTCTTGGAATGCAGGTATCGACCTGAACTTTTTTAATAACCGCGTCGAGTTTATTCTGGATGCATATATCAAAAAGACAAAGAACCTCTTGTTGCAACAAGATTATCCGGGATATATGGGAACTACTGGTAATGGTGCTGCAACAGCCCAATGGGCGAATATAGGCTCCATGGAGAATAAAGGTTTTGAATTTACATTGAACACGGTGAATATCTCCAACAGGGATTTTCAGTGGCGTACAAATGTTACATTCAGTTTGAACCGCAACAAGGTAGCAAGTATGAATACAGAGAATGCCTTTATCGACAAGACTTATCAAAATAGTGGTCAGACGGAAGTGATTACCCGCACTGCAGTCGGAAAGCCTGTCAGTCAGTTCTATGGCTATAAGGCAATCGGCCGCATCAATAGCGCTTCCGATTATTTGATAGATAATGGTGATGGAACTAGTACGGTAAAGATTGCTACCCCGGTATTGCGGGTAGGTGAACAGGTGGTTAACTCGGGTACGGATAAAGGTAGCCTTATCAAACAAATTTATATTGGCGACTATATTTTTGAGGATTTGAATAATGACGGAGTGATTGACGAAAAAGATCAGACATTCTTGGGAAGTCCGTTGCCTAAATTTACCTATGGTATTAATAATACCTTTAATTATAAGAATTTCGATTTGACCATATTCCTATACGGCTCGTATGGAAACAAAGCGATGAACTATCTGTCCCGTCGTATTACTAACCCCAATTCGAGCGGTAATGTACACGCGTCCGTTGCCAACCATGCCCGTTTGGGATACCTTGATGGAAATCCGGATAATACCGATGTCTGGAACATGTATATTCTACCCGGTTCTAACGGTTTATGCCGTATGTCTGTTAATGATGCCAATGATAACGACCGTATCAGTAGTCGTTATGTGGAGGATGCTTCTTTCTTGCGTATACAGAATATCGCTTTGGGATATACGTTACCAAAGAATTGGTTGAAAAAACTGAAGATAGAGAATGCGCGCATTTATGCGAATATTAAAAATGTATATACATTCACAGGCTATGACGGTTACGATCCGGAGATTGGCTCTACACAGGCGCAATATTCTTATTCCGGTCAGAGTATGTTGATGTACGGAGTGGATACGGGGCGTTGCCCTTCTCCCCGGATTTATACATTTGGTATTGATTTAACCTTTTAAATAGAAAACTTCCATGAAAAAGAATATTATATTATCAGTTGTTTGTGGAATGGTCGCGATGGCAAGCCTTACTTCCTGCAATGACTTCTTGCAAGTAAGTGCCACCAACCAGAAAGAAATGGACAAATCCTTTACTACTTATGACGAGTTGCGTTTGGCAACAGCTTATCTTTATATGAAACCTTGGTTTGGTTTTCACAGTACCCGTCTGTTTGCGATGGGAGATGCACGCGGAAACAATATCTACGGTGACAACAACAACGAGACAGGCTATGCTCCTTATTGCCTCTTTACCGACAAACCCAATACACCCGGACTTGCCGATGCGTGGAATTCACTTTACATTGTTGTTACGCAGGCAGACTACATCATTAACGATTATGCGCCACAGGGACGCCAACATTTCAGTGAAGTACAAGCGAATGCTTGCGAGGGAGAAGCACGTTTCATGCGGGCGGCGGCTTATTACTATTTGGCTTCCTACTGGCATGATGTGCCCATTATGGAGAATCCAATTGCTCATACGGAAGCTTTCAATATGGCTCCCACACGCTTCGAGGATGTGATTCGCTACGGTATCCGCGACTTGGAGTACGCTGCGGAGTGGTTGCCGCTTGCCGACGCGGATGGTCGTGTGACTCGCTATTCGGCTTTGGGACTACTGGCACGCTATTATGTAACGCTGGCAGCGTATGCGCGTGGCGGACACTGTACACAGGCTACTATGGATTATTATGAGGCCAGCGGTTCTCACGATTTGGCTGACATTCTTTACGGCTTGGCCAAGGAGGCTGCCGGAGAAGTGATTCTTGCTCAGAACAGATATGGATTGATGGAAGAATATGAAGAAATCTTCCGGGTACAGAACAATAATTGCAAAGAGGTATTGTTTGCTTTGCAACCGCTGCAAGGTGTCGACTCCTACGGAATGGGTAACAGCAACGGAAGCGGTTTGTGTTCTTACACAGAATTGCTGAACGGCTTAAGTGCCTACAACTCCTCTTATGTATCTTACGACTGCCTGCGTATGCTGATTAATTCCGGCGGACGTTCCCGTCTGCGTGGTAATGTGCTTTGTCCGGGAGAGTTCTATGACTATATCGGTACACATTTAGAGGATGGTGGTTGGGCTGCCGGATATAAAGGCGGACAGAAAGCGGCTGGATTGGAAACGAACAGAAAAGTTGCCTTCAAGAAACAGGTGGTAGGCAGTGCGGAAGATACCGACAATATAGCTATTTCCGGGAACTCCGGTTTTTGCACACCGATGTTGCGCCTTGCGGAAGTTTACCTGCTGTATGTGGAGGCTTGTATGGGAACCAGTGATGAGCTGACCGACCGGGGGGCCTTGAAATATTACGACGATGTCCGGAAGCGTGGCTACAAGATGGAGATAGAGAGTGGCGAATTGACCTACTATGACACCAACTATCTCACCCGTAATGATTTGTTGAGAGAATTTCGTGTAGAGTTCTTTATGGAAGGTCTTTGGTGGCCTACGTTGGTACGCCGTTCGTTTTACGACACAAAGTGGGTGACCGACTTTATCAATAATGAGTTGGTTATTATGACCGAAGGTGATGAAGGAGGACAGGTACGCAGTGACGAATGGGACAGCAACAGATGGTATGCTTACTATTATACGATAAACAAGAACACTCTTCAGGCAGCATTCAGCTCTGACAGTCCCCGCCAGTCCGACGGAGCCAAACTGGCGGTGCGAGCTACTCATACTCCATTGGCGGAAGGAGATTACGTACATTCAAATACCTCTGATGACAATGTATGGGCATTTTCTTATCCGGAAGTGGAAAGTACCCGTGACCCGTTATTAAATACAGCACCTGTTGCTTATGATTTTAACAAATAAGATGACTACTATGAAGATAACAGATAAGATATTAACGAATTTGTGTTTGAGCACTTTATTGTTGTTCTCGTTGTTTGGCATATTTTCTTGTTCTGACGACGATGATGATGTCCGCATATACAGTGTGTGGAGCAATATGCTTGGTGAAGAAGCCAAACAGATTACCTCTGTTTATACCGGAACCTGGATTCGGGTGGACGGTAGCGGCTTTAGTGGTTTGCAAGCTATTTATTGCAACGGTTTGCAGGTGAAGGAATACAATTCTACTTATATGAGTGACTCTCATCTTACGTTTAAAGTTCCCTCCAGCGTTCCGATGGCACATGAGATAGAAGATGAATCAGTGAAAAATACCCTCAGGGTGGTAACTTCCCACGGTGAAGGAGTATACCGTTTCATCTTTAAGGATGTGAACAAGATGCCCGGTATTACTGATGTGTCATACACGCTGCCCCATCCGGGCGACTACATCACCCTTATAGGGAAGTACCTCAATGGTGCATCGGCCGTTTACTTTCCGGGCAATGACGGCAATGAAGTGCAGGTTCCCTATATCGAGGGCGCTGGGGATATGGTGGTATCCGAAGATGGAACGCGGATAACTGTTAAGGTGCCTGATGGAGTGGGCGAACGGAGCGGTTCCCTCCGGGTGGAGATGGCAGAATTGGGTGAGAACTATTATACCCCCAATTATATGTTCTACGACAAAGCAATGTTTGTGCACGACCATGAAGGAACCACAGCTTTGAACTATGGTGTGTCCGGAAGCGTAGTCTCTCCGCAGAAATGTGCCTATTACTCAATCAACGCGGTGGATGTGCCGCAAGTGCCCGCAGGTGCCAGAGCCTATGTCTTCAGTATACCCGAAACAGCTCCGGCCACTCTTCCGGTGGTAAGCGATAATAATTCGCCTTTCGGTTATTTCCGTTTCAATACAGGAATGCAATTACAGTATCTGATAGACAACAGTGACGGAGAATGGGCCAGAGAAACGGATGCCCGCAAGGCTGCTTTGCAGGCAGACATCTATATGAACCATGATTGGAGCACCGGTGTGGTAGGCTGGCGCATGAACAAGAATGGCGGAAAGGGTAATGGTGAAAGTGCATGGAATGTGGCTTCGTGGACTAACAATAAGCCATACGCATTTAACGGCAGCTGGAAGACTCTTACTTTCGAGATACATACCAAGTATGCCAACTTGGGCGAGGCGATTGATGCTTGGAGTGTGAGCGGTGTACACTCACTGTTCACTATCCTCAACTTCGATGTCCTGTCGGCCGGATTGACCATGAAAGAGGGATCGGATTTCCGTATGTTCATCACCAACTTGCGTTTGGTTCCCTATGTGACTCCGGAAGAATAAAATATAAACATGAAACAGATTAGATATGAAAACTTTTAAATCTATACAATCGGGAATAATTGCTTGTCTGATAATAACCTTTGTAATGGGATTATTTTCTTGCAGCGATGACAATGAAACGGTAGATAATCTGCTGCCTCCTACCATTGTAAAAGTGTGTGTTTGGGATGAAGACATTGAAGAATGGATTATTCCCGGAGCAGAAAGTAAAATTCGGATTGGTACTCCTTTACGTATTGAGGGTACTAACATGGCGCAGACGATTGCCGTCTATATCAATGGTGGGCTCATTTCCGTTTTTCATGCGGAAGACAATGCGATAGAGTTTGTTATTCCAGACATTCCTGTAGATGAAGGAGCGATTAAAGAGGTTAACCTCAATTTGATCCGGGTAGTGAATAAGGCGGGAGCCGCTACTTGTACGGCCGAAGATTTTCAATTCTTTGGCAGGCAAATTACTGTGACCGGTTTTTCGCTGACAGAAAATGAAGGAAGAACGTGGGAAGCAGCGCAAGAACTGCCGATAGGTGGTAAGATACGTATTGAGGGTAACGGACTGAAAACAGCCAATGAACTGTATATTAATGGTGCTTCTGTTGATTTGGCCGGTATCCCTGCCGAAGAAAAGAGCGATGCTTTCCTGATTGTGACTATTCCGGAAACTTTGCCTTTCGGGAATGCTGTCGAGAATCTGGACAGCCGGAATAAGATGCGTCTTGTGACGGCTTATGATGATCGCACGTTGGATTGTGTTATTGCGGGCAAGCAGGTAGAAATCAGCCGAATTACAGATGCAAATGGTAATGCCATTACGGAAGCCGGGCGCAACTCGGTGGTTGTCATTGAAGGAAAATACTTTGCCACTTTTCAAAAATTGTCTTTCAACAATCAGGAAATAGAGCCGACAACGATAGAAAGCAACCGTATCATTTTCACAGTACCGATAGATGCGGAAGATTTTACAGTGGGCGACGGAGAACTGACTGTTGTCAATGCGTATGATGAAAATGGTGTTAGCCGGGAATTTACTCTTTTAGGTTTTGTCCCTAGTGTGACGGAAATTTCATATACGATGCCTAAACCAGGTAATGTGATCCGGCTTACAGGTGTCAATCTGTACGATAAGGCGAAAGTCTTTTTCCCTTCTTCCACAGGTGAAAAGGAAGGTCTCGTTCAGAGTGCTTCATCGGATGCGACTTCCATGGATGTACTCGTGCCGGAAGGTGTAGGAGATAAGGCAGGATATATTCGTATAGAGAGCGAAGGTGCTGATGTTGAAGTGAAAGGAATCGTCATGTTCTACAAACAGGGAGTGTTCTTGCAAGAGTTTACGGATGAAGAGTTGAAACTGGGCAGTCCGTCAGGAAGTCCTATGGCGTATAATAAATCAGCATTGTATAACCCGGATAACCGTCCGGCAAATGATACTCATCCGGTGAATCCCGATTACTTTATTTACTTTAAGAGTAGTTCTGTTCCGGTAAGTACCAGTAGCCATGGAGCTTATTTGAGATTCTCGACAAGGAGTCAATTGGAAAAGCTATTGGAGAAAACGGATATTGAGATAACCAGAGAAACTCTGATTAAAGATATTGCGATGCAGGTCGATATATATATGCCTACCCCATGGATAAGCGGAATGTTGGCTTGGCGTGTGAATAAAGACGGAGGTGGGCTGAATGGATCCCGTAATATAAATATTGCTCCGTGGAGAGTGGATAAACCATTTGACTTTAATGGAGAATGGCATACCTTTACTTATAGATTCACAGACTTCATATTGGATACGGCAGGTGAGTCGGAAACAATGACGCTGGGAGCTTGGTTAAGTAAATATGCTATAACTTATACGTCATTGTTTACTTTCTCTAATGGTAATTTCATGCACAAAAATGGTCAGACTGCAGATCCTCAATGGAATTGTGTGAATATTACAGACTTTGAAATGGGACTTGCCAATATGCGTTTGGTTCCGCTAGTGCCAATAGAACTATAATAAAAGAATAATATGAGAATACGAATGAAAAGTTTCTTACTTATGTTTTGTTTGTTTGCCGCAATAGCAGCGAACGCAAAAGAAGAGCCTATTCAACTTTTCCCTCGGACGTATGGGTATTTCTCCAGAGGAGACAGCGAAACACAGACGATTACTTATGACCATGCTTACGGACAGTACGGTTGGAAGAATACGAAAAATGTGGACCTTTCCATTTATAATCATATTGTTTTAGAGATAGAGGCTACAGACTCTCGTGTGGAAATCTATGTACTTTATGATGGAGTTGAAAAGAGCACTTGTATAGGAGGAATAGATGCCGGAAAAACGAAAACCGTTTGTGAACTTGAACATATAGATAAGGTGCAGGCGATTTACATCGCTAAATCAAAGGTAGGTATAACCAAGATTGTCAAGTTTGTGCTGACAGATGAAATAGATTAAGTATTTATTTGTTGAAAGAAACAGTCCTCACTACGGAATTATTCTCCGTAGCGAGGGCTGTTTTTGTGTATAATCGACCTCTTATTCGGAAAGTTATTAGCCTGTAAAAATCCTATCTAATTTATGATCTCATGCCTTTGAGTAAAATCACACTATTGTGCTCAGGTAATATATCGTGATTGGTGTTCTTTTTATTATCAGCCTTGCCTTCTTGTCAAGTAGCTTGTTTGCAGGTTGATTAAGTGGGGAAATATAAGAAGAGAAGCTGGTATAGTTGCGTTGGGATGCCGGTATCGTTCCATTAAAGTACCGGTATCATTAATTTCCCACGGCCGTGACAAGATCTTCCCACGGCCGTGGTAGGAACTCGTCACGGCTGTGGGAAGAAGCTACCACGGCCGTGAAGAATTAAGTATACCGGTATCCTGATCGAACAATAGTTATTGAATGATATAAGTATGCCGGTTGTATGACGGATGTTTAATGGCGGCTTTTCTTGAAAGGTAAGTAAAGCTGGAGGATAGGAGATATGGGAGAGCAAAATCATAAAATAATAGGCTGACAATAACATTTTATAAGTTTTATTGTCAGCCTATTGTCAGGGCTTATTGTCAGCATCTAATGGGTTGAAAATCATTTATCTAATGAATAGGAATGACGGCTGACAATAAGAACTGCAAAATTTATATGTAAATACAATCAGTGTGTAGTAATTGACTTGTCTCTACATTGATCTTTTTATCTATTATCTCTCTTGCTTTTCGATTCATTCATAAACAGATAAGATTTCTTGTAGCCTCCGTAGTCTACAACCAACTTTTCCAGCACGATGCCCGGATCAAGAGGTTTGAAAGTGATTGTATGCATACCGTCCGATGTATTCGGTACATTCAGTTTGACCTTTTTCTCAACGATGCGTCGTGCGACTGTCGGATAGTATATGCTGTATACATTTTCAGGAAGCTCATTCAGATTATGATTGAAATTGATTATCTGATTCTTTCCTCCTTCGAATCCGATACTGTACTCATGCCCTTTCCGGTCGTGGAAAGCAAGAGTGGATTTCACTATCACGTGAACAGTCACTTTGTCGACTCCTTTGGGCAACTTTATCTTGTAGGAGATAGAAGCTCCGTCAGTAGGTTGTGTGTAAGGCATCAAAGCCATGCCACTAAGGGTACGCCCCATATAGGGAATCACTGTCCATTCCGTACCAGGCGCTGCTTTAGCGCTGTAGTAATGTTCGGCTTCTATGGCTATATATCCGTCTTGTCCGGTGAATACGTATCCACCGACAGCCTTTTCCGGATGCTCGATTCGGTAGATTTTAGGCAGTGTATCAGCAGGGAAATTATCATTCCATGAGGTATAACCGATATGTTTCTGAATCATCATGTTCTTCCATTTGCCGCCGGACATAACGTTGTTATAATCGTCACTCAACGCTTTATCCCTTGCAAAAGCCTGTTCCACTTTATCTGCCCATTCATTAGCTTGCGGATTGTTTTCTTTATACAATTTATGGTTCATGGCTTGTGCATAATACATCTCGTACAGGTTTGCCATTGCTTGAACAGGGAAGAGGATTAATTGCTTGTAGGCATCTTTATATTCCGGTTTCAGTGATATGTATTGTCTTAAAGCTTCCGCTTCCAGTTTCAGATATTCATCAGATACTTGTTTCCATTCGCCGGTCTCCAGGTTATAAGTATTCCGGTCGAGCATTTCTCCTGTCACGCGGCCGTTGTATTTGCTGTACAGGTTTAAGATTCGCATAGCTTCATCCGCCTGATCTTCGCCAAACTGTTGTGCGCAGAAACGGCGGGGATGATCCAGCAAGTTGGAGACGTTGAATTGCTTGGGATTCCATGCCATATCCATGAAGAGCGTGATCGGATATTCCATTGGTTTCAAATCGCCTACATTCAATATCCACAGCTTTTCTACTCCGTAATCGTATGTGAGTTGAAGTTGCTCCCACATATTTTGTATAGGCGTTACGTTCAGCCATTTGGAGTTTCTCGGAGCACCTACGTAGTCTACATGGTAATACATGCCCCAACCGCCCGGATGCTTACGTTCTTTGGCATTTGGCAGGCGGCATACATTGCCCCAATTATCATCACACAATAGCATGATAACATCATCGGGCACACGCATACCTTTATCGTAATAATCCAATACTTCTTTATACAACGCCCATACTTGCGGAGTCTCTTTGGCCGGACGTTTGGTGACTTCCTCAATAATCTTACGCTGGTTTTTAACTACATTTTCCAGAAGTTTCACATTGGTGCTTTCGCTCATGGCAGCATCTCCGTCTCCGCGCATACCGATGGTTACGATATCTTCTGTGCCCTGCATCCGTTCGATGCCTTCACGGAAAAATTGGTCGATTACTTTTTGGTTGGTCGTATAATCCCATGCTCCATACTCTTTGCGTTTGCGTGACCATTCTTGATGATTGCGTGCCATCGGTTCATGGTGGGACGTGCCGATAATGACTCCCATTTCACTTGCTGTTTTACTATTCTGCGGGTCGTCAGCATAGAAAGCCCAGCTCCACATGGCCGGCCAAAGGAAATTACCTTTCAGGCGTAGTATCAGTTCACACACCTGTGCATAAAAACGATGGTCGCCATAGTTGGTGCTGTAAGTGTGTTTTACCCATCGGGTAAGACACGGTGCTTCATCATTCAGAAAGATACCGCGATAGGTTACGGCCGGCTCTCCGTCCGAGTATTGTCCGGGTTTAATATATACATTTGCTTGTTTCATGACGGGAACATCTGCCCACCAATGCCAGGGAGATACTCCCATCTGTTCAGAAAGCTCGTAGATACCATAAATAGTGCCACGTCTGTCGCTGCCGATGATAACTACCGCTTCATCTATTCCCTCACAAGGATGGGCGATGACTTGCAGGATGTATTTTTCATTTTTTCCATCCAATTCCTTTTTGTCTATTTTTCCTGCTGACACCAGCTTCTTTGTAAAAGGAGTGCCATAAGTACCTGCAATGATACACCGTTTCGAACTTGTGCTTGTGATGAGTTCGGGCTTTTGTCCGCATACTTGCAGTATGTCTTGTTGAAGATTGCCGGCAGCAATCATTACTCCTTTGTCTTCGGAAGAATCTACATATATCGGACAAGGAACTCCTTTGGATATCAACGGAAAATGATTACCGGTCGGTGTGAATACTACGAATTGTTCAGCGGCAAATGCCGCTATACTCACAACAGAGAGGTAGAAGAACAGAAATAATTTTTTCATGGTTTCAATATTTAATAGTTTGTTAATCATTTATCTTACGTTTCACTGTTACCGGATATTCTACTTTGTAGATGATTGGTAATTGAAAACTCGATGCGGGAAATCCTTCTGTATTGTAGATGGAAGAGGGGGGATTGTTTTCCCATGCATAGCGGATGCTTGACGGTATTCCTTTTCCGTTCCAGATGGCGATTACATGATCGCCTTCGGTATAGGCTTCTACAAATTTATATTTTCCATCATTGGCAGCAATGGCAATGCCTTCTAATGATTTAGCGTGTTTTAAAGTGCCCGTTCCTTGCTTGAAAAAGACAACGATCCGACCGTCTTCTTTCAGTTCGGCAACCTCTGCCATAGGACCTTCTGCTATGATATTCTTCTCACCGAAAGCTAGCTTATTCATTTGAAGCACACAACGGTGTGCCAAGTCTTTTTTGTTGAGCGGATGAATATCATTACTTTCACCTAAATCAATGGCAGTAGCCAGTCCGGCATTCTTTAACTGAAGACTTGCTTTACGTTGTGCTTCACGCACTTGTGCGTTGCCGCTTTCTACAGGCACCTTGCTTCTTTGTTGGTAATTCGCAAGTTGCACGATGACGAAAGGCAGGTTTTTATTGTTCCATTGGATACGCCAGTCGTTTACAAGATCAATCAGATGTTTTTCATAATGTTTGCTACCTTCAGGACCCGTATCTGACTCTCCTTGATACCAGATTACACCTCGTATTCCGTAGTTGCGTAACGGATGAATCATGCTATTGTATAGTCCGGTGGGTTCATTTTGGAATCCTGTAGTAGAGGGAATACGCTTCATTATACAGCCTGTTTTATACTGCCACATAGCGGTCAGCGGAATTGTTTGCCCGGCTATTTCCAATTGGTAAGGCTTCCCTTTTACAAATTCCGGTCGGCCGGCACTGCTGACAAGACGGATGACAATCTCGTTTTCACCGGCACGGAGTAAGTCTGTCGGGACCTGATAGATACGCGGTGGATATTGATAACTTGTTCTTCCTATACAGATACCGTTTATATAAGTAGCATCCGAGTCTTTTAGTGTTCCCACGCGTAAAACAGCTTGTTGTCCGGCTAATGATTCGGGTATGTTAATTCGCTGGCGGAAGTAATGTACTCCATTGATAGGAGCGTTCCAACTACCTCCCCAGTTCGAGTTGAATACATCCACTTCTTCCCAATCTGAAGCATCGAAGTTTTTATGCGTCCATTTTTCTTTGTTTCCAAGATCATTGGACGATTGCAGTCGATGCCATTGATTCACTTGTTCTTTTTGGGCGTTCTTCACAGAATCCGGATAATCGGGATTGATGTACTGTGGGGATTGGAGCTTTTCCCGGAATCTGGCATATTTCTCGAGTGACTGGCGGGTAGACCATGATGCTATGTTTGTCCCTCCCCAGCTACTATTGATAATGCCAATTGCAACTCCTTTCTCTGCCTGCATTTCTTTTGCGAAGAAATAACATAGGGCTGCGAAGTCCAATGCATTCTCCCGGGTACAGATTTTCCATTCATTATTGCTATCTTGTTGAGGTTCGATAAAGTTGTAAGCATACGAAGTTTTGGTATAACGGATCAGATTATTTTCATACGATACGATTTCATCCTTGTATTTATCCATGACACGCTTTACGGTAAGTTCCATATTCGATTGTCCGCTGCATAGATACACGTCGCCGACGTATACATCTTGTATTATTTTCTGGTTGACTCTCAATTCGTAGGGACCTCCGGCCTTGTGCTTCTGCAGATTGACCGCCCATTCTCCTGTTTTAGAAGCCCGGGTTTTGTATTGCTTTCCGTTGAATTCGATAACAACTGTTTCTTTGGGATCTGCAAAACCCCATAATGGGATAGGGGTGTCACGTTGTAAAACCATCCTGTCGGAAAAGATTCCGGGAAGTCTTACTTCTGCCTGCATACCTATTGTATATAACAGCAGGCTCAAAATGATGCAAATGTTCTTCTTCATAAATAGTATATTGAATGAGATTATCTTCTTTGTGTCTTAAATTCTAAGAATGGTTTATTTTTCGTCTGTACTGTGACACGATGCAAAGATAGTTGGTATTGATAAGAACGGGCTTTGGGTATGTTTCAATTATTTATACTGTTGATACCAATCCGCTTTTTCTTGAAGTTTTTTTCTTCGGGGATAAAATGAAGAAGTGTGAACAAACCGGTTTGTTCAATAAATGGTTTTGATTTTGTTTCAAAATCATTTTGTATTGTATCTATGAGGCTGTCGGATGAATAATAATGGTTAATGTATCATATTCCGTATTAATAAGATTGGTATGTGATTCGTATAATATAAGTTGGTTAAACAAGAGTAAGTAGAGATTTTAATGATCTTGAGAATATCGGTAAGAGTCAATCGCTTTTTTTACTGAACCGTGTAACAGCAACAATTTTTGTGCATGGTCATGATCTAATCCCAGTTCCTCCATAATCATCCTGGTTCCTCTTTCTACCAGTTTATGATTACTAAGCTGCATGTTTACCATCTTATTTCCTTTCACCCGTCCGAGTTGAATCATCACCGACGTACTGATCATGTTCAGAATCATTTTCTGTCCGGTGCCTGATTTCATTCTCGAACTTCCTGTGACATATTCCGGACCGACAATCATTTCGATGGCGACATCGGCTTCTGCCGCCATTGGAGAATCGGGATTACTGGTGATACAACCTGTCAGGATACCATGCTTGCGGGCTTCTCGTAAGGCACCGATTACATAAGGAGTAGTTCCCGAAGCTGCAATGCCAATCACTGTATCTTTTTGATTGATATGATATTCCGTAAGTTCCTCCCATCCCCGGTTCATATGGTCCTCGGCACCTTCTACCGGATTGCGCAGGGCGGTATCCCCACCGGCTATCAATCCGATAATCCAGGTAGGGGGCATTCCGAATGTCGGAGGTATCTCTGAAGCGTCCAGCACTCCCAAGCGACCACTGGTACCTGCACCCATGTAAAAGATACGTCCACCCTGTTTCATGCGGGGCACAATTTGATTGACGAGCAGTTCGATTTGTGGAATGGCTTTTTGAACGGCTAGCGCCACCTTTTGGTCTTCCCGGTTAATGTCTTCTAATATTTCCCGTACGGACTTCTTTTCCAGATTGTCGTAGAGCGACGGTTGTTCGGTTATCTGCATATTGATAATGGCAATTGAGTAAAAATACAAATTACAATGGTTGAGATGAAGCGGTATGATATAAAATTAACCCCTCCATCGGACTTTGGAGAATCTTTCCGATTCTGACTCCTGTCTCTTGTGCAGCTTCTTGTAATATCTCCCTGTAGCAGTGAGCCACTGATCCGATAAAGTGTACAGGATACTGCGTGTAATCATATTGCATTACGTTTCTTCGGAAGAAAGCAATAAAACTGCCAAGCACTAATTGTCGTATCCCCGGCTCTTCCAGATGTTGCGCTATAAAAGGGGACAGACTTGCCAGAAAACGATTCGGGAAGGGCTGACGGTAAACCCGGTCGATGATTTCGGGAGCTGTCAGGTCGAATTGTTTTAGAAATGCTTCTTGGATGGCAGGAGAAAGTTGATTCTTCAGAATGTCTCCCACCAGTAATTTGCCAAGGACGGCTCCGCTTCCCTCGTCGCCCAGGATGAATCCAAGAGGGGAGATGTTGTTGACAATCTCTTCACCATTGTAGAAACAAGAATTGGAACCTGTGCCGAGGATGCAGGCAATCCCTGCTTCATGTCCGCATAGTCCGCGGGCAGCGGCAAGCATATCCGAGTTGGCTTTGATATTTCCGATGACGGGCAGGCTGTCGGCGATGGCCCGCCGGAGAACAGGAGCCCTTTCGGGAGTGCATCCTGCACCATAAAAAAAGACGGAGTTGATCGTTCCTTCCGGTAGTTGTGGTAGAAGGGAATGTGTCAGCTCTTGTTGAATTTCTTCTTCTGATTGGAAGAAGGGGTTAATTCCTTTTGTTCCAATTCGTTTGATTGGGGTGCCGTTGAAAACGATGCACCAGTCGGTTTTGGTAGAACCACTATCTGCAATGAGTATCATATCTTTGAGCTTTTTATTGTTTCTTTCCGAAAGCATCTTCCAGTCGGTTGCGAATCATTAATGAGGCGACGATACCGGGTATGGTACAAATACAAACCCAGATAAAGAAATTTGTGTATCCGAGATGTTCTTGTATCCATCCTGCAGGCATCCCCGGAAGCATCATGCCCAGTGCCATAAATCCGGTTCCGATAGCATAGTGCGCCGTTTTGTGTTCACCTTCCGCAATATAAATCAGATATAGCATATAAGCGGTAAAGCCGAAACCATACCCCAGCTGTTCGATAGCTACACAAATGGCTATAAATATAGGATTGTCCGGGGTGGCGGCAGCCATCCATACATATAATAGATCGGGAATGTTGATGGCTAATGCCATGGGTAATATCCATTTTTTGAATCCGTCGCGGGAAACGAGGAAACCACTGATGATTCCACCGAGTAACAAAGCTACGACGCCTATGGTACCGTAGATCATTCCGACAGTTGCCGTAGATAAACCCAGTCCACCTTTATCGCTAGTGTCGAGCAGGAAAGGAGAAGCAATTTTGGCTAACTGTGATTCTCCCAACCGGTAGGTGAGGAGGAAAAAGAACATGAGACCCAGGTTCTTTTTCTGAAAGAATGTGACAAAGGTCAGGAGAAAATCTCCCAACAACTTACCCGGTGTGAGTCCGGGACGTTTAATATCCGAATCAGGATGGGGGAGGATAAGCCGATGATAGATAGTAAGAGCCAGAAATAATCCGGCGAGAAGGTAGAATGTAATACTCCATGCCAAGGGAATATTGTTCTGTGATGTTTCCAGCCATCCTGCCAGCATGACTAGAATTCCCTGCCCGAAAATATTAGCAAGCCGATAAAACGTATTTCGAATACCGACAAAGAAAGATTGTTCCTTATTATTGAGTCCGAGCATATAGAAACCGTCTGCTGCGATGTCATGCGTAGCGGAACTGAACGCCAACAACCAGAAAAAGGCAAGAGTCAACTGTACATAATGAGCAGTCGGAATAAAGAAGGCTATTCCTGCAAATCCGGCAGCGATGAAACCTTGCATGGCAATAATCCAGGCGCGTTTCGTTTTCACCAGGTCGACGAATGGACTCCATAGCGGTTTGATAGTCCAGGGAAGATAGAGCCAGGAAGTGTATAAGGCTATTTCCGTATTGGATAATCCCAAACGTTTGTACATGATAACAGCAATTGTCATTACCGCTACATAGGGCAGCCCTTCTGCGAAGTAGAGGGTTGGTATCCAGCTCCAGGGATTTCTCTTTATAGTGGGTGTTGTCATGGTATTATTCTTTTTTATTGATATTGTTTTTCGAGCGTACTGCCGGGGTAATAGTGAGACAGTATTTCTTCATATTTGTAACCTTGCTCTCCCATTACGGCAGCACCAATCTGACAAAGTCCTACTCCATGTCCCCATCCGGCTCCGGTAAGGATGAATCGTGAAGGTATTTTATCCTCTTTATGTCCTTTTTCTTCATATTCCTTATCTACAACGAAGGCGGAGCTATACAGATGGGAAGTGGATAGGGTACGACGTATTTCCAGTTCTTTTCCGATAATAAGCGTTCGCAAGGTTCCTACAATTTTCAATCGCACAAGACGTCCCGACGTTCCACGTTCTATAGGAATTAAATCCAGAATTTGCCCGAAATCAATTCCCGAACGTTGATGAATCAGTGTTGAAAGTTCTTGTTGGGAATAGCTGACTTTCCAACGATAGAAGTCTGCCGTTTCCTGGTCATAGTTGTTTAATACCTGACCTAGAATCTTTTTATCCTGCGTGTTGCAGAATGCGTCAGGTGAAGTACGGATCCATTTGTCAGCCTCTGTCTCTATTGTCAAATCGGGCAGTTGGTTTTCGACCTTACAATCCCGTTGACCGATGAGATAGGGGTGCTTTACGTTTTCCCAACAATTCTGGAACTCTTCAAAAGCTCCGCCGCAACATTTAGAGAAACGGGTGTCACAAATCGTTCCTGCATACATCAATACTTCACCCCGGGTAGCAATGACTGCTTCGATAGCTTGTGGTGTTGAGGCACGTGTAATTCCTTGATACCGTTGGCAGTGATCGTCTGCACATACGTCAAAGTTCTTGTGTGCTTCGTGGTCGTACCATTTGATAAATTGAGAATTGAGGATGGAGAATTGAGAATTGGCTACGCTATCCTTTTGTATAGACTTTCCTATTTTCTCGTTCTCCATTTCTTGGTTTCTACTCTCTGTCTTCCACTTATTCAACAGCCAGCTTCGGGAGATAACGGCATGTGCCTTTAGCAGTTCTAAAGAAGCAGTAGCACTCATTTCTGATGAAATCACACTGATGAGATATTCCTCGATGGAGATCACATTGATAGCAGTGAGTTGCTCTTCTTCAATGATTATTTTTAGCTCTCCTTTGAACCTTTGACTTTCTTTACGTTCCCAATGAAAGTTGATGCCGATAGTAACATCCTGCAGTTCGAAGAAAGAAGAAGTAGGCTGTTGAGGAGTGAAGGATAGTTTGTCATACTCTTTCCCCTGCCAACAGATTTTTCCTTTCTGATAGACGGTTTGCTGTATTCCGGAGATTACTATTCCATCAGAAGATATAAAGCTTTCCGGAAAAGAGAACCTAATCTCTTTTCCGGAAAGAATTCCAACTGCGATATGAGGTTCGGTCATAATACGGCTTTAATGCGTTCTGATATTTCTTGTAGCTTTTCCTGAGATATAGATACTTCCCGATAGATATCGTATATCTTTTCAATAGTCAGTTTCTTCATATCTTCTTCACGTACTATGGGAAATATTCTGTTCATTTCGGCAATGGCGGGACTAATAAGAATCTGTTCGGCTCCTTCTGCGTAGTAACAGTCCGGACGATGTTTGTTGCGTAGGAAGATATTACAAGAATAAGGGCGTGCGGCCACTGATTCAAATTCATAGTCGTAGTTATCTCCGAAGAATTCTTTGGTGCGTTCCAGACCATACCAGGCAAGAATATTCATCATGGGCTCTTTCCCGTGGCTATTTGCCGCCAAAATGTCGTAAATCTGATAAAAGGTTTCTGACATTGTTTTCTTATTGTCCGCCTGGATATTGATTAAACAGACAGGAGAATTTACAGAAATTATATTCACCTGATCGTTGTCTATTAATTTCGAACAAGTATTATCGTTATCGGTATCGTAAAACACTCCATATATGATTTCGTTTTTGCTACAGGCTTGAAAATGAGCATGGTCGGGAGCAGAGGCTCCACATTCCGGACCATTATACATGAGGAAGTAGTCTTTCATGATGTCGGTGAATTCTATCATGTCTTCAAAACGTCCGGTTATGGATTGCGGTTGATGTTTCTTATCCGCGATCGTGAGGTGGGTATTGAATATGGGGTAGGGATTTACCAGTATCTGATAATTCCTATAGCTGAGAAACTCTTGTTCCTGCGGGCGGTTTGTCTGGCAGAGGAAGCAAGACCGCGAGTGAATAGAGGTGGCATCTGTCTGTGCGGTAGTCGACAAAATACGTTTCGGATTAAAGAATAATTGTGCTTGTACATATTCGCCATCTATCTCTCCATTCATTTTTTTTGTTTGTTCCCGATATTGTTCCAGCGCTCGGAAATTCTCTTTGGCAAGTTCCCATGAAAGGATTTGCTTTTGGAATAACTGTTCGATTTCTTGCTGGAAATTCTCTAATAGCGCATCTTGTTGTTGGATGCGTTGTTGCAGTTCCCAGGTGCGAAGCCGGTCTTTATACAAATTGTTTTGGTTGACTTTCTCGACGGACAATGCAGCGTCCGAATTTCCTTCCCATCGGCGGCAAAGGTAAATCACGTCGTATATTCTGCCTATCTGATAATCGCGTGAAATTCTCAATCCAAGGGCATAGTCCTCTCCATAGCTTGTGTTTGGAACTTTGATTTCCCGAAGAATGGGCGTATAGAATGCACGGGGAGCTCCCAGACCGTTGATACGTAATGCGTTGTTCCGTCCGTTGTCGGGTGTCCATTCTTTATGGTCAATGATGCCGGGAGCAATTTCCTGCATCTCAAAGTCGGTCATCATATAAGTGCCGATTACCATGGCGCATTTCTGTTGATAGAAAGCGTCGACTATGATTTGCAGGGTATATTCGTCTTTGTACACATCGTCGCTGTCAAGCTGAACGGCAAACTTTCCACATTTTTCATGGTGGATGCCTACATTCCAGCAACCACCGATGCCAAGACTGTCCTTATCAGGAATTACGTGGATCAGCCGTTGGTCGGTGCTTAGTGATTGAAGTACTTCAGACGTGCCGTCTGTTGAATGATTATCAATCACAATGACATTGAAAGGGAAAGTCGTTTGCTGACTTAAAGCTGACTGAACAGCCTCTTTAATCGTGCGTATGCGGTTGCGCACGGGGATAATAACAGAAGCTTCATATTCGAAAACGGAACTGGAAAAGTCCACAAGCCCGGCATCCTGATTCAGATAGCCGCCGATTGCTTTTAAATGACTGGTACATGCCTGTTCCATTTCGATTTGTACCTGGCGATTTTTAGGGTCTACGTAGTCAAATTGTTTTTCACCGCTTTTTCGTAAGTCATTTTCTACTTCCGTGTATAGATATTCATTGATATGCACCAGTTCGCTCTTTTGAGAAACTTTGAGTCTTAAATCATATAGACCTGCATATTGATATTTCTCTTTTGTAGCTTTTGCTGCTTTCTTGAAATCATCGCTTCGGAACAATAATAATGAACCGAAATCGAAATCATCCCGAAGACTGCCGAGTTGATAGTCAATGGTTGGAGTCGGTTTTATTGTGCCGCCCACCTGTTGATTGTGATCTGCGTATACCATGCCTGCCTGACTCATTTCCATGATTTGAACCATTCTCTCAAGTGCAAACAGATTCAATTGCAGCGCAGTATGTTTGGTATAAAGCAAGGTATATGTTCCGTTTGAATGTGCGGCAATGGCTTGCATTGCTTCTGTGGATTGTAACTTCTCTACATTGATAAGTTCACATCCGGGAAGACAGACATTGGTAATAGGGGATGCTAATAAATAGATGTTATCTACTAACTCCGATGCACGTAATTCTTTCACCGTTTTCATGGTTTCTTCCAACCTGCTAAAAGGGAGAAAACAGTTGATTGTTGTTTTCATTATCTTATTTTTTAATGGGGTGTGACGTCGCTTTGTCTTGTTTTTTAATGAGCAAAGATAGCCCGATAAAGGTAAACAAAGCATTGATTATCAGTAATTCGTAGCTGATTTGATAACCGTTGAACCATGCTTCCGAATTCCTTTGCAGGACATAACAAAGTACAGGAGAAGCGATAGCTGCCAACGGAATATATTTGTCATAAACTTGTTTCTTGGTGAAGATACCGAAAGCAAATAGTCCGAGGATGGGACCATAGGTGTAACTGGCTAATGTATAAATAGCATCGATCACACTGGTATTGTTCAGTAGGTTGAAAATGAAAATAACGATTCCCATAACAATAGCCATACCGATATGTACATGTTTGCGTATCTTGCTAAGCGCTGTATCTCCTTTTCGCTGTGCATGTAAGATATCTACAGTGAAAGAAGTGGTCAGGGCCGTAAGTGCCGAACCGGCAGCCGAGTAAGCGGAAGCTATTAATCCGATGATAAAGAGTATACCTACTATTCCCGGAAAATAATCTCCTGTGGCAATCATTGGGAATATCTCATCACTCTTGTCCGGATTGGCGATTCCCTGCTTTGCCGTAAATGTATAAAGCAATACACCGAGCATGAGGAACAACAAAATGACAAAGAATTGCGAGATACCGCTTGTAATCATATTCTTTTGAGAATCCCGGAAGTTCTTACAGCTAAGATTGCGTTGCATCATATCCTGGTCGAGTCCGTTCATGGCAATGACGGTGAACACTCCTGCAAGAAACTGTTTGAAGAAATAGCGTTTGTCGTTCACGTCATCAAAGAAAAATGTTTTGGAGAAGTCACTATCTGATATGGTAGTAATCAGGCCGCTAAAGTTGAGGTGCAAGCTGGAAGCTATGTAATGAATGCATAGTACCACAGAGACTACCAGGCAGAATGTTTTCAGCACATCCGTCCATATCAATGATTTCACTCCGCCCCGGAAGGTATAGAGCCATACTATAAATACGGTAAGCATGACATTCAACAGGAAAGGAAGATGGAAAGGCTCAAAGATCAGCAGTTGCAGTGTCAGGCATACCAGAAATAGTCGAACGGCAGCTCCCAGCATTTTTGAGATAAAGAAGAACCATGCTCCTGTTTTATAAGATGATGCTCCGAATCTGTTCTCCAAATATTCATAAATAGAAACTAGATTCATCCGATAGAACAGTGGGACAAGTACAAAGGCTATAATAAACTGCCCGACTATAAAGCCGAGTACCATTTGCAGATAAGAGAAACAGCTGGTTTGTACCATGCCCGGAACAGAGACAAAAGTAACCCCCGAAATCGTGGAACCAATCATGGCAAAAGCAACAATATACCATGCCGATTTACGGTTTCCGACAAAAAATCCCTCATTGTCGGCTTTGTGTCCTGCTATATAAGAGATAGTGAACAGGATTATAAAGTATGCCACAATAGTAATAGATATAACGGCTGGACTCATATCTGCTATTTAAGTTCGTTTGAGGATGAATGATCCGAATCAGTTTTTCTTTGTCTACAAAAGTAGGGAATTTATCATATATATGTATACTCTTATATGTTTTTTATTCCCGGTGTGCCTCCGGTGACATGCTTGGAGGAACGCCAATTCTTATTGAGTGAAGACAACTCCGGTGATTTCTTTCCAAGTGAAATGCCGGTTGTCCTTTTGTTGTCAGTATCGTGCATCTCATCTCTAAAACGACAAGTATCAAAAGTTTGTCCTTTCTCCGGTTTCTCGCTACAAGAGAGTGCCAGATAGCCTCCGTCGTTATTAAGAGTCGGGAATTTGGATATTTCTATCAGGTTCTCTCCATTTACTTTATGTTTTTGAATGACCTTACCGGTGTATTTGGTGAAGCAAAGATAGCTTTTGGATGGAATGGTGAGGGGAGCGGAGGAATTCTCCTTGTAAAGAGTTGTGGTGCTGTATACGGTGCCGCTTTCATACATTTTATATAGATAGAGAGCTGGCAGACTAATTGCTTTTTCTCCCGGATTGTAGATTTCTATATATTCTGCACCATCAGTAGCATTGTTATACATTATTTCATTGAAAAGAAGCATACCTCTTACATCTTCCGGTAACTCGGGAAATTCGGGAGTGTCAGGGTTGTCCGGTAGATCTGTTCCGGGATTATCAGGTATTTCATCAGGTGTAGTGTCCGTTTCTACGTTATTAGATAGCTGTATGTGATGAAATGTGAATCCTTTACAGCGGGTTTTGGTATAAATGCAGTATATACCGCAATAGTGAGAAGTTTGTATATCGGTATCTTTTATTTGTTTTTCTTTTACGTATTCATTCTCGGATTCACGTCGTGTCCAAAAAGTCCAGTAACCATTATTGTCACATTCTACTTTTATATATAGTTTTGGTGAAGAGTCTCCTTTCATCAACTCTCTTCCCGAGGCCAGTAGTTTAGATTGGTCTCCGTTTTGACGATAAAGAGTTACATTATCTTTTGCTCCTCCTATCTGAATATAATAACCGTTTAAATTACCGGAAAGAATGTTTGAGGAAGAAGTCAGATAAAATCGTGCATAATTGTTGGCGGAAGGGTTGAAGGTAAGGTGAACTCCAAATTCCCAACGGGTATTTTTTACAGAAGTGGAAGGAATGGTGACATAAGCTGTTCCGGCGTCTTCCTGTGGATCATTCAGATGGATTCCTTCTTTAGAATTGATGGTAAATTTGTCCATCTCTCCTTCCCAGGGAAGTTCGGGCGTGATAGTGTCTTCTCCTTCTAAATCTCCCTTTTCTTCGTCATCAGCAGGGAGCGAACAATTATAGAACAATATGATGAAGATACTTAGGAAAGCAAATGCTTGGTAAACTTTCATACGTTTCTTAATTTGAGTTTTTTCGTTTTACCGTATTTGTTTGTGTATAATGCAGAAGCAATTGCGGTTTTAATAGTTGAATGAGTTGACAAAGGTAGACTTTTTTGTTGGAAAAAAGACCATATTTATTGAAGAAATAATTGTAAATCCTTTTGTTTTTTTTGTAAATGCGTGGAAAGGAAACAGTGAGGGGTTATCAAAAGTCAATAAATCAGATATGACTTTTGATAACCCCTCACTGATGTTACATTCAATATTGAGACATTATTCGAAGCGTGGCATTACATATTTATCAGTGTAAGATGTGAACGTAATACCTGGCATGGAATGAACGTTCGATTTGTTCTCCAACTTCTTTATCAACGAATAATCGTTGGCATCCAATGCGTAATAATTGTCTGAAGCCGGAGTTGTCACGCGGACTGTCCAGTCGAACATATTACCGATGATGGTGAGCGCATCCGTTTTTGGATCAAATGCCGGAATCCCTGTTTTTACGATTTCATATGTCCGGTTCTGCAACACATAGAAAGCGTTGTTGACATCGGTCATAAAAGCAAGTGTCTTTTTGTTTCTGAACTCGGTCAGATACAGATGTTCTAATGTCAGGCCTTCAGGCAAGGTGATGGCACGGACATACGGGCGTCCTTTCACCTGTTTCAGATGAAACAGACGGCGGTCTGCGTCCAACAGAAGATAACCTTCGTCATACTCCTTTTTTACTGTCGGATTTCCTACGATCTCCGTTGCCGGAAAACGAAAATCCTTCTTAGTCATAGCTTCGGTAAACTGAAGGCTTTTATCTTCCTTCACGCTGTTGGTAGCCATGTCGATAAATTCGATCCCTTTGGAGGTGATACGGAATACGTCATCCGGCATTTTCAGGTCTACACGTCCTGACATAGATTCCATCAGCGGGTAAAGTCCGATAGAAGGCGTGTTTATATCCGAAGGTACACTACGGAAGTTGAAGTTTTCCGTCTGCACTATTTGGGGAGTCACTGCGATTCCTTGAATGGTATCCGGAAAACGCTCATCAGACATCAACTGGCGGAAATAAAACATAGGCAGGATGCTGTCGAAAGCAGCTTCCGAATAAATGTTTCCTGCAAGGTCGCGGCGCACGGTTCCTTTCCCTTCTTCTTGTCCCATCTGGGCGAAATCGTCAATTACGAAACTATACAGGGTAAAGGGAGTCTTTTCCGGCTTTACGATAAAGAAATTGTAACACCAAGGCAACTGCCAAAGAAGCAGAAAAGCGATGGTTACATATAATAGTATGGTACTGAAACGTCTCATTTCTCAATCTTTTAATATTTAATCTTTTATTTTTATTGGTTAATCCTGTTTTCCAGCTTTGAACCGTACGATAGAGAGCCACGAGAAAGAGGCTGTCAACAAAGTATAGACCACTAAATAAGGGAGAAACTTGTTGTATGCTTCCGGTGTAGGCGACAGGAAGAAGATTCGGAGTAACAATACTGCGATAATGAGATTCAGGATACGGCGTTTCCATGCCGGTTCGAGGCAAATCCATGCGACGAGCAGATAGCCGGAGATGCCGGCGAGATACCACGTTAAAGCGGTTAGCAGTATGTGGTTTTTGAGTTCATGAGCAAGTATTCCGTTTAGATAGATCTCCATCAACAGGAAATTGGAAGCGAAGCAGACAAGAAGCAATATGAGTCCGGATAGTAACATATTGCCTGTCATTTTCAGTTCCGGATAAGGCAGATGGAGAGTCAGTTTCAAACATTTGCGTTGCATCTCGGGGACAAACTGCACGATTGCCATCAGGATTCCGGCAATCAGAGGGATATATTGCAGCATATCAATGAAGATGACATCCCGTTGCAGCATGACTTCCCATACATGGGCAGCCCCTTTCATTTCTACCACCCGGTTGATGCGGAGCATACAGTAGCCTGTAAAACCAAGTGTGGTGAGCACGGCAAGCAGAAAATACCACCGTGTCTTTATCCATTCTTTATAAAATATAGCGTACATTCTTGAGGATTTATGATTTATGAATGATGATTTATGGGTTACGAGTTGCCAACTCTTATTCTTAATTTAATCAGTATTTCCCGGTGAGCCCGATAAAGGCATCTTCCAAATTCACTTGTTCACAGTGCAAGTCTGTGTAGGGCACTGACATTGATTTCAGTTTGGCTTCTGTTTCTGCCGGTTGCAGGAAGGAGAAAGTCTCCAACTGGTTCCGCATGACAGAAGGATGGTAGAAATCATCCGATGCAGGAAGTTCATAACCTTCGGGTATAGTGAAGGTGTAGCGACGTCCTTTTTCCAGTAATTCGGCGATTGGTTTCTGAATCAGTATCTTTCCGTAGTCCATAATAATGCAGTCGTCAACGAGACGTTCCATATCCTGAATGATATGTGAAGTCAGAAAGACGGTTTTTTCTTCCGAGCGGGCGTAGTCGCGGAGATAGTCGACAAACAGGCGGCGGTAGCCGGGATCGAGTCCGAGTGAGAAGTCGTCCAGTACCAGAAGTTCCGGATTTTGTGCAAGGATAAGTCCGAGAGCTACTTGAGAGCGCTGTCCGCAGGACATACGTGAGATACGTTGTCCGGGAGCTACTTTCAGTTTATTCATCAGTTCGTAGTACGCTTCTTTTTTCCACTGGCCGGGGTAGAAGGCTGCGTAGAATTTTTCTATTTCGGTGATGGTCATGAATTGGTATTGCACATGACCTTCGATGAGCAGTCCGATATTGCGGCGCAGAGCCGGTGCCATTGTTTGTATCTCCTGTCCGAAGATGCGGCATTCCCCCGAACGGGGTTTCAGGTAACCGCTCAAGATATTGATAGTGGTGGTTTTGCCCGTACCGTTCTTTCCCAATAGTCCCAGGATACGTCCTTTAGGCACTGTGAAACTAAGGTTTTCGTAAATCAACCGTTTGCCATAGTAGTGCGTCAGGTTGTTACATTCGATAATTTGTTCCATTTGATTTTATCTGTTATTTCGATTCAAAAGAAGAAAAGGAAAAGAATGGGAATCAAGATTCCGACAATGATTTCTATTCCTCCTCTGCCGATAATGCCCTTGTTCCCTTTCAGCATGATGATGCCGGAGAGAGTAATGATAATAAGGGCGATAGCGAAAATATCCGCGAAGTAAGTCCACCATTGTCCCGGATTGTAATGTAAACGGGACATTGCTCCGATAAGCGGGCGACGGGTGACGGATTCATATACCGCTTCTCCTGTCTTCACGTTTACCAGGAGGTTGGAACCGCCTTTCAAGAATACTTTCATTACATCCGTTTTCGGGAAGTAATATTTGGTATAGTTGCCGGTTTCTCCTAACGGTTCCAGTAGAGTAAGTACTTTCTCTTTACTCATTCCAGCTTTATCAGGTAGCTTTTCTGCTATTTTATATTCTTTCCGTGTGATGGAGAAGTTCGGATTAATCGTGTCACGGTGATTCATTACAATTCCGGAAATGGCATATATCAATACCATTCCGGAAAAGAAAAATGACAGGTCACGGTGTATGAGCCGACTCCATTTACGGATGTTACTACTCCACTTCATACGAATTAGCTTCCATAAAATAGAAAGATAAATACTCTTTTCCCGTTTCTGCCTTGCGGTCGGCTATTTTTGCGCGGAAGTCTGCGATGCGGGCTTCGGGGCTGTTAGCCGTTTCGCCGCGTGCTTTCTTTTCAGAGTCGCATCCGGCTTCGCTTGTTCCGTGTTTCTCGGCAGTCTGTGCTTTCAGTTGCGCTTCCCAGTTTTGGAGGTAGGCTTCGTCGATGCGTTGTTCTTTTAATGTTCCGGTAACACGGACGATAGAGTTTACACATTTAGGATCGAAGGCTCCCAATGTTCCGGCTTCTACACGGATCACTTGTGTATCGTCACTACCCATCAGGAAGATTTTCTTTGCACCATGTTTGCAGGTATGTGTGCAAACGCCTTCAATGGTAACTTCTTGCCCTATAAGGTTTTCGGCATTGGCAAGGAGAGAATCGATTTCCAAAGCGGAAGATGCAGACTGTTCTGTTGTCGCTTTTGATGCGCTTTTCTGTTGTTTGTTACCACATGAAGTTCCGATAAAGGTTATTGCCATAAGGGCAATTGCGATTGTTAACTTTTTTGTTTTCATTATTATTGCTTCGTTTTTATATAGTTTGTAATCAGTTTTTCGTTTGTTTATAGCTTATAATAGTTCGCCTTATAGGCGTGGAGTTTCGCCCCTGCTTAAAATTTTTAGTATCATGCCGTGATACACTTTGTTTCACGGCATATAATACATATTAGCCTTTTAGTTGACGGCTTGATCCTTTACACAACGAAGTTGCTGACCCGATTTTATGCTGATATAAGAAACGTTAACGCGTCCTTCCGGATAGGTCTTGCTAAATGTTGTCATTTGCCCAAAGAACTGAATATTTGTTAGTAATGTAGGATCGGTAGTAGAATAATTTGGTTTATAGCATGTTGAGGACATGATGTATGTCAGAGCTGGTTGATTTGCATATTTGGCCAGAATTTCTTCAGTTGTATTACCTGAATAGATTCTTGATAATTGGTATGAGGGAGCAGATGTAAAATTGTTTTGCATTCTCACGCCTGATAAAACATAATTCCAGCCAGCAACATTATATTTGCTTATATTTCCTCCTCCATAGCTTGCGTCATAGAAAAGGGCGTTTTCATTTTTTTTATTCCCTGTTTCGCCCACTGCTGCATTAGAAAGGCCACAAAGATTGAGAAATTCTTCACGTGTCGGGATATGCCAACCTTCAGGGCAAATACCTTGAGCTCCTTCAAACTCATAGCAGTTCTCTTCCGTCACTTCTTTGCTGCCAAGTGCGATATACATGTCATAGAAATAGCCTAATTTCTTAATAGAAGCTTCGTCTGTTAACGCTTCTGCTCCATCGGCTGTAAGTTTAGTGTTACCGTCCTCTACAATCAATTTGTACGGATACCAAATATGAGCGTCAGCTGTCGGGTCACTTGACGGCGTATATCCTTCCGGCACATAACGTAATGGTTCTGCCATCCAAGTCGTTCCGTTAGCAAGTTTGATTGTTTTATAAGTCTCTCCATAATAGACGAAATATCCATCATGTTCTTCAAAATTAGTATCACCTGGTGTTTCGTCTTCTTTCGGTAATTTGTCATCATCACTACAAGATGTGAAGAGTGCTGCTGCGAGCATAAACATTAAGTACTTTTTCATGTTCTGATAAATTTAGTTTATATAATTATATTGATTAATTTAAAATGTATATCCTAGTTTGATGGTTTCATTCCACCGATTTGCTCCTGCTATGTATTTAAGGTTGAAACCATGTGTATATTCGGCTTGGATTTCTGTATAGATTCCTCGATAAAACTTGTATCGGAGTCCAACTTCAAACGTTAGTCGGGGGGCTGTTGCGTATTCGTTCTGTAGATTATAATACTCTGTCAATCGGTACGGAGGTTCACCCGCCTCTGATTCAGTTTTAACTGTTTTACTCTTCTCCGTATAATCTCCGGCAGAGAAAATGCCGGAAGTTTTCAGATCAAACAGTTTGGTGTGGAATGTGCCGGCAAGGTATATACGCCCACATGTCATGGTCTGTGAAACGGAGTAGGGGAACATCTGTGTAGTCAGACTTTTCAATGATGACACATTCGCGCCAAAGCGTAGTTCTCTCCGGGGGGCTATGAACTCATATTCGGATTGGACAGAAAAGACACTTCTTTCAAAAATGCGGTTAGAACCATAAACATGAGTAGTCGTTATTCCGTTGAAAGTTTCCCGACCTAATACATTTTCATTATTAAATTGGCGTGACCAAATCAAATTTAACCGTAGGAAGTGTGCTGCATTTCCTTTTGAGAAACGATAGCTCAAGTGTGAAGTGACCCGATTGGCCGGGAATTTGAACCAGATGCTTTCCTTTTCTCCAGCCGAACCTGATGAATGGCTGTATTCCACATCTACATAAAAAGCCTTCCATTGGAATTGAGCGGCTGCTCCGTGAGATAGTTCTTTAATAGGAAATCCATTCATACCCGATTCATTCAGATGAATTCCGCTGCCTTCCCATGTCTCATACGCACCGTACATTAGTCCTTTGTCCAAGAAGGCATAGTACGATGTAGCAGCGGTGCCGATTTCTTCTGCTTTGACCGATTCACTGTTCTTGCCAAAAATGTAAGAGAATCCTATGGCATAGTCATCCGAATGATACATTATACTTGGAGCTACTTTTAAGTCTAGTCTATAATTGGTATGCCGCAGATCTTTACGTTTCGAGTAGTTGGCGGAGGTAAAGTCTATTTTTCCGCCTATACGCCAACAGGGGGCAATGTCTTTGGCTATACCTCCCATGAAAGCATAAGTCTGTAAATCTTTCCGGCCGGGAGTAAATTCCAGTATGTCTACCGGGTAGAATCCCGGATGAATGAACATAGAACCACTCATATTTCTACCGGAAGTGTGATCAAACGAAAATGAACCTGTCAGAGAATAGCTTTTTAGATGTGTGATAGACTTTGCTATTGCACCTGCGTTCCATAACTTATCAGCTTCGTAATAATTGTGGAAATCGCCATGATTATTCCTGCCATATAGTTCAGCATAAGAAACGGTGGTACTGTCCACCATTATTCCGGTAACGTTTGCTCCGGCATTCCAAGGATTACGCCGTTCCACAAGATCGTAAGATTGTGCCGAGACTGTGGATGCCACGTACAAGAAAAGACAAGTTATATATATTCGTTTCATATTACTCATGCAGGGATTGTTTTTCTCTTTCATAAAAGTCCGAGGAAGAGTTGTTGGTATCTTCCAGTATTTCATAGCCTGCTTCACGAGAGGCTTCTTCATCGGTATGGCGGTACAGGGTTCGTCCGTCATATAGCGCACTTTGAGTAACATAACCCGCATCGACAGAAGGCGGCATACGTTTCATATTATTGGAAGAACCTCCATAGTATATTTCTACTGCGTCTAATACCCAGTCGACCGGTACTTTAACAATCCTGTCTACTGTGCTTCCGGGTTTTTGAATAACATTGTCTGCCTGCGATACAAAATCTTGTATGGTAGTGTCTTTTGCCTTAAACAAGACAGTGGCAGGAGAAAATACAGAGAAAGTATAAGCATTTGCCTGTCCTGTTTTTATCACAACATTCAGATAATGGTCTGGCGTTATCTGGTCGCCCGGTGCGGGGTGATACAATGTATTCCAGAAATATACAGGATTATAACAAACGAAATATTTGGGTTTGTTCAGATTGACCGATTGGGGGTATTGCGCTGCGTGGTCGATAGCTCCGCAGATAACAACTACGGCATCTTCGCCAGGAGCCAGAGGGAATGTCTGTCCCGTACCTCCGAACTGCCAGACACACTGTGCCACAGGTAAAAAGTCCGGAAAGATGGTAGCTCCAGTCGATTCATCCTGTGTTACCCATACATTGGTTGCCTGCGAGTTATAAGGATCGAGTGAGCCGAAGCATAAACCATCGAGATATTGTGTCTCGGAGGTGTTGTTGTGTAGAATCATATATTTGTCTGACTGATAGTTGCCTTCAAACGGTAGCTTGGTGCATCCCCCGCAATAAATCTCCTTGATAACAATGTCACCGGACCTGGAGTGCACCAGTGGCAGATTGAGGGCGAGGTCTCCATTCACAAGTTTCACCTTGTCTGCCAATCCGTTGAAGATATCCTGCTCCGCTTTATCACTTATCTGAATGCGGTATATGCCTTTGGTCAGGCTGAAACGGACTGTTCCGTTTTTATCTGTTTTTGACGTATACGAATTCCCCCGGTCTATATCTTCGATTTTTACGATAACTCCTTCTCGGAGATAATCTGAGTATTCGTCCGGATATACTGCATTTACTTGAAGCGTATGCAGTTGGTTATCGTAAGGGTTGTCCTTGTCAATGTCTGTACAACTTCCTGTGGTGAAGAATGTCATCAGTAATAATATGTATGCTAGTTGCTTCATTGTTCTAGAATTTTATGCGGCAAGTTAATCCATAGTAAAAATCCGGAGTAAAAATGGCGCTTACTCCTGTTGCGTAAGAGGTTACATACTTCCGTGAATTCGTGAAGTTGATCGCATTGAGAGCGAGCGAGACATGATCGCCTATTTCTTTGGTTATATTGATATTGGCGGAGAAATAGGGATCGTATCCATCCGCAGCGAACGTATAGGCATTGCCCGATTTGCGTATCAGGTTTGCGAATGCGGAATTCTGGGCTTCTTTGTCGGTAAAAGGGCGTATCTCATTATTGAGATCAAGGTATGCTACCGGATAAATTGCTGTATACGAATTGCCGTCATAAATACTACCTCCTGTTCCCGCATTACTATTATCACTTACGTTGAAAGCATATTCTTTACCGTTGTATTCGGACAGGTTCTGTGACCGTTTTAATAGAGAGGCCTCCAGCCGGAATGATATAATCAATCTGGCTTTGGGGATACGGGTTATTGCCGTTATATTGGCGTCCAGAGAATGAGTACGTTTGCCGTTAGCTGTTGTCGATGAATTATCTCCGTTGGCATAGATACCTACATATTGGTAGGAACGATTTGGGATACCGGTATGTGACCACCCTGTTTGATAGTAGTAAGACAACGAATTATCTATATATTTCATATAATCATAGCTGGCATCCAGTCTCAATTGTGTACGAATAGGAGTTATTTCGGGAAAATCGACAATCATTTCCACTCCCCGGCGATTGATATCCGGTCCGTTGTCCGGTGAAACGGAATTGACAAAAGTACGGTTCGTTACTTTTACGTCCATAGGTACCCACTCCTCCGATTCATTTCCGCGTATATACACCATTCCTGTTTGGTTGTTTACGTTAATTTGCGGATTGGCAGGCATGCTGAATCCGTCCGGTAATTGCAGGACATCATAAGAAAACGGAGTATAGGCATTGGTGTATTTATAAGGATTTTTAGTACGGTTGAAATAACCAACCAATGATATCTTGGTCTTTGCGATTTCGATATCGACTCCCAATTCTGCGTTTTGATTCCGTTGCCAACGCAAGTTTTTATTATGTAAGAGCACGTATGGTTGGCTGTAATAGACGTAGGATGATTCGTTATTGTTATAAGAAACACCAAAAGTTTGTATGTCACGATACTCCTGTCTGGGATAGAGAATGTAATAAGACGGCAGTTTCTCGGCAACTCCCCATCCACCACGGATTGATATATTCCGGTTCAACTGCCATTTGGCATTGAAACGTGGTGAAAACGTATTCAGGTTTTTATATTCTGTTCCACTGATGAAAATCTTTTCCCAGCGTATACCTGCCATGAGTCTTAGTGTAGTGCTTCCGAGAGGTACTGTCAGATTCTCTTCAGCATAAAGTGAAACATTATGCATATACGGATAAGCAGTGTACGGACGCGGGCGATATCCGTTAGGAGCTAATGACGGGTTTTGGTAGTATTCCCCTTCTCCTATGTTACCTGTTGATTTCCACTGAATTCCTGCTATCAGATTGCTGTTCACCTTTTTAAAACGTCGGTTCCACTCGTATTTTAGGGAAGCGGCATAATCCAGTTCTTTTGAATCTATAATTTGGTCGGCGAAATACGAATAAGGCAGTTTATCGGCAAGGAAATAACCTTCCTGTTCAGCATGTACAGCCGGTTGTTCGGACGCATACGTGTAGGGAGTATGTGCGTGTGACTTATTATCATTGTAATGGAGGGATGCGTCAAATTTCAGATTGGTAATCCATGATTTGTTGAGCAACCAGCTTAATGATGTGTTTGCCCGGAACACGTTATCCCTTACTTTTGTATATTCTCCGGTATAGGCATCGGGATCATCCTTGGTGTTCATACCTCCGATGTTTCCAGTGAAACCGATATTAAATCTGAAAATGTTCCGGAATGTATTATTATAGTTTGCAGAGAATCCTCTTCGTGTGTAGGAAGTGTAGGGTGATGATAATTTCCGGGTGGCTTTTGTCCACTCGCCACTGATATTAACGGTACCTTTGTCATTTCCCAGAGCCAGTCCTTTTGAAAATGAAAACTGTTCTGTGCGGGGATTAATGGCCAATAAGATCTCCCAAGGTGTTTTACCTTTTTTTGTCCGGATATTGACCATGCCACTGTTCAAATCTCCATACTCTGCTGAAGGTACACCTGTTATGACTTCTACCGATTCTATATTTGTAACGGCAATACTGCGTGTATCTATTCCGCTCATATTACCGAAAGATGCATTATTTCCCATGCGTATACCGTCTACAGCTACTGCTGTTCCGAAAGTGGCGTTGCCAACGGTTGAACCTCCGTCTCTTAGTGAAAATACATTATTGGTAGTCAGATCCGGGACTTTCGTCTTTCCTCCCGGAAGAAGGGCGGATATGTCGCTGACGTTAGATACTTGAAGGTGTTCCAAAGCATTGCTTCCAATGATGAGAGTCGTATTCAACTCACTTTTGGGAGCTTGTGCTGTTATAACTACATCATCTAGCGCAAGGGTATTTTCTTTGAGTTGTATCGTTAGATCTTTGACGTTGCTGCGGATATCAACCCGAATTGTTGTTGTGACGTAACCGAGAAAGGAAACCTCCAGATTACATTTTCCTTCCTGAACTCCTTGTATTGTGAAATCTCCGTTCTGATTGGATACAGCCCACAAATAGGTACCTTTGATAATGATGGATGCTCCCGGTAATGGAGTGTTTGTCTTTTCTTCGGTGATACGACCAGAGATTGTATACGTACCCGGGTTGGCTGTGGCTTTAAATACAATACAAAAGAGAAGCCCAAAGAACGCTATGTTTAGTCGAAAATGTCCCATATACAAATTTTGTGCAAAGTTCCCTAAATATATAATGCAGGGCAATCGCAATAAATGACTATTTTTGGACATTTGATACCTATATGTGGTGATGGGGATTTTCGCCTGTTAATCGAAAAATGGTTTGTGATATAATAAATAGGTATATAAAAGTAGTGACCGACTTGCATTACGACGATTGTCGTATAGCAAGCCGGTCACTTATTTTGTTTTATTTATATGCTTCTCTTGAAGTCTAGATGTTTTTTACTTTAATCAGGTATTCGGCAATCTGAACAGCATTCAGGGCGGCACCTTTCTTAATCTGGTCACCTACAATCCAGAAAGTCAATCCGTTTTCGTTTGTCAGGTCTTTGCGGATACGGCCTACATATACCGGATCTTTACCTGCCAGGAACAGCGGCATCGGATATTCTTTTTCTGCCGGATTGTCTTGAAGAACCAGCCCTTCACCGTTAGCGAATGCTTCACGAGCTTCTTCTACGGAAATCGGACGTTCTGTTTCTACCCAGATACTTTCAGAGTGAGCGCGTAATGCAGGAACACGTACACAAGTTGCACTAACCTTTACGTCAGAATGCATGATCTTACGTGTCTCATTATACATTTTCATCTCTTCTTTCGTATAACCGTTCTCTGTAAATACGTCAATCTGCGGAATCAGGTTGAAAGCCAACTGATAGGCAAACTTCTCTACAGTCACAGGCTCGTTTGCCAATACCTGACGATATTGTTCGTACAATTCGTCCATAGCGGCAGCACCTGCACCACTTGCTGCCTGATAGGTAGATACGTGCACGGTTTTTATATGAGAAAGCTTTTCGATGGCTTTCAGTGCAACTACCATTTGGATAGTCGTACAATTGGGGTTGGCAATAACGCCACGAGGACGTTCCAGTGCGTCTTCGGCATTTACTTCAGGCACAACCAAAGGTACATCGGCATCCATACGGAATGCGCTGGAGTTGTCGATCATCACAGCACCGTACTTGGTGATTGTTTTTTCGAACTCCTTGGATGTTCCTGCACCGGCAGAAGTGAAAGCAATGTCTACCCCTTTAAAGTCATCATTGTGTTGTAAGAGTTTCACCTCGATCTGTTTACCGCGGAAAGTATAGGTTGTTCCGGCACTACGTTTAGAACCGAACAAAACTAACTCGTCCATCGGGAAGTTTCTCTCATCGAGCACGCGCAGGAACTCTTGTCCTACGGCTCCGCTTACGCCAACAATAGCTACTTTCATCTTTTTCTTTTGTTAAATTGTGAATATTGAATTCTTTCCTTCATTCTGTCGAATCGGAAAGATTTGGCTGCAAAATTATAACAATTTAGCATATAAACATCGCTTTTGAGAGAAATATTTCAGGCTTTCGATGGATTTCTTTAACCTTACGTATAATCAAGTGTGGTTGTTGGACGGGATAAACGCACCAAAAGGGATGCGTTTTCCGTCGCGATGCGAATCGGATTGGTTTCGTAGCCTGATAAGATTGTCTTTATTGCCTAATATTACTTCGTTCCACTATAGTGTAACGCAAGGATAACTATAGTCTCCCTTGCGTTCCACTATAGTTATCCGTAAGAGACACTATAGTAGAACGAAATAAAAGTGCCTAACGAAATATATCTTGATAGGTAAGCGGGAGAAAAGAAGTAGTAAGGTGAGTAATTGACTACTGAATAATACGTCTGGACATTCATTGTGATTCTGCAAACTTTTTTGTTCCTTTGCATTGAATTCCTAAAGCCACAGCCTATGAACCTGTTTGATTTTAATTTAACCTTACCGATTACCGACCCGACTTGGGTATTCTTTTTGGTATTGATTATCATTCTCTTTGCTCCGATGATCCTCGGACGTCTTCATATACCTCATATTATAGGCATGATTCTGGCGGGTGTATTGATTGGCGAACACGGCTTTCATGTGCTCGACCGGGACAGCAGTTTCGAACTCTTCGGCAAAGTGGGATTATATTATATCATGTTCCTTGCCGGTCTTGAGATGGACATGGAGGACTTTAAGAAAAACCGGACGAAAAGTGTTGTGTTTGGCTGGCTCACCTTTCTGATTCCGATGGCGCTGGGAATATGGAGTAGTATGAGTATGCTCGGCTATGGCTTTCTCACGGCGGTGTTATTGGCGAGTATGTACGCTTCCCATACTTTAATAGCCTATCCTATTATTAGCCGTTATGGATTGTCGCGTTTGCGCAGTGTCAATATAACCATTGGGGGGACGGCTGTCACTGTTACCCTTGCTTTGATTATTCTTGCCGTCATAGGTGGTATGTTTAAAGGCACTGTTGATGGTTGGTTCTGGGTGTTTCTTGTGGCAAAAGTGGCTTTTCTCGGATTTCTGATCGTATTCTTCTTTCCCCGCATCGGACGTTGGTTCTTCAGGAAGTATGATGACAGCGTGATGCAGTTTGTGTTTGTGTTGGCAATGGTCTTCCTCGGAGGAGGATTGATGGAATTCGTGGGAATGGAAGGAATTTTAGGCGCTTTCCTGGCAGGCTTGGTGTTGAATCGTTTGATTCCTCATGTATCTCCTTTGATGAACCGACTGGAGTTTGTGGGAAATGCCTTGTTTATTCCTTACTTCCTGATTGGTGTCGGGATGATTATTGATGTAAGGAGCCTGTTTACCGGAGGTGAAGCATTGAAGGTGGCTGTTGTAATGACAGTGGTGGCAACCTTTAGTAAATGGTTGGCTGCCTGGATCACGCAGAAGATATACCGGATGCAGTCAAATGAACGGAGCATGATATTCGGCTTGAGTAATGCGCAGGCCGCGGCTACACTGGCAGCAGTATTGATCGGCCATGAAATTATTATGGAGAATGGAGAACGCTTGTTGAACGATGATGTATTGAACGGCACGGTAGTGATGATACTTTTCACTTGCGTCATCAGTTCTTTGGTGACCGAACGTTCGGCCCGCCGTTTCGCTCTGGATGAAAATGTGCAAGCGGAAGAAGAAGCTAAACAGATAAATAAGGAACAGATCCTGATTCCAGTCGCTAATCCGGAGACGATTGAAGATTTGGTTAATCTGGCTTTGGTAATAAAGGATGCCAAACAGAAGAATGCATTAGTGGCATTGAATGTGATTAATGACAATAACAGTTCGGAGAAGAAAGAGCAGCAGGGCAAACGTAACCTGGAGAAGGCTGCCATGATTGCTGCTGCCGCCGATGTGCCTGTCACGATGGTGAGCCGTTATGATTTGAATATTGCTTCGGGGATTATCCATACGATCAAAGAGTATGAAGCTACGGATATTGTGATCGGTCTGCATCGGAAGGCTAATATTGTCGACTCTTTCTTCGGACATCTGGCTGAAAGCCTGCTGAAAGGTACGCATCGTGAAGTGATGATTGCCAAATTCCTGATGCCGGTTAACACCCTGCGTCGAATCAATATCGCCGTTCCGCCAAAGGCTGAATATGAATCGGGTTTCTCAAAGTGGGTGGAACATTTCTGCCGTATGGGAAGCATCCTGGGCTGTCGGGTTCATTTCTTTGCCAATGAGCGTACATTAATGCGCCTTCAGCAACTGGTGAAGAAAAGATATGCAGGTACCCCGACAGAATTTTCCATCTTGGAAGAATGGGAAGATCTTCTGTTATTAACAGGACAGGTGAATTATGACCACTTGCTGGTTGTTGTTTCTGCCCGTCGCGGATCTATCTCCTATGATACCTCTTTTGAACGTCTGCCGGCGCAGTTAGGAAAATATTTCTCTAATAATAGTTTGATTATCTTATATCCCGATCAGTTTGGAGAACCGCAGGAAATTGTGTCATTCTCTGATCCTCGTGGACATAATGAGTCTCAACATTATGAGAAAGTGGGTAAATGGTTCTATAAATGGTTAAAGAAAAATTGATGGAAAGATACGACTGGCAACAGAGAACAGCACTCCTGTTGGGAGAGGAAAAGATGGAACGCATCCGAAACGCGCACATATTGGTTGTGGGACTGGGTGGAGTGGGAGCTTACGCTGCCGAGATGATCTGCCGTGCAGGAGTCGGGCGGATGACGATTGTAGATGCCGATACAGTGCAGCCTACCAATATAAATCGTCAGTTGCCGGCCATGCATTCCACACTGGGAAAGGCGAAAGCGGAAGTATTGGCTGCCCGTTATAAAGATATAAATCCGGATATCGAATTGACCGTTCTGCCCGTCTACCTGAAAGATGAGAATATACCGGAACTGCTGGATGCCAATCAATATGATTTTATAGTAGATGCTATTGATACGATCAGTCCGAAATGCTTTCTGATTTACGAAGCGATGAAACGTCGTATAAAGATTATTTCCAGTATGGGAGCAGGAGCGAAGAGTGACATCACCCAAGTTCGTTTTGCCGATCTTTGGGAGACATATCATTGCGGTTTAAGCAAGGCGGTACGGAAGCGCTTGCAGAAGATGGGAATGAAACGGAAACTTCCGGTAGTGTTCAGTACGGAACAAGCCGACCCGAAAGCCGTGTTGCTGACGGATGATGAACAGAATAAGAAATCGACATGTGGAACAGTCAGTTATATGCCGTCCGTGTTTGGGTGCTATTTGGCTGAATATGTCATTAAACGATTATAAAGGCTATTATGATAAAACTAGAAGGTATAACGAAGAGTTTCGGCTCATTACAGGTGTTGAAAGGCATTGATCTGGAAATCAACAAAGGAGAAATTGTCAGTATCGTAGGTCCGAGCGGTGCCGGTAAAACGACTTTGTTGCAAATCATGGGCACTCTCGATGAACCGGACGCAGGTACGGTGCAGATTGACGGAACAGTAGTAAGCCGGATGAAAGAGAAAGAACTATCTGCGTTCCGTAATAAGAATATCGGTTTTGTTTTCCAGTTTCATCAACTGTTGCCGGAGTTTACGGCATTGGAAAATGTGATGATTCCCACCCTCATTGCAGGTGTTTCTTCAAAAGAGGCAAATGACCGTGCCATGAAGATTCTGGATTTCATGGGGCTGGTTGACCGGGCCTCTCATAAACCGAATGAACTGTCGGGAGGTGAGAAACAACGGGTAGCGGTAGCGCGGGCTTTGATTAACGATCCGGCAGTTATTCTGGCAGACGAACCATCCGGTAGTCTGGATACACATAATAAAGAAGATTTACATCAACTGTTCTTCGATTTGAGGGACCGTCTGGGGCAGACTTTTGTCATAGTGACGCATGACGAGGGACTTGCCAAAATCACGGACCGGACAGTCCACATGGTGGATGGTATGATTAAAAAACATTAATTAGAGAACCTAACTTCTAAAAATGTATACCAAAAAGGTAGAGCCTTGCAAGTGTTCTATCTTTTAGTTATATATTTATAGTCGCTTCTCTACAGAAGTCTGTGAAGATGATAGTAGAGTGTTTGTTTTGTTTGTGTGTGATGCATTCTTGTCTGGTGTGATAGGAATGCATCTTTTTTTATTAATTATAACAAATGTAGGGCTCGAGCCGTTCAAGATCAGCCGGAGTGAACTCCTCATAAAGGGATAGTTGCTTCAGACTTTTTAAGATTCCTTTCTTTTTCCGATATTCAATGATAACCTTTGCTTGATAGTAGTTTATATATGGATGACGCATCATTCGTTCCATGCCCGACTTGTTTAAATTGACACGGTGTGTCTGGCTGGTATCGATAGAAAACCACGGGCGGAGTTTTTCTGCTTTTAGATGAATCTCCTGTAACTGTTCTATCCGGCAAAAGCCTCCCAGCCGTTCGCGGTAATTCACAATCATCCGGGCAATGCTGCTTCCGATTCCCGGAATCTTTTTAAGTTCGGTGGTATCAGCGGAGTTGAGGCTGATGACAGTTCCCGGGTGGTATTTCACAAGTGTGTCCCGTGGTATGCTTTGCATGGTTAATAACCGTACTGTATCTTTATCTTTCGAACTGAAATCTTCTGTGATTTGGATATAAGGACGAAGAGTCTGGTATTGTTCTTTTGTGAGTCCATATATCTTCCGCAAATCCTCCGGATGGCGGAATCTGCCTTGTTTATGGCGATAGTGCAGGATATTCTTTATCATCCACGACGGTAATCCGAGCGAAAGGAAAGTAGTGGAGTCCGCGGTGTTCGGATCAAACACGGCAAGTTTGACTTCCTGTTGCGGGAAGGATGGAAAAGAATGACCGGACCTGTTGTGGGGTTTTGTTTCCCGGAGAGAGGAGAGAAAGTCATTATATTCTTGATCGGATTTCTCATTCTCTGTGCAGTAGCCGGTATCTTCGGCACGAGTGAAAAAGGCAAAGAGTTTAGGAACTGCATATACTCCTAAAATAAGAACGACAAGGACGATAATGCCTTGTCGTTCGGTTTTAGTATAATAAAGGAAGTCTTTCCACATTATAGCTTGATTAATCCCAGTTCATTGATAAATATCAGTGAGATGGCGATTGGTGCGATATATTTTAATATAAAGATGATAAGCTTGTATACCGGTATTTTTAACGAGCCGTCATTGGTGATCTCTGACCATACAATCTTCTTGTCCAGATACCATCCGGTAAAGAGGGAGATACACAGTCCGCCAAGTGGTAACATTATTTTGGCTGTTGCGAAGTCGAAGAGATCGAACATTCCCAATCCGAAAATGGTGAATCCTTTCATGACTCCCAATGATAATGAACAGAATATTCCGAGGAAGACACAACCGCCGGTGACTAACCTTGCCGCTTTTTCACGGGAAAGATTGAACTCCTCGTGAAGATAAGCGGTTACTACTTCGTGTAAAGAAATGGTAGAAGTTAAAGCAGCCATCGCCAACAACGCGTAGAACATTACAGAGAATATATATGCTAGTACGGGAACTCCGCTGAACGCTTGTTGGAATACATTAGGCAGCGTGATAAAGATCAGACTTGGACCTGAATCCGGTTGTATGCCAACCGAGAAGGCTGCCGGGAAGATGATAAATCCTGCCAGTATTGCCACAAAGGTATCAATGATTCCTACGCTGAAAGCTGTTTTAGTCAGGTTGGTTTCTTTACTGAAATAAGAGGCGTATGTGCAAAGGCATCCCATACCCAGGCTCAAAGAGAAGAAAGCCTGTCCCATAGCACTTAAAAATACATTTCCGTCCACCTTGCTAAAGTCGGGTTTGAGCAGGAATTCAATACCCGCACCGGCTCCCGGCAGAGTGACTGAACAAACTACCAGTATGAGGATAATGATAAACAAGGTAGGCATCATGATCTTCGAAGACTTTTCAATCCCTTTTTCTACTCCTTTCACGATGATGAAATGAGTAACCAATAAGAATGCTACCAGCCATACGACCGGTCGCCACGGGTTACTGGAGAATTGTTGGAAAGAAGAGATAAACTCTCCGGAAGTTTTTCCGGCAAAACCGTTGGTGGCAGCCTCAAAAATATATTCAAGTGTCCATCCAGCTACTACTGCATAATAACTAAGTATCAGGAAACCTGCCAATACTCCCATGCGTCCTACCCAACGCCAATGCGTTCCCGGAGCTAATGTTTGATATGCTCTCGCAGTGTTGGCTCTTGAACGGCGTCCTATTAGGAACTCGGCAATCATAATAGGCAATCCCAAGAGAAAAATGCAACCTAAATAGATCAGTATAAAAGCGGCACCTCCATGATTTCCCGTTTCATAGGGAAACCTCCATATATTACCCAACCCGACTGCAGAACCGGCAGAAGCGAGTATGACCCCTAATTTGCTACCGAAGTTCGCTCTATCATTTTTTGCCATAAATCTTGTTTTATCTTACAAATCGTTATAAAATATACGTGTTAAAGTGCAAATATAGAAAATGATACTTATATTTGCACGAAAACTGTAATATTATTTAGATATGCTATCTTATATTAAGAAATATCCTGTCTCGCTTTTTATCATTTTGGCAGTGATTTATCTGTCGTTCTTTAAACCGCCTAAGACGGATTTGAATGAAATTCCCAATTTAGACAAACTGGTTCATATTTGTATGTATTTTGGTATGTCGGGGATGTTGTGGCTGGAGTTTTTGCGTGCACATCGCAGGGATCACGCTCCGATGTGGCATGCGTGGGTAGGTGCATTCCTCTGTCCGGTGCTTTTCAGCGGTTGTGTGGAGTTGCTGCAAGAATACTGCACTACTTACCGGGGAGGTGACTGGTTGGATTTTGCAGCTAATACCACAGGAGCAATTCTGGCTAGTTTAGTAGCCTATTATGTCGTACGGCCGAGGATGAAAATAAATAAATAGTAAAAGGCAACCTATGAACAACAAAGGTGAACGATAAGCCGTGAACGATGGCAAATAATAAACGGTGAATAATGGATATGATATAGTCAACCATTATTCACCGTTTATCATTTATCATTTGAAGTTTACCATTCCGGCTTTATAGAAATTCCACCGTTGAACTAAGTTTGATTCCATTGGAACCTTTTATTAGAATGGTATATCCTTTGGGTTTATCTTCCTGCAAATCCTTTATGACTTCCTGCACATTTGCATAAGTTTTAAACGAATGTTCACTTGCGGCAAACTGTTCTCCCACAAGCCATACTTTCTCAAAATCACTTTCTTTTATGTAGTCAACGATTTTCTGATGTTCGGTCGGCCCTTCAGCACCCAGCTCGCGCATGTCTCCTAATATGAGCATCTTGTGAGGGACTGTCATATTCCGGAAGTTTTGCAAGGCAGCCATCATGCTGGTTGGGTTTGCGTTATATGCGTCGATGATAAGCGTGTTATCTTCCGTCTTTTTAAGTTGGGAACGGTTGTTCTGTGGCGTATACTCTGCCAGAGCTTCATCGATCTTCTTTGCTTCCACTCCAAAGAAACGTCCGATAGTGATTGCGGCCAGGGCATTCGGGAAATTATATTCTCCGATCAACTGTGTGCATACTTGATGGGGTTCACCGTCTTTACCGGCTTTCCATTCAAAAGCAAGATAAGGTGAATTACCGGTAATCCGGCCGTTGACGTAGATATCATCTTCTGTTCCGTAAGAAATCAGGTTCAATCCCTGTGAGATATTCATCAAATAGGTGTTATCGTGATGGATAAAGGTGATGGCATCTTTCTTGCGGAGGAAATCATAAAGCTCGCCTTTGGTCTTGATTACTCCTTCAAAAGAGCCGAATCCTTCCAGATGTCCTTTGCCTACATTGGTGATAATGCCATAATCCGGTTCGACTATTTCGCAAAGAAACTTGATTTCTCCCGGATGACTGGCACCCATCTCAATGATGGCAAGGTCATGTTCCGGTTTCAATCGTAGCAGGGTAGTCGGTACACCGATGTGGTTGTTGAGATTACCTAAAGTATAAAGCACATTATAGGCTTGGCAGAGAACACTGGAAATTAACTCTTTGGTGGTCGTCTTCCCATTAGTGCCCGTAATGCCGATCACTCGCGTTCCGAGTTGGCGGCGATGATAGTTGGCAAGCTGCTGCATGGTTTGCAGGCAGTCGTCTACAAGTATATATCGTTGATCGCCTTCTATGGCATACTGCGCTTCATCGATAATGGCAAACGCGCATCCGGAGTCCAGCGCTAATTGGGCAAATGCATTACCGTTGAACGACTCACCTTTCAAGGCGATAAACAAAGAACCGTCCGGACAGTTCCGGCTATCAGTAGTTACTGATTGGCAATCCAGAAAAATCTGGTAAAGAGCAGAAAGTTTCATAACCTGATCTTTTTATTTAAAACGTTGCAAAGATAGGCTATTCTTTCGGATTTGATGGGAGTTCGGACAGTTTTTTGCTTAGGCGTATATCAAAGGAAGAGTCAGGATCATCCGGCATCCTTCTGTATAAGAAGCGTCGATTCGGAGACTACCTCCTAACTTTTCGGCAATACTCCGGCATATCGGAAGTCCGAGTCCGGTTCCCTGCGTGAAAGAGTCCATTTTGTAGAAACGTTCAAATACTGCTTCCTGTTGATCTTTCGGAATGCCTGTTCCCGTATCGGTGACACTGATTTCAATTTTCTTTTCAGCTTCCAGCACGGAATAAGCGATGCGAATACTGCCATGAGCCGTAAATTTAGTGGCATTATGTGCCAGGTTGTTCAACACTTGTGATATACGTTCCGAATTACTGCGTATGAGCAGGCTTTCCCTTTCAGGTTCGAATAAAACTTCCACATCTTTCTGCTTGTTATCTTTGGCAACTTCAGATGCAAGTTGACAGATCGTATTAAGGTCTGTTTCAGCGTCAGTGGGCAGTTGTTCATATTGATCCAGTTCGGACAGCGTGAGCACATCAGTGACCAGTCGAAGCAAGTCGTTACTGTTGCTTTTGATGATATTGACAAACTCCTGTGTTTCCGGATTGTTGCTGTAATGGTCGCTTAATACCTGCGAGAAGCCTACGATAGAGTTAAGTGGCGTACGGATTTCGTGCGTCATGCTTTGGATAAACGTTGTTTTCATCCGGCTGTTTGCCTCAGCTATATCTTTGGCTTTACGCAATTCTTCCTTCGATACCATAAGTTCTTCATTCCTTATTTTAAGTTCGGCTTCCGAAACTTTCAGTTTGCGTTTCAGGAAGTTTTCTCTATAAAGGAATACAAATAAGATACCTAATAAAATAATCAATGAAATAATCAAGGTTGTTTTATTATGCAACTCCTTCTCTTGTGCCTGAAGCATGAGTTCTTTCTTTTCGGCATTGAGCTTTTCTACATTTAATAAGGTGGCGAATTCGCTGCTGGCCACTTGTTCATTGGCTATTTTCAAAGAGTCATCCGCATTGATGTACATTTGCAGATATTTGACCGCCAGGTTCATATTTCCCATCTTTTGGTAGATTTCTCCCTGTGTGCGATAATGGATGCTGCTAAGTATACTCTCGCTTAAACGGCGTTCTTCTTTTTCCTGCATCTTTGCGGCTTCCAGCGCTTTCTGATATTGTTTGGTCTGCTGGTAGTATAAACATTCTATGTTATACAGTCTTTTTTTGATAGACTCCAGTCTTTTGTCCTGTTCAAACGCAGCCTGACACTCCTTCAGTAATTCTTCGGCAGCTTGAAAGTCGCCAAACTTGCTATGGTAGTTTACATACTCCAATTTGGCAGATATTTGTTGCGTAGAGGAATTGGCGGTCGCAATGGCTTTTTCCACAGCTTCCAATGCTTTTTTTTGCTTTTTCTGGTCGATGTAATAGTTGGCTATCTGGGCATAAGTTTGGGAGATGTTGTAGTTTTCGAGCTTGTATTTTTCTGTCAGCTCGATTTCTTTCAACCTCCATTCGAACGCCATCGAATCGAATCTTTTGATGGTGTAGATTTGCGACATGATGTTATAGCAACGGGAGAGGCCGGTCTTGTCATCCTCTTTTTGAGCTTCTTTTAGCATATTTTGCACTTCATAAAGTGCTATGTTTGTTCTACTTGTTTTTAGATAATAGGTGACTAATCTGTTCGCCCATGCGAAGTAATAGTATTTAGGCTGATGAGTGGCCTTGGCGAATTCTTTTACTTTGTTGGTATAGTAGATTACGCTATCTTCATTGGTTCCCTGAAAATAAAAATAATCCAGTTGAGTGGCTATGGCTACTGCCTGCATTCGTTCGTCGTGCCGTTCGCCGGCCATTCGGAATAAAGTGTCGGACATACTAAGTACAACTGGCTCTAATAAGTATTCTTGACAACGTTGATAATATTCATAGAGAGTAGAGTCAACATTGAAAGTTTCAGCCTCTTTTTGAGCTTTTGCAGTGGCGGTAAAGAACAAAATGAGGAAAAGAAATCCTACGCGAAATAGGGTTAATCGGCTCATGGTATGAATTTTTCGGGTTCTTCTATAGTTTGCAAATATACGTTTATTTCTTCTTTTTAGTACGAATACTTGCTTTTTTTATCTACATTTGTAGGCGATCTAAAAGGAATGTTGTCAATGATGAAACCTATATCTCCTATTTATATAAATGTAAAAGGGCGGTTGCTCGATCTTGCTACTCCGCAGGTGATGGGAATTTTAAATGTTACTCCCGATTCTTTCTATTCCGGCAGCCGGATGCAGACTGAAGAAGACATTGCTGCCCGGGCCCGGCAGATACTTGATGAAGGTGCTTCGATGATTGATATAGGAGCCTATTCTTCACGACCGAATGCCGAACATATTTCTGCCGAAGAAGAGATGCGAAGACTGCGCACTGGTTTGGAAATTCTGAATCGTAATCATCCCGAAGCCATTATTTCCGTTGATACTTTCCGGGCTGACGTGGCGGAAGAATGTGTGAAAGAATATGGAGTCGCTATTATTAATGACATAGCTGCCGGTGAAATGGATCACCGGATGTTTCAGACAGTAGCCAACTTGGGAGTACCTTATATTATGATGCATATGAAGGGAACTCCCCAAAATATGCAGAAAGAACCGTCTTATGATAATCTGATCAAAGATGTTTTCCTGTATTTCGCTCGTAAAGTACAACAACTTCGCGACTTGGGAGTGAAAGATATCATTCTCGATCCGGGATTCGGGTTCGGAAAGACATTGGAACATAATTATGAACTGCTGGCACATCTGGAAGAGTTCCATATTTTCGAACTTCCCGTTTTAGTGGGAGTTTCACGAAAATCGATGATTTATAAATTGTTGGGAGGAACCCCGCAAGATTCATTGAACGGGACAACCGTATTGGACACTGTTGCGTTAATGAAAGGAGCGCATATCCTGCGGGTGCATGATGTGCGTGAAGCGGTGGAAGCTGTCCGGATCACAGAGAAATTAAAAATAGAGAGTGGATATGACAAATAAGAGGAGGGTGCATGTTTTTTGAGTTTGGCATAAAAGATTTTATCGATATTCTGCTGGTAGCTTTTGTTTTGTACTATACCTACAAACTGATGAAAGCTTCCGGTTCTATCAAGGTATTCACCGGAATTCTGGTTTTTATCCTGATCTGGCTGGTGGTGACGCAAGTGCTGGAAATGAAATTGTTGGGCTCTATTTTCGACACATTGATGAATGTGGGTGTGATCGCGTTGATTGTTCTTTTTCAGGATGAGATACGCCGTTTCCTCTTGACTTTGGGATCTCACCGGCATGTCAGTGCACTGGCCCGTCTCTTTAACGGTTCGAAAAAAGAGTCGTTGAAGCATGACGATATCATGCCGGTGGTAATGGCTTGTTTGAATATGGGGAAACAAAAAGTCGGTGCATTGATTGTCATCGAGCATAACGTTCCTTTAGACGAAGTCGTCCGCACGGGCGAACTGATTGATGCGGCGATCAACCAACGCTTGATCGAAAATATATTCTTCAAGAATAGTCCGTTGCACGATGGCGCAATGGTAATCAGCAAAAAACGCATCAAGGCAGCAGGATGTATTCTTCCTGTATCCCATGATTTGAATATACCGAAAGAACTTGGCTTGAGACATCGTGCAGCAATGGGAATCTCTCAACAGTCGGATGCACATGCTATTATTGTTTCGGAAGAAACAGGCGGTATCTCCGTAGCCTATCGCGGACAATTTTACCTTCGTCTGAATGCGGAAGAGCTGGAAAGTCTGCTGACAAAAGAAAACTGATTTTATAGTGACCTCTAAGAACCGTGGAATCCATGTAATCCGTGCCTTAATTCATCATTAAGCTCATATATGGCTTTAACGGCTGAAGTATTCTATCTGTTAGTTCACTAATATTCATTTGTATATGCGCACCGGGCAGTCGCTCGGTACTATACATACACTTCCCTTTACACAGGTAATAATAACCGTTATTCACCGACAATTGCTTGTCCGACAATTCCAGCTGCATTTCATCTTCGGGGAAAGCCGCGGCATAGATTTGCAGCACTTCTTTGGCATTGATGATACGTGCCATGCCCAACGGATATTGAGGCTGTTGATCTTCGGGAGGTAAGAGTTGAACCATGCACTTATATCCGGTGTGTTGCCTGATAGCATACAATAGGCTATATTCCACATCTTTATCTTCAGCGCAAAGCTCATTGATAATGATATGTTTGTCTCCTTTATATATAATAGTCACCCCCTTGATTTCGTTTTCTTGTCTGGCTGCAAATAAGTATCCTCCGCTGATGGCAAGATCAGTCATAATAACCTGAAAGTCTTCCGGCGTGTGCTGAATACAGCAAGCCCGTTCGGAAAGCTTCTTATTCAAATAGGAATAGATCTCTTCCTGAAACTCCGAAACCACACTGACCGCTATCTCTTTAGAAGGAATAAACTCCGGTAAAATGATCTCTTTAATTGAATACTTGAATACGGAAGCATATCCCATGCGGGCATAGTAATCGAACAACCAGGACTCTGCCGGTATCAATGTACTGAAATGTACTCCATTTCGTAACATCCGGGCGAAAGACTGTGATAAAAGCTCTCGCATGACCCCTTTGCTTCGGAAATCGGGATGCGTACAGGCTCCTGAAATATAGGAAGTCTGCACTGTCTCTCCGCCGAAAGTCATCGGATAAGGAAGCATCTGAAGCGCAGAGATTACCTCATCGCCACTTTGGATGGCGACATTCACCTCTGTTTTATAGCGCAGTCTGAAGTACATTTCAACGAATTCTTCACTATCGTCAAAACAGATTTTCCACAATGCTTTTACTTGCTCCTTTATCATCATATTTATAATGGGGTTACCATTTAATCATATTCATGGGATGCTCTTTGAGGCAAGCCATATATTTTTCCAGAATCGTCGCCGGCTGGTAAGACAGTTTGGCTTTGCGCAAACCTTCAATGCCTAAATCCTCTTCTCGGTTGATATAGATATATTGTTCGGGAATCCGGTTGGCGAATTCATAATTAATCATAGCATACGCACCTTCAATGCTGGTATCCGCTTTTTCTACATGCACGCCGAACGTCTCATGATTGATAGGCATACCGAATGTGAATGCGACGATTTTACCGTTCACATGCAGGATGCCTCCCGTCAGTCCGAGTGCTTCGAAATTGTGAAGGGCATAAATCAGGGCGCGGCGTTCGTTGCCTGTCCCCTCCTGTTGGTCACAATTATTCACTTTACACCACTCTGCTTCCAGATCCAGACATTCCTGAATACGGTCCGGGGTAATCGGTGTGTATTCGTAATCCGGATAAGTGTTGCGGAACCGGTTGATATGATTTCTTTTCGCCTGGAATTTCTTCCCTTTCAGCGTAGAAAGATCACTTCTCAAATAAATATAATCCGCATAGTCGCGGTCTTCTGTGAAAGTGAACTGTTCCGGAAGGATGGTCTCAAGATCGGTGCGCATATTGCTGCACACTCCCAGCATACAGAAATGCTGGTTCTCTTTGCGGGCATCTTCTATCAGCTCCCACAATACTGCTTTCAAATCTCCTGTGCCTACGGGCATCATATAAGCAAGTTGATCTCCCGCCCAGAACTTGAATACCAGAAAGTCGTCGACCACTGCGAATTGAGTGTCATATAAGAACCTCCAGCTGCAAAGATTGGAGAATGAAAGGTCGCAATTGCGGCGATCACTTTTCATCGTGAATGAGGTGATTGTGGCTTTGTCTGCTAATGTGATATCTTTAAATGGAATCATAAGATTGCTTTTTGCGTTTAACTCTTTATATAACGGAAAATCAAGAGATTTTGTTTTTACAAGACACCTAATAATCGAAGGATCGTAGGTGTGAGCAGTGCAGTGAAGATTCCATTCAGTGTCAGTCCCAAACTGGCGTATGCTCCATATTTGCTGCTGATATCCATTGCGGTAGAGGTTCCGACAGCATGAGCAGCTGTTCCCATCGAAAGCCCTTGGGCGATCGGACTGCCTACACGCATGATTTTCATGGTCTTAAAACCACAGATTGCTCCTAATAAACCTACTGCTACAACAACTGCCGCCGTCAGTGACGGAATACCGCCAATGGCTTTGGTTACTTCCATCGCAATCGGAGTCGTAACCGATTTGGGAGCCAGAGACAGGATTACTTCTTGGGAAGCCCCCATGAACTTCGCAATCAGCACTACTGAAATAACTCCGACGATGCAACCTGCCAGTTGAGACAGAAGGATAGGCAATAACTGCTTTTTTATCATTTCCAATTGAAGATATAAAGGTACGCCTAAAGCAACAACAGCCGGGCGGAGCCAGAACTCGATCAGATGTCCTCCTTTATTATAGGTCTCGTATGAGATATTTGTCATTTTAAGAAAGATGATTAATAGGGCGATGGTCAGCAATATGGGATTTAATAATACCAGTCCTGTTTTCTTCTGAAGCAATTTGGCAAAGAAGAAAATCCCGAAGGTGATAGCCAACAGGAAGAAATTATTCTCTAAGAAACTCATTTGTCTTTATTCGTTAAGTTGATTTTATCTTTAAGGTGCAGTTTCTCCGACAGATGGAAATCCGTCAGGTGAAGTTTGCGCGCCAGCTTAATCTGACGTGCCAGCCTGAACTTGCGGACGATTTGGTGCACCCATCCCGTAACGACAAGTACAAGCGCGGTGCTGACGATGGTAGCTATCACTATCGGCCAGAACTCTGCCGCGATGACATCAAAGTACAACATGAGAGCCACACCGGGCGGAACGAAAAAGAATCCTAAGTTGGCAACCAGAAAATCGGACAATCCTTGTACCCAATGTAATTTGATCCAACCTAATTTTAAAAAGAGGGTGAGCAGCAGCATACCGATGATGCTGGAGGGGAGCTTGATACCCGTAAGATAAACTATTAATTCACCCAAAGCCAAACAGCCAAATAAAATGGCGCACTGACGTATCATATACTAATAACCTATTGATTTTGTTTGAAAACACTGCAAAGGTATGAAAAATAGGAGTACAGTGTTAAATATTATAATATTTTAGACTTGGGAGAGAGAAATAGACGAAATTGTAATGTAGATATTGCAAAATTGAGTACTTTTGCACCGCAAATTACAAATTGTAATGAGGTTTTATAATAATATTCAATATATCTATGCTCAATTTAATCAACCAAATCGTGGCGCGTGCGAAAGCAAACCGCCAACGTATTGTTCTTCCGGAAGGAACTGAAGAACGCACATTGAAAGCTGCCAATATGATTTTGACAGACGAAGTAGCCGATCTAATTTTACTGGGTAAACCGGCAGAAATTAATGAACTTGCTGCAAAATGGGGATTGGGAAACATCGGTAAAGCTACTATCATTGATCCTGAAACTTCTCCGAAACACGAAGAGTATGCGCAGTTGTTGTGTGAACTTCGTAAAAAGAAGGGGATGACTATCGAAGAAGCCCGCAAATTAACGAATGATCCTTTATTCTTTGGTTGTTTAATGATGAAGAACGGTGACGCTGACGGTCAGTTGGCTGGTGCCCGCAACACTACTGGTAATGTATTGCGTCCTGCTTTGCAGATTATCAAGACTGCTCCGGGAATCACTTGCGTATCTGGTGCTATGTTGCTCCTGACTCATGCTCCCGAATATGGAAAGAATGGAATTTTGGTCATGGGTGATGTGGCCGTAACTCCGGTTCCTGATGCTAACCAATTGGCGCAGATTGCAGTTTGTACAGCACAGACTGCCAAGGCGGTTGCCGGTATCGAAAATCCGAAAGTTGCTATGTTGAGTTTCTCTACCAAAGGTTCTGCTAAACATGAAGTGGTAGACAAAGTAGTAGAAGCAACTAAAATAGCTAAGGAAATGGCTCCGACTCTTGATTTGGACGGTGAACTGCAGGCAGATGCGGCTCTTGTTCCTGAAGTAGGTGCAAGCAAAGCTCCGGGTTCGGAGGTAGCCGGACAAGCAAATGTACTGATCGTTCCGAGCCTGGAAGTAGGTAACATCTCTTATAAGTTAGTTCAACGTTTGGGACATGCTGATGCTATCGGCCCGATTCTTCAAGGTATCGCTTGCCCGGTAAACGACCTGTCTCGTGGTTGTTCTATTGAAGATGTATATCGTATGATTGCTATCACGGCTAACCAGGCTATTGCTGCAAAGGCAAATAAATAAGTATTAGGTATAAAGTAGTAAGTATTAAATTGACAACGAAATGAAAATTCTGGTATTGAACTGCGGAAGTTCATCTATTAAATATAAATTGTTCGATATGACCAGCAAAGAAGTGATTGCGCAAGGTGGTATCGAAAAAATCGGTCTGAAAGGATCTTTCTTGAAACTGACTTTGCCGAACGGTGAAAAGAAAATTCTGGAAAAAGATATTCCTGAACATACAATAGGAGTAGAGTTTATCCTGAATACATTGATTCACCCCGAATATGGCGCTATCAAATCTTTAGATGAGATTAATGCGGTAGGTCACCGTATGGTGCACGGAGGCGAACGTTTCAGCGAATCTGTATTGCTGAACAAGGAAGTGTTGGAGGCTTTTGCAGCTTGCAATGATCTGGCTCCGCTTCACAATCCTGCAAACCTGAAAGGTGTGAATGCAGTTTCTGCTATTCTTCCTGATATTCCGCAGGTAGGTGTATTTGATACGGCTTTCCATCAGACCATGCCGGATTATGCTTACATGTATGCTATTCCTCACGAATTGTATGAAAAGTATGGTGTGCGTCGTTATGGCTTCCACGGAACTTCTCATCGTTATGTGTCAAAACGTGTATGCGAATTCCTGGGTGTGAATCCGGTAGGACAGAAAATTATCACTTGTCACATTGGTAACGGTGGTTCTATCGCTGCTATCAAAGATGGTAAATGTATGGATACTACTATGGGCTTGACTCCGTTGGAAGGTTTGATGATGGGTACTCGTAGCGGTGACATTGATGCCGGTGCAGTAACATTTATCATGGAAAAAGAAGGCTTGAATACTACTGGTGTTTCCAACCTGTTGAACAAGAAGAGCGGTGTACTGGGTATTTCAGGTGTATCAAGCGATATGCGCGAACTCTTGGCTGCTTGTGCGGCTGGTAATGAGAAAGCTATCCTTGCAGAGAAAATGTATTATTACCGTATCAAGAAATATATCGGAGCTTATGCAGCTGCATTGGGTGGTGTAGATATCATCCTGTTTACTGGTGGTGTAGGTGAAAATCAGATGGAATGTCGCCGTGAAGTTTGTAAGGATATGGAATTCATGGGTATTGAACTTGACAACGATGTGAATGCTAAGGTTCGCGGTGAGGAAGCGATTATTTCTACTCCTGCTTCTAAAGTGAAAGTAGTAGTGATTCCGACAGATGAAGAACTGTTGATCGCATCCGATACAATGGATATTTTGAAGAAATAATAACTGAACTGATTTATATTGTACGGGGATGTGCCAAGATTGGGACATTCCCGTCTTTTTTTGTTTTAGTTTTTATCTCATTGTTCCTTCCATTTACTTCCAAGAAACAACATTGTTATTATTATTGTTATTTGTAACTTACAGGTTTGCTTGTTCTTAAAAATACCTGTATGTTTATTGTGTAATTAAATAAAGTAATAGTAACATGTTAAAAGTAGTAGCATTTATGAGGCAAGTGGCTAATGGGCTACAAATGGGGGGAAACTTTGGGACGGCTCACGTGTATCGTAGCAGTCTCAATGCCATTATTGTTTATTGTGGGAAAGGAGATTTCACTTTTGATAAAGTAACTCCGGGATGGCTGAAAGGTTTCGAAATACATCTTCGTAGCCGTGGTTGTAGTTGGAATACAGTTTCAACTTATTTGCGCACATTTCGTGCAGTCTATAATCGTGCGGTCGATCTTCAGAAAGCCCCTTATGTACCGAATTTGTTCCATTCGGTTTATACCGGTACTCGCGCTGATCGTAAGCGAGCTTTATGTGAGGAAGACATAAAAAAGGTATTTGCAAAATTACATTCATCGGTTGCAACTCCGGCTTTGCGATGTACACAAGAGTTATTTACTCTGATGTTTTTACTTCGTGGTTTGCCTTTTGTCGATCTCGCATATTTGCGTAAGAGTGATTTGCATGATAATGTGATTACTTATCGTAGGCGTAAGACAGGGCGTACCTTGTCGGTGACATTGACTCCGGAGGCAATGCTTTTGGTGAAGAAGCACATGAATTGTGACCCTTCTTCTCCATACCTTTTCTCATTGTTGAAAAGTCCTGAAGGAACAAAAGAGGCATATCGAGAGTATCAGTTAGCATTGCGCACATTTAACCGGCAATTAATGTTGTTGGGTGAATTGTTGGGACTGGGCGATAAATTGAGTTCATATACCGCCCGTCATACATGGGCCACAACAGCGTATTATTGTGAAATTCATCCGGGCATTATTTCCGAAGCGATGGGGCATTCATCCATTACAGTGACGGAGACTTATCTGAAACCTTTTCAGAATAAGAAAATAGATGAAGCAAACAAGCGGGTTATTGATTTTATCCGGTATTCGGTTCAGAATGCAATTTGTTGAAAATAAGCCTGTTACTTTGTAGGTAACGGGAATGAATACCGGTGCAAATATGAGCATATTTTTTAAAACAACCAAACGAAATCGCACATTTTTCCATTAAAGCACTCAAAAGAAGAACATAGACAGATAAAACACGTGGATTCTTTGTACTAGGGTATGTTAACCTCTAAATTTTGCATAAGATTTCCCTCCCCTCTACCTCTTTCTCAAAGTAGGGGTTAAAAAGTTTCATTGTATATTATATCATTTATAGTATTGACTACTCAAAAAGAGCAGGGACAAAGGTTTTCCCGTTACCTACAAAGTAACAGGTATGCTATTATTGAAACTTAGTGTTTAATAATATATTATTAATGTAATTTTTAAGTAGTTATGAAGAAAAAGTTTGTAAAAGTGATGCTCTTCGGGGCGCTGGCGCTTTCTACTATCAGCTACGTAGGATGCAAAGACTACGATGATGATATAGATGGTTTGCAACAGCAGGTCGACGCCAATAAGAGTAAAATTGAAGAGGTGGATGCTGCAATGAAAGCCGGTAAATTTATTGTCAGTTATACTCCTGTAGCAAATGGTTATGAGTTGTCTCTTTCTGACGGTTCTAAATTGACTATCACCAATGGTAAAGATGGAGAGAACGGACAGCCGGGACTAAATGGTGAAACGGTCATTCCTAAATTTAAAGTATCAAGTGACAACTATTGGCAGGTAAGTACTGATGATGGCAAAACCTATGAGTATGTTTTAGATGCAGATGGAAATAAGGTTAATGCTACTGGGAAGAAGGGAGAACAAGGTGAACCTGGCCAGCCTGGCGAACCAGGTCAGGATGCATCAGCTAACGTGTCTATTAATAAAGATGGGTATATCGTTATCGGTGATGTGGTAACAAGCTTGAAAACTGATACTCAAGTTCCTTCTATCGTTATAAATGAAGTGGATGGTTTGTACGTTATCACTCTTGACGGTAAAGAATATAAAATGTTGGCAGAAGGTTCTGCTTATAATGGGTTGCAAAGCATTATTTACAGAAGACAGGCAGCTGATGATCGGGAGGATTTTGTAAGATCAATTGGTTTGATGTCATCCGATGATCCTGATGCGGAATTATTGGCAACCAGTGCTTCTGTTGCTACTTTCAAGGTATGGCCTACTACGTTGGATCTGGGTAAAGCTGTATTTGCATTTACCGATACATACAAAACCAGAGCACTTGTTCCTACATTGAAATATGTAGAAGGTAGTGCAAAATGGGTGGATAACCGACAAGGTATCTTGAGTGTAAATATGATTTCCGAAAACATTGAAGTTGATAAACCTTACGCTTCTTCTTTGGATGTAACAATTAACGGTTATACAACAGCCTCTGATTACTTCAACTTCAAAGCTGAAAAATGGACTCCGGCTGATTTGAGTTTTGTGCATACAAAAGATGCAGTTAAAGTTCCTACTGATATTTTGGCTGATGCAACTACCGAATCCGATTTTTCATCTTATGTTGAATATACATTTGTTTATAACAAATCTTATAATCTGAATGATTCTGTAGCATTGGGACATGATGTGGAAGAGAATTTCATTTCAATGGCTGATTTAGGATTTAGTGGTATCACTGTTGAATTCAAACAAACAGCCGATAAGGCAAAAGGTATCTTTGAAATTAAAGACGGTGTTATTACAGCTAAATCTAGTGAGCAAGCTTCTGCTATCAATGAATTATGCTATGTGACAGCAACTTATAAGAATGAAAAAGGTACGAAAATCATTTCTTATGACTTTGCAGTGAAAGCTGTTCGCGAGCAGCAAGTGGCTCCGGCGTTGGTTGATATTGATGTAGAAACGAAAGATGCAGCTGCAGCTGATAAGTTGGCTAAATTGCAGTATAGCACAAGTGAACAAACTATTGACTTGAATGTGCGTGCATTCTTGAATTCACTGGGTGGACGTGACTATATGTCTGACAATGAAAACGTAGCTCCTGTTAAATATGGTTTGTATTACTTGACTAATGAAGATGGTAAGACTTATGCTAACAAGGTTGATGCCTATATTGAATTTACACCGGGTACAAGCACAGATTTGGATAATCTTAAATTGATATTCCCTGCCGGAACTGTTATCAATGGAGATCAGCAGTTGTATTCATTCGAAACATGGCCAGGTGGTGGAAACGCAAAATATGAAATTACAAATTCTGAAGAATATGCATGGCGTAAATCTACAACAACTCATCGCGTTAACGGCTCTAACAAACAGTATACTTTGAAATTGAAGGATCTTGTTAAGTGTGAACGTAAAGTGATCATCAAGCAAAATAGTGCATTTGTTGTGAATGGTAAGACAACTATTACCGGTGTATGGACTGAAGCTGATAAGTCATTCAGTATGACAGCTGATTTGACAGTTCTTTATGCTGCATATAATACAGATAACAGTACTTCTAGTGAAGTTATTGAATATTATCTGGCTCCGCAAGCAAAACAGTCTGATGCTGTTAAAGCTGTTTATAATCAGATAAGCATTGCTAATAATGTTATTACTGTGACTCCGGCTGTAGATGTGAAGACTTTAGGTGCCATCAAGATCGGAGCTAAAATACAAGGAACTGATATTGAAGCTACTATTCTTGATATAAATGGAAAAGAAGTGACTTATTGTGAACCTGTATTGCGTTCTCCGCTTGATGCTTTGTCTAACAAGTCTTCTATTGATTGGAATATAGATGGTGATCAGAATAAGACTATCAATGTAGGAACGAAAGCAGAAATCAAGATGTCTGACAAAGATATCAATGTAACTAAGAAGAATGTAGTTATTGAAAATGGAGTGGCAAAAGCTCCTTGGGCTGCAGCTTATGGCATTGATGCTGACGCTATTACTTATGCAATCGATGGATATAGTGCTACTGTAAATGATGGTACCTATACGATTAATCCGTCAACAGGTGTGATTACATGTAACAACACAGCGATTGTTCAGTCATTGGACATCTATGTGAAAGTAACTGTAAATCATAACTGGGGTACAGAAACTATTAATAGGATCACTGTGAAGGCTTCTTTGAAATAGTCCTATTTTAAATAAAAAGAAAGGGTAACTCTTTTCCTCTGTGTAGAGTTACCCTTTTATTGATAATATAATTGTCCGATATGGTGGTATCGGATATTATTTGTCGAATTATTCATCTTTGTGAAAAGATGGATATATTATTTCCCACTAAGGATTTTTGACATCCTTAAATTTATTAGATGAAAAAAGGTAAAGACTGCACTTGTGAAAGACCGGTCTAATAATAAACCTTTATTTCGAAGGGCGTTCCAATTTTCCCTTATTTCCCAGGAACGCCCTTTTTTTATTTCCTAAGAGTTATTCTGGGACCTTCAAATTGGAAGTTGTAATAGACTATTACAGACGTGGATTTTATAATGCCTTTTTCTTAAATTCATATCTTTGAGACGGAGCTTGCGGAATTTGCATAAAGAGCTGGCATCTATCACATCTTTTGTGATACTATGATACCAAGAACATCATAAATCCAATAATGTAAATTGGATTTATGATGTCATTTTTAGAGATAGAAACTTAAAGGGATCTTTTCAGTGCCCTCCGATTTCAAGTCCATCTTTTTTTTATGAAACCGTCTGAATAATTATAGTCTTTTGAATGTAACCTTTGACGGATAATTCTTTAGGTGATATAGTCATTTTAGACAATGATAAGCTCAATCCCCATTTCTTCAATCGCTTGAGCCATTGACTGGGAAATGCCGGAGTCTGTAATTATCACATCAATACAGTCTAAACTACAGATTTTACCGAATCCACGTCGCCCGAATTTGGAAGAATCTGCTAGGATAATGGTACGCAATGACGCCTCTATCATTTTCTTGTTTAGGACAGCTTCTTCAATATTAGAGTTTGTGATTCCGTACTCCAGATCGATACCGTCTACTCCTAAAAAGAGTTTTGAACAAGTGATTTGTTCAAAGAATAAAGAAGTGTAGTCGCCAATGACAGAAAAGGAATTCTTTCGTACGATTCCCCCGAGCTGGATTACTTCGATATTATTAATGGTATTTAATAATAAGGAGGTTTTCAGAGAAGCTGTAACTACGGTTAAGTGGTTGATGGGAGTGATATGCTCGGCAAACGTATGTACGGTAGAACCGGAAGCGATAATAATAGAATCGTTTTCTTCTATTAATTTAGCTGCGGCAGTAGCGATTCTTTTCTTTTCTTCTTTCCGAAGCTTTTCTTTTTCGTGCACATCAATATCTGATGTTAATGGGTTGACCGGACTTGCACTTCCATGAGTACGGTAGAGAAGTTTTTTTTCTTCCAGATGTTTTAAATCTTTTCGGATCGTTACAGGAGTAACTTCCAGTTCTTTAGCGATTTCGTTTACTTTGATGAAACCGTTTTTCGCTAAACTTTCAAGAATATACTTATGTCTTTCAGCAATACTTGTCATAATTCCCTGTTTTTATCACAAAGATAAACTAAATATTAATATGTGGCAAATAAAAAGATAAAAAGTTTCATTCTATGATATAGAGCTTCCGTTTTATATATAAAATGGTATTCTAACGAAAAATAATTTGCTTTTTATATTGGATGATATTTCTTTTTGTGTATTTTTGCAGTGCTGATTTATAAATAAAGAAAGAAAACGAAATATTTATAAGGAATGAAACGAAGTGATTTGCTTGAGAGGATGCTCAATTGGGAATGTGAATGTGATATCTTGGTGATCGGTGGTGGAGCTACCGGATTAGGGGCTGCAGTGGACGCAGCCTCCAGGGGGTACAGAGTTATTCTATTGGAACAGCATGATTTTGCTAAGGGTACTTCTTGTCGCAGTACGAAGCTGGTACATGGAGGAGTTCGGTATCTGGCTCAGGGAGATGTCTCTATGGTAGTTGAAGCATTACATGAACGTGGGCGTATGAGGCTCAATGCTCCTCATCTAGTGAAAGATATGCGTTTTATAATAGGCAATTACCGCTGGTGGGAAAAGCCTTTTTATGCGGTGGGGCTGACTTGTTATGATTTACTGGCCGGACGCAAAGCATTGGGGCGTTCGTTACCGATGTTAAAACGTTCTGTATTAAAAGAAATACCTTCTTTAAAGCATGAAGGATTGAGAGGTGGAGTGGTATATCATGACGGACAGTTTGATGATTCGCGCATGGCTATAACGCTGGCACTGACTGCTATTGATAAAGGTGGAGTGTGCTTGAATTATATAAAGGTGAATTGTTTGCTGAAAGATACCTCCGGAAAAATAAATGGGGTGCATGCTGTCGATACGCTTGACGGGAAAGAATATCAGATAAAATCGAAAGTAGTAGTGAATGCTACCGGAGTCTTTGTGGACGATGTGATGAAGATGGATGAATGTGATACCCGGAGGAAAGTACGTCCCAGTCAGGGAGTGCATTTGGTAGTTGATAGTAAATTCTTGGGTGGCCACTCGGCACTAATGATACCTAAAACAAAAGATGGACGCGTCCTTTTTGGAGTGCCCTGGCATGGAAAGGTGGTGCTTGGCACAACGGATACCCCTCTGAATGAGGCTTCTTTGGAACCGAGAGCATTGGAAGAAGAGGTTGATTTCATTTTAGATCAGGCCGGGCAGTATCTCGAACGGAAACCGACCCGTGCCGATGTGCTTTCGGTTTTTGCCGGTTTGCGCCCTTTGGCTGCGCCAACGCATGCTGATTCGAAGAAAACGAAAGAGATTTCACGGAATCATAAAATCTATCGTTCGAAATCGGGGCTTTTGACAATTACCGGAGGGAAGTGGACTACTTATCGTGCAATGGCTGAAGATGTCATCAATCAGGCCATCGTAATAGGAGGGTTGTCTCCTGCGGAATGTGTGACGAAGAATTTGAGGGTTCATGGATATACAAAAGAGCAATTTGATGAGAATGACTGGAATTATGTGTATGGCAGCGACGCGGACAAAATACAAAAGATGATAGAAAAAGAGCCTTCTTTTGCTGAAAAGTTGTATGAAGGTTATACTTTTACAGCGGCTCATGTTGTGTGGGCGGCTCGTGAGGAGTTTGCGCAGAATATAGAAGATGTGTTGGCCCGTCGGGTGAGGATGTTATTTCTGGATGCCCGTGCTGCTCTTAAAATAGCTCCGAAAGTGGCATCGGTATTAGCGACGGAACTGGGAAAGGACAAAACTTGGGAGCAGGCGCAGATAGCTGACTTTAGCCGATTGGCAAGAGGGTATATCTTGAATTAAAAGAAAAAAATACTTTAATTGTTGTTTGTAAATAAATGCTTATGAAAAGTTGTATGGTTTTGCGGAGAGGGCTCGTGGCCTCATTGATGTTTCTTCTGTTGGCAGGGATACAGTCTGTGTCGGCGCAGGAAAAACTACATCTGTTAAAGTTTGACGGTGTCACACAATTGAGAGACTTCTTTAAATATGTGGAAAATGGCTCAATCATTGTAAGCGGGCATCGTGGTGGATACGAAGATGGGTATTCGGAAAATTGCATCGAAGGTTTGGAAAATGTGCTGAAGCAAATGCCGGCTTTCTTCGAAATCGATCCTCGTCTGACAAAAGATAGCGTGATTGTATTGATGCATGACGCTACTTTGGATCGTACAACAACAGGAACGGGAAAAGTTTGCGATCATACCTGGAAAGAGTTGCAGAAGCTTCGTTTGAAAGACCATTCGGGAAAAGTGACCAACTGCAAGATTCCTACTTTGGAAGAAGTAATCAAATGGAGCAGAGGTAAAACGATTATAAACCTTGATAAGAAAGATGTGCCGATGGCTATGATTGCGGCTTTGATCAAAAAGCACAAGGCGGAGGGACATGTGATGCTGACTGTGCATACCGGTGCTCAAGCCAGATATTATTATGACCGTTTTCCGACGATTATGATGTCCGCTTTCGCCCGTAATATGAAAGAATTTGAGGACTTGTCGATATCAGGTGTGCCATGGGAAAATATGATCGCTTATGTAGGGCATAGTATGACACCCGAAAATAAGAAAATCGTTGAAATGCTGCATGCTCGTGGCGTGCGTTGTATGATTAGCGTGGCGCCTACGCACGACAAATTGCCTTTGAAAGAAGAACGGGCTTTAAAATATAAAGAAGAGATAGATAAGAAACCGGATATTATAGAATCTGATATACCGACAGAAGTATGGACAGTTTTGCAATCTCGATAGATTGTTGCCCTGATATGGTGCAACGTCTGTTTACTATCGTAAAGGAAAATCCGGTTAGTGAACTAACAATTAATACTGTGAAAATGTCAAAAGTGGAACAAGCATTGAAAGCTGCGAATGAGACACGTGCTCTTCGCGTAGGAAATGGAATATTAAATGAAGTAGCCGGACTGTTTAAGGAACAGTTTGCAGGAAGAAAGGCTGTAGTGGTAGCTGACGTAATTACCTATCGTGTTGCTGGCGAAAGAGTAGAGAAAGAGTTGCGTAATGCGAATATAGAATTATTACCATCTTTTATTTTTACTGATTCCGACCTGTATGCGGAATATTCGTATGTTGACCGGCTGGTTGAATCGTTGAAAGTGCATGACGCTATTCCGGTAGCTGTCGGCTCCGGTACGATTAATGATTTAACGAAGTTAGCTTCTCATCTTGTCGGAAGAAGATATATGTGTGTGGCTACTGCCGCTTCCATGGATGGATATACTGCATTCGGCGCTTCCATTACTGCAAATGGCGCTAAACAGACTTTTAGCTGTCCGGCACCGCAAGCTGTATTGGCTGATATTGAAATAATAAAGAAAGCTCCCAGGGCGATGACGGCATCAGGATATGCTGACTTGTTTGCAAAAGTGACGGCTGGTGCCGATTGGATTCTGGCCGATTGGATGGGCATAGAAGATATTGATGAAAAGGCGTGGTCGATTGTGCAGGATGGATTGCATGATGCGCTTTCGAATCCTGAAGGTGCGGTGGCTGGAGACGAAAAAGCGGTGTCGCAACTTATTGAAGGATTGATGCTGGGAGGTTTTGCCATGCAATGGTCTAAATCGAGTCGTCCGGCTTCGGGGGCGGAACATCAGTTCAGCCATCTTTGGAATATGGAACATCATTTAAATCAGGGTGAGCATGTTTCTCATGGCTTTCAGGTGAGTATAGGTATGTTGGCTATAACGGCATTTTATGAACAAGTGTTGAACACTCCATTAGAGAAACTGGACGTGGAAGCGTGTTGTGCGGCATGGCCTGAACCGGAAATAGCCGATAAGGTAGCTCTTGATATGTTTGTCGGTACTGATTTTCCTACTATTGGTCTGCAGGAGACGAAAGCGAAATATGTGACACGGGAGCAATTGGCTGTTCAATTGCGGCAGTTGAAAGAATACTGGCCTGAAATTCGTGAACGTTTGTCCAAGCAGTTGATTCCTTACAAAGAAGTGAAACAATCCCTGCGGCAGGTAGGCGCTCCTGTAGAACCGGAACAAATCGGTATTACACGGAAACGCCTGCGTGAAACGTTTGTTCGTGCACAATTTATTCGCCGTCGTTTTACTGTCCTCGATTTAGCTGTACGGACAGGATATATGGAACAGTGGCTGGATGGATTGTTTGGTAAAGGTAAAATATGGGAAATAACAGATTAATCATGACAGGAATGGAACTACAAGGAATGGCGCCCGAAGTGGCAAAGAAATTTAAATACTGGCAGACGCGGACGATAATAGCAAGTATGATAGGCTATGCTCTATTCTATTTTGTTCGTAAAAACTTGAGTATTGCAATGCCTGCCATGCAGGATGATTTGGGAATAACCAAGGGTGACTTGGGATTATTTCTGACCTTACACGGATTGCTGTACGGAGTTTCCAAGTTTGCCAACGGCTTTGTTGGCGACCGGGTGAATGCCCGCTATTTTATGGTGACAGGTTTAGTGCTCTCTGCAGCATGTAATATTTGGTTTGGGTTTAGTTCTGCTGTGGTGATGTTTGGCATCGTGTGGATGTTGAACGGATGGTTTCAGGGAATGGGATTTCCCCCTTGTGCCCGTTTATTGACGCATTGGATACCTCCTACGCAGTTGGCTACAAAGATGTCGGTGTGGAACACCTCACATTCTGTAGGCGCAGGTTTAGTGGTGATTGTTTGTGGATATATTGTCAGTCTCGGATGGCGCTGGTGTTTCTGGTTCCCTTCTATTATAGCCTTGGTTGGTGCGGCCGGTATGTGGTTTGCTTTGCGCGATACGCCTCGCTCGGTAGGTCTCCCGGAACTGAACTCAAAAACGGGTGTAGAAGAAAAAGAAGATACTTCTGCCGAATTTAAGCAATTTGTGCGTAAGAATGTCTTTGGAAATCCGGCGATTTGGATACTGGCTATTGCCAACTTTTTTGTGTATATCGTGCGCTATGCTGTACTTGACTGGGGACCGACTCTTTTGGGAGAGTGGAAGGGAGTTTCTATTCATCATGCAGGTTGGATGGTGGCAGCCTTTGAAATATCCGGAATTGTAGGTATGCTGGTAGCCGGTTGGGCAACCGATCGTTTCTTTGGCGGACGTGGTCCACGCGTTTGTGTGATTTGCATGGCACTGGCTACGGTGTTTGTTGCTTTATTCTGGGGAATATCCCAACCTCCCATGTGGCTTGCTACGCTTTTATTGGGAGCGGCAGGATTCTGTATTTATGGTCCGCAAGCTTTGGTAGGTATTGCTGCGGCTAATATAGCCACAAAGAAAGCAGCCGCTACGGCAGTCGGATTCACGGGATTGTTCGGATATGCCAGTACGTTGGTCTCCGGTTGGGGATTAGGATTGTTGGCTCAACATTATGGTTGGAATATTGCAGTGGGTGCATTAATCCTGATTGCTATAATGGGAACTTTGATATTTATGGCCGCATGGTCGGCAAAAGCAAATGGGTATGATAATGATTAATGAGGTAGAACATAAATTGAATGCGGAACTTATGGATCGTATTCGTCGGATCAAGCATATTGCTTTGGATATGGACGGAACGATTTATAACGGAAACACGTTATTTCCTTTTACGATTGCTTTCCTGGATAAAATGAAAGAATTGGGAATTGGTTATTCGTTTCTGACGAATAATCCTTCCAAAAGCACGAATGATTATCTTCGACACCTATCCGGCATGGGGATTAAAGCAGTGAAAGATGAATTTTATACATCGGCTCAAGCGACCATAGATTATATACGTGTATATCATCCGGAGTGTAAACGGCTTTTCTTGTTGGGCACTCCCAGCATGATAAAAGAATTTGAGGAAGCCGGATTCGAGTCTACTGATGACAATGCTGATGATGAACCGGATGCAGTGGTTGTCAGTTTTGATATGTCGCTTGTTTACTCGCGCTTATGTCGTGCTGCGTGGTGGATTAATCAGAAGAAGCTCTATATTGCTACTAATCCGGATCGTGTGTGTCCTACGGATAAACCTTTAGTGTTAGTGGATTGTGGCTCTATTTGTTCCAGTTTGGAGTATGCTACGGGGCGGGAACCGGATGTTGTGATTGGAAAACCCGATCCGCGAATGTTGAACGGAATAATGGAACGGCATAACTTGCAGCCTGATCAGGTAGCTATGGTGGGTGATCGTATTTATACCGACATATTAATGGCGCAGAAAGCAAATGCTTTGGGAGTGCTGGTACTTTCCGGCGAAACAACGTATGAGACAGCTATTGCTGTTCATCCTAATCCGGACTTGATTTTACGTGATCTGGCAGCATTCCAGCAAATGATTTTGTTGGCTCATGAAATAGATTAGATTGGTGCATGAAAATGCAATAGTATATTTATTTTTAGTGTTTTTGATAGGTATGATGTTACGGACAGTTCTACTGTCCGTAACATTTTTTTGTCAGAAATGATCTTGGTTTCTATTGGTGCAGTCATGAGTACATCAATTAAAAACTCCTCCCTGAATCCAATTTGATTGAAACGATATCACTGTATTACCCTATAGTGAATCTTATTCATTCCCGGTGCGGTTTTGAACTAATTGTGCCGAAAATAACCAAAGCCCCAATAAAGTTTGGTTCTCCTCCTTCACATCCTTCACGGATGGTAATCGTCTGTTTGATAGGTGTTTGCTGTGAACAAATAAAGAAAAGTCTTTTCTTCACGCCCTTCACGCCTTCACAATCCCCACAGTTTGCACTTTCATAGCCCGTAACCTTTGCATCGGCATTGTCAATCTTAGCAAATTGAACAGCTTGCATCTAGGAAGCCGACTAGAGTTGTCCACCTAGTCGACTATTGTTGTCTAATCAGCCGACTATAGTCATCCAGGTAGACAACTATAGTCGGCGATTAATAAATAGAAATAAAGTATATGATAAGACGGTAGTTTATCAGTAATAAGAAGGCTGATTCTTAATATTGGTAATGAATAAAATATATTCATAACTGTGCAGAAAGGAATCAAGCAAATGAATCTTGTTAGTGAGTTAAATCATTTACTCTTATAATGGGTTGCGCAATTCAGGCCATAAAATTGCCATCTTTTGAATTGGTATTGAAGCCTGTCTAAATAGTCTTCCCAATTTTTGTGCTCTGGGCTACTCCAGCCTATTTCGGCAACAGCATTGGCACGGGGGTATGCCATGTATTCCACTTGTTCTGGAGTTTTTATGTATTCTGTCCATACATTGGCTTGTACTCCTTTTATATGTTTTGCTTCTTGCTCCGTCAATTCCTTGGGAATCGGGTTATATCCGTATGTCCATTCAAGTGCGCAGATTCGTCCGTTTGCTAAAGGAGATATATCCATACTTGCCTGGTAGTGGTCAAGATATACATAAGTGTTAGGAGTCATGATGACCGGATGCCCTGATTTTGCCGCGGTAATTCCTCCGGCAACACCTCTCCATGACATCAACGCTGCATTAGGGGCTATTCCGCCTTCTAATATTTCATCCCAGCCAATCAGCTTTTTCCCATTCTTATTCAAGAATTTTTCAACTCTTCTGATGACATAGCTCTGAAGTTCATGTTCGTCTTTCAATTTTAGTTCTTTTATTTTCGATTGGCATTTCGGGCAGGACTTCCAACGTGTTTTCGGGCATTCGTCTCCTCCTATATGTACATATTCTCCGGGAAATAACTTGAATACCTCCAGCAGAACATCTTCAATGAAAGGATAGATGTTTTCATTGCCGGCACAAAGTACATCGTCGTAGATTCCCCATCTTGTACCTACCTCATAAGGTCCTCCCGTACATCCTAATTCGGGATAAGTAGCCAGTGCGGCGAGCATGTGTCCCGGGAGATCAACTTCGGGAATGATGGTAATATAACGTTCTTTGGCATACGCCACTATCTCTTTGATTTCTTCTTGTGTATAAAATCCTCCATAGGGCGTCCCGTCGTATTTTCCCGGAATTGTGGCAGAATATCGGTTGATGATTGTTTCTTTGCGCACGGAACCGGTTTCGGTCAGCTTCGGATGCTTCTTGATTTCTATCCTCCATCCTTGATCTTCTGTCAGATGCCAATGAAAGCGGTTCATTTTCTGCATAGACATTAAATCAATGTATTTTTTGATAAAAGAAATAGGATATAAATGTCGGCCTACGTCTAAGTGTAATCCCCGGTATTCAAATTGTGGTATATCTGTAATGTTCGCTGCGGGGATACTCCATTCGTTTGTGTATGCTGTTGTGTTGGAATAGATTTCCGGTGGCAGCAGTTGCAATAAAGACTGTATGGCATAGAAGAATCCGGCTTCTTTGTCAGCCAGCACCTGTATCTGTTCGGGAGAAATATTGATTTTATAGCCTTCATTTCCTAATGTAGGATCGTTGGCGCGGTTGAAAATCAAATAGTTATCGGATAGATTTTTTGTGTTATTCTGTATCTTTAGAGACAATTGTGCTATCCGTGTCAATCTGTCCGTCAGGAATCGTAAAGGCGCTTCGGCATTTTTATCTTTTAGTATAATGCGGGTTTCTTTAGTAAAGATGAATTTGCCTTGCTTCTTTTCGAGAGAGCGTGGGGCAGGGATGATGTTATATATGTTTTGAGATTCTGTTCCTACCATATAATTCATACCACGAAGGCGGAAAGCATACTCCAGTGGTTTTTTCTCTGTATTGAACGCATTTTCGATGCTTGCACACAATGTGTATTGAGGAGATTTGATATCGTCACCATTCAAAAACAAAGTAGTTTGGCTCATTGGAGACAGAGTCATTTCATTTTGTTCCGGTTTTAAATTATCGCATTGAGTTATATGAATGTGATAAGGGATACTGCTTTTGTTGGTGATGTCAACTACCATGCGGGTATTATTATTGATAAGACGGGTGCGTATATCCAAAGAGGAACTTATTAACTTCTTTAGCCATCTTTCTTCACCGGAAATTGTATCGTTCAATAGTTCTACAAAGCAGTGGTCTAACAAAGCATTGCGGAGGTATCCGTCACTTCTTTCACGTGCAAACACTAGAGTTGTTTTGTTTTTATCTTTTATATTATCTAATATTGTTTGACATTTTGACATCGTATATTTGCTGACAGCTACCATTCCTTTGTTTGTTGCATAGCTCGCCAGTTCTTTGTTGTTGATGAAAATACCGTTTAATCCTTTCTTGAAGGCTCCGTCTATTGCATCTTTGCTTTCGACGGGAGAACTCAAATCGCATTTTAACAATACGAAGTCAAATAATTCCGGAGTAGATAAACTTTCTTCTTTGTTTTGTGAAAATGTAGTAAATGTGGTGAAAAGGCAACACATTATACATAATAGTTTCTTGCTCATACAGGAGTCGTTTTTAAAGGGTTATATAGATTTAATACTTAATTAGGCTTTTACTTCGTTTTCTTTAGTAGCTTATTTGAAGCAAAGATAAATATAAAAGGTTGTAAAACGAAACTAATTAAGAGATATTTTCTTTTTTAATTGCTTTTTCTTGTTGTTTGCTTTTGAATGTTATACTTTTGTGTTTCCTTTGTTTCTCTGTTCGCTTTTTTATTATTAATACTAACTCTTGAAATTATGATTCAAAAGAAACTAATTGTAAGTGTGTTTTTTCTCGTTTGCTGCGTTGTTACTGTAATGGGACAGAGTTTGAAATATTATAATGCAGATGATTTTCCGCTTATAGGTAAGATGTCTGACGATACGGAAGGGCGTTATGCCCGTTTACCTCTTTCCTGTAAGGGGAAAAGTGAAAAGTGGGTATGGATATTGGGACAGGATACGCCCGGACTGGCTGTACGCTTTGCGACCAATTCAACAACGATTGCTGCCAAATGGAGGGTGAAAAGAAATAATAATATGTCGCATATGGCCATGGTGGGTGTAAAAGGACTTGATCTTTATGTATTAAAAAGTGGCAAATGGCGTTATGTGCGTTGTGCTCGTCCAAAAGGTAAAGAGAATGAGGGAATAATCATTTCTGATATGAAAAGTGAAATGAATGAATATATGCTTTACCTGCCTCTTTATGATGGTATTGAAACACTTGAAATAGGAATAGAAGAAAAGGCTGTGATTCGCCAACCGCAAGTGGAATCGCCCGTGACAGAACGCCCTGTTATCTGTTATGGAACAAGTATTACTCAAGGCGGTTGTGCAACGCGTCCGGGGATGGCGTATACAAACATCCTTTCTCGTATGTTAAATAGGGAAGTTGTGAATTTGGGTTTTAGCGGATATGGGCATTTGGAATATGAAATAGCAGAGCTGATGACACATCGAAATCCTTCAGTTATTGTGATGGATTTTATTCCCAATGTTAGTGCTTCCATGTTGAATGAGCGTATTGAACGATTTATGAGTATTATTGAAGATAAAATACCGGGAGTACAGATTTTGTTTATAGAACATGTTCCTTTTCCATTGGCAGAGTTTAATCTGAAAAAAGGGGAGTGGGTTGAAGAAAGTAATGAGGCATTACGAAAAGCATTTCGGGAGTTGGAGAAGAAAGGTTATCAGAATCTTCACTATTTAAAATCGGAACATTTATTGGGCGAGGATGGAGAGAGTACGGTTGATGGCGAGCATTTTACAGATTTAGGATTTGATAGGTTTGCAAAAGGAATTTATCCGGTGGTGAAAAAGCTTATAAGGCATGCGGAAAGATAAGAGGAAAGCCTCTTCGGCTACCGTTAAGGTAGAAGAAGAGGCTTCTTTTTAATAAATCCGGACTGGGGGTATGCCCTATTTATTATAACGAATAGCAAAATAATTCATAGCACTGGTTGCATTACCTTTTACCGAAATTGTAGCTCCCTTATCAATCCAGGAGGCGCCGTTACTGGCTTTGTTGTTCTCGGGCATTAAACGGATGTACACATTCTCTTTGCCTAGCAAAGTTAATGGCAACTCCACATCAATAGCCTTATAACCTGGGCATTGAGATAGCAACGTGTTAGCCCATACTACCATGTCAGGTACGGTATAGGAGGTAATATAATGCCAGTCGGCTTCATTGTCCATATCACCGGTCAATGACCATTCGGCTTTCCAAAAGCGAGGTTTTCCCACTTGGTTACCGACATTATTGCTGACGCTAAGCTGCATGGAGAGATGATTGGTTGTGATGTTTTTGGTCGAGAAGTTTACAATCCAGGCATAACCACGATTGTTCTCTTCATCCCACCAATAGGGGTTCGACCAAGCCAGCCAAGCATTGCCGCTTGTATTGCCTTTTCCGTCGGTGTTGGTATCTTGGTAATTCTTCTGATAGTCTGTTCCATCTTCAAGAATAATACCAAACCCGTTTACATTGCCTCTATTGTCTCCAAAAGGACCTGTTGCGCTATTACCTACAGGACCAAGATATGTGTAATCACTACTACCATTTCCACGCAAACCGTTACCGATCTGATGTTTGGTATAAGTGTGACGGAAGCGCCCTCCATCTCCATAGGTAGAAGGGAAAGAACCATCTTCTTTGATGATGCCATTGGTGTTGATATAACGGAATTCAGTAATCAAGCCTGAAAAACTGTTTTTGAAATCATCTGCCATCTTAAAGTCGGATCTCGACATGTGACGAATCTGATAACGACCGATGTCGCCGGCTTTCTCTTCATCAATCAATCCGTTTGCTGCTTCCAGATATTCGAAACGGGTGAAAAGTTCATGTACGATAACACCGGACATATTGCCTGAGCCATAAGGCAAACGAGTACCGTCACGGCGATAGAGGCAAGTGGTATTGGTGTAGATATACATACTGTTACCATTGATGTCACGCATCAATGTGGCGTATTTGGCACAACGATGAGCACCACCGGCGTTGGCATAGCCTTCGTTGATCGGAACCAGGCTGCCTTTGCGGACAGGCAGTTCACAATCTTTCAGTGTGACATAAGTATAGATGTCCTCGTCCGTCAGATCTCTCATATATTTTTCTTTTACGGGCAAATCCGACGCAGTACCTTCGGTGGACGACATGACCATAGAAGCTGTTACTCCGGAAATCGTGTAACGTTCGGGATCTTCTTGCAAGATTACCTTGGTTCCTTTTAATAGGATCTGAACTTTGCTGTAACGTGAGAATGTATTGTCGTCCGCTGTGGGAGTTTCAATACAAAATCCGTAACGTCCGTCAAGGCTCTCGATATAAGCGGTCTTCTGTGCGATAGTATAGTCAATTGAATTTTGAGTCGTCTGTATGTTATCGCCTACATTGCCAGAGTTGCGGTCGCTTACTACATATCCGGTAATATAAATATCATCAGTCACCTTCGTACCGTCCGTTTCACCCAAATTGCGAACATCTATAAACGAAACCTCAACGCCCAATTCGTCCTTTGCATTTGCTTGCATTAGGAAAAGTTGTTGTTTGTTTTCGACTTCCCAACCGTCAATGTAAACCAAGTTAACGGTAGCCGTACGTACTGCGCGTTCGTCGGGATTCGGATCGGTCTGGATGACAAGAAAACCATTCTCATAAGTGATATCCCTGACCCAACCATCCTCTTTGTCGGGCACTGTCATAGCAGCTTCGTCACCTGTGTAATCTACACTGATATTGAGATCTTTTATGTCGACATTCATGTCGAGCTCTGCTCTAACTTCGCCTCCATAACCATGTACGGTCATATTAGGCTTAGCTAATTTAAATGTCGGGGTTTTCACGCCTTTCTGTTTCAGGTAGATCGTATCTGAAAGGTTTGCACTAGTGGCAGTCAGGCAGATTTTCGCCATACGCGGGAAGCCGTCGTTAAAATCATACTCTACATGGAGCGTACCGTCTCCCGAAAGATTTCTTTCGGCTACTGCTACCCATTCACCGCTATTATCTTCAAGCGCAATGTTATAATTCTGGTTCGAATAGACTTTAATGGCCAAGTCACCAGCATCAGAAGAGAGCGTATAGGTCTTTCCGTCGGCTCCAAATTCTTCAAAGTTGGCTTCATCTCCATTGTCCAATTCGCAGGCGGACAATGAAAGCATGAAAGCTCCTAAAAAAGTGACCAGTTGTATTGGTCTGTATTTAATAAATTGTTTCATATTAGAGTCATTGTATTTAACTGATAAACACTAATTTTTTTATTTTCATTCCTTTCCCAGTTGGGTAATCGTAGTGCTGGTTGTCACTGTTTTCTGTCCACCATTAATTGTATTGGCTGGGATGGAAATTGCTAAACGCACTTGGGCGCTACGGGGCTCATAAGTAGGATTGGCAGCCAGTTTAATATGAAGTTTTTCGCTATCATAGGACACTTCTTCAATCCAATTTTCTTCGGGGTTGCCGGAGCTATACGTTACGAGATATCCGATGCGGTAGAGGTCGTACTTTAGATTAGTGTCGAGCTCCAAATCGAGTATAGTGGTGGAAGCTGGCGTTTCTACTGTCTGTTCATTGATGATGAGGCGAGCGTCACTTGACGAAATTTCGCCGCTCTGTACCAATGTTATTGTATCACGAAGATGCTCTTCGGTTTCAAAAGCCAGTTGCACTTTACGGTTCACGCCATAGTTGGCAGCGTATGAGAATATGATTTCGCTGTTCTCCTTGCCGGAGAGGCGGTCGATAGAAGCCCAGTCTACTTTCTCCACGAAATGAGCATTCCAGTTCTTCGTGGCATACACTAAGATGTGGGTGGTTCCTGTGCCCGAAGATAAAATCAGATTCTTCTGTGTGAAGGCCAGTGGAAGTTCCCATTCAAAATCTTTTTCACAGCTTGTAAGTATGAAGCTGAATGTCGAGATTATCAGTAGGAGTGGATGATATAAGTATTTTCTTCGTATCATAATTGTAAATTGTTTCATTATTTATAGTAACAGTCCTATCATTTTTCCCAAGTCATATAGACCGGACGATGGTCAGAGTATTTCTTGGTAAAGTCGTCGATGATAAAGTTCCCTCCGGTGAAAGCGGACTTCAAGTCAGGCGAAATATAGATGAAGTCAATACGTGCCCCGAAATTTTTCTCCGAAAAGTTTTTATCGAGACGTGCCGAATCAATAAAACCGAAATCAAGAATACGCTGATGCACCGAGTAGTCGATTTCTCCATTTACGAGATTCTTTAATGCAGGGCGCTTTTCCTCTTCTTTGCGAAGACGGTCGGCCAGGCGTCCGTCGGCATATTTTCCGGCATCGACAGGGGATACGGAATTGAAGTCACCCATGATGAGCCATTTTTCGAATGGTCCATTTTGGCGGATGGTTTCGAGAATGAGATCAATGTCAAGCTGGCGGCTCTCATAACGGTGCGGACTAAGGTGTAGCGAAATAATGTGATAGCCATTTATCGTACCCATTACGAATCCATGCCACATGTTGTTCTCCACCTTCATGATGTTCACGATAGGATATTTAGATGTTATGGCAGTAGGAAATCCTTTCTCTTTCTGCAACACTGCATAAGGGTGCCCATAGGAGGCAGCTAATGCTTCAAGTGATTTTTGCGTAAATTTATTGGCTTCCTGCAGACATACGATGTCGGGATCCTGGTTGCGCATCCATGTAGAGAATATGGTCTTTCCTGCGGTGGTATCGGCACGCATACCATATTCTATGTTGTAAGATATGATTTTCATGGCCTGTTTTCCTCGTTTGTCTTTGGCAAACCCAGGCAAAGCCATCATCAATGCAAATAGTGTTATTCCTAACCAATTTAGTTTCATATGATTTGAATATCTGGATAAATTATTATTGAGGAGTAGTTGAACCGTAGTAAGCATCATAAGCTTTGTTATCGAGCGCATAGCCGGAATAAACGACCTGCGTGTCCGGAATCGGATAGTATTCATGACAAGGACGGATATTCTCCTTTAAACTTGATGAACCGGTGTTTTCATAAGTCTGCGTATACCAGATTCCCCAACGAACCAGGTCGAATTTACGCTGGAACTCACCAATAAGTTCGCGTCCGCGCTCTTTCTGGATTTCATCCATCAATCGTGCCCAGGTGCGGAATTTCGGGTAGTCACCAATGCCTGCACGGTTGCGGGTCATATTCAGATATTTCATAGCAATGTCAGGATCTTGCTCCAGTTGGCAGTAACATTCTGCTTTCATTAACAGTGCGTCGGCATAGCGGAATATCTTATAATTATTTCCGTCGCGGCTGCTGTCAAGATATGGACACCAGAATTTCGGACCCGGCCAGGGAGCAGTGCTTACACTTTTGAAAGCATGGCCGTTGTATTCCCAAGCCATATTATATTGGGCACGTAAGTCACCGCCAATCTTTGTTTGCAGATTCTGGCAGAAATAAGCTGTGGGACGCCAGGGAGTCCAACAAGTAGACTTGTCGCCCAATTCCGGAATTTCCACGCCGTCATATTCGCAGGTACCTGAACGGCGGGTGATAGGCATACAAATGCTGGCAAGATTGGAGGTATAGTTCAAACCACCGGCTACATAAGAGTGCTGGATTTCAAAGATTGATTCAGGCGTATTCTTGTTACGGAACATTACATCTTCGAGTGGATATTGACCGAGGTCGCCATAAATCTCTTCGAGCTTGGATATTGCGTCAATCGCTGTATCCCACTTCTTGTTCCACATCGCCATTTTGGCAATCAGCATCCATCCTGTGGCAGCACCCGTACGATTGGAGGCCACTTCTGACGAACGTACCTGATCCATCAGAGGAACAATTGCTGATAATTCCTTTATCAGATATTCACGCGTTTCCACAGCTGACATACGGCCCAAGCGTCCTATCTTTTGCTGTGTTTCCACATCTGCCACATGTTCTGTATAAAAAGGCACATCGCCAAAGAATGAAGTCAGTAGGTAGTAATAGAACGCACGCATGATTTTGCCTTCGCCTAATAGAGGAAGTTTCTCATTCTCTTCGAGTGGAGAGTTTTCGATTCCATTGATGGCAACGTTACAGTACATTACGCCTTTGTAACCATTGTTCCAAACGGTTTCACCGTGGCGGGGCTTTGCGGGGGAGATATCCAGACGGGAATCCAATGTACCCGAATTGATATACATGAGGTCGGTGCAGGCCTCTGTAGCGATGAAGAGTGTATAGTTGTAGGTTCCGTTTAAAGGAATATAGCACGAGTTGAGCGCAGAGAGACATTGTTCCTTCGTCTGATAAAAGTTGTCGGGTGTAGAAAAACTTGACGTATCTTCTTCCAGACTACAGGAAGCTAGCACGAACATTGACAGAAGAGCGGTCAACCAATTTTTTCTTTTCTTCATTATCATAGTTTTCATATTATTGCATTAATTAATATCTGATTTGGGCACTGAACGTAATGGTACGCGGTTTCGGGTATGCACCCAAGTCCATACGTCGTAGGGTAGAATCGCCGCTGGTTGATACGTCAGGGTCGAATCCGTTGTATTTCTTCCAGAGGTAGAGATTCTCACCGTTTACACTCAAAGTCAGATCACGGATACATTTCGTTTTCTTGTAGAGGTTGAATGTGTAGCCGATGGAAATACTCTTCAAGCGCAGGAAGGTTGCGTCATGAATCTGTAAGTCACTGGGTACGTGTGTATCAATACTTCCGGCACGAGGAAGATCGGAGTTCGGGTTACGAACCGGATGCCAAGAGTCGAGCATGTAACGGTATTGGTTGGTAAACGTACTTCCCGACATATAGAGTTCGGCATAGTTGTAAATTTTGCCACCCAGGGAGTAGTTGAAGTAGATGCCCACTTTTAAGTTACCGAAACGGAAAGTGTTCTGCAAACCTCCATAAATCCAAGGATCGGCATTGCCCAGATAAACCAAGTCGTCCTGACTAAGCGTTCCGTCGTGGTTGATATCGTAGTAGCGTACCGAACCGTTTGAGGTGGTAGAAGGAGATGCGTAGGCAAAAGTGGCTTTATTACGGTTCACTTCGTCTTGATTCTTCCATACGCCACCATATTTGAATCCCCATAGGGCGTTCAAGGGGTAGTCTTTTACATAACCGTACATCATATATGAGTTGTTGCCCGGTGCACCATAAGCTTTTACAAAATCTTCCGTACCGATGTCATCCACATTTTGTTCATTGTGGGCAATGGTGAAGGTGGTCGACCATGAGAATTTCGGCTTCTCGATATTACGGCTTTCGATGGTTAGCTCGATTCCCTTGTTTGAGGTTTTGCCAATGTTGGTCAGGCGGGAAGAATAACCGGTCTGTGTCGGTGTCTGTAAGGTTAGCAACAAGTCTCGGGTCTTCGAGATATAGGCTTCGGCAGTCACGAACAAACGGTTGTTCAGGAACGCCAGGTCAATACCAAGATTGTAGAGGTCGGTCTTTTCCCAAGTCAGGTTAGGGCTTGCCAGGCGCGAAGGGTAATATGCTGCAGGTTGCGAACCGCCAAAAAGGTAACCGTTTGTGGTACTGGAAAGAGCGGCCAGCGAACGATAGGCGCTAATTGCGTCATTACCGGTACGTCCGGCGCTTAAACGGATTGCCATTTCATTAATCCAGTCGATCCCTTCCATAAATTCTTCTTTAGCGGCATTCCATTTCAAAGCTGCAGAAGGGAAGAATCCCCATTTGTTATTGGCGGCAAAGTTGGAAGCACCATCATAACGACCGGTTACGGTTAAATAGTATCTCTGTTTATAGTTATAGTTGAAACGAGCCAATAGAGACATTTTAGTACGTTTGCTGGTGCTCGATGAAGCCGAGTATGTTTGTTTATCTTGTACGGCGTTCATATTGTTCCATTTCACGTTGTCGTCCATATATCCTTTGCCATTTAGCGAAAAATCATTTGAAGAAAGGCGTTGTCCCGTGAAACCAAGAAGCCCGTCGAATGTGTGTCCCGAATCCAATGCTTTTAAATAAGACAGGGTGTTTTCTGTCAGGAGGTTGTGGTCGTCATACTCGGCGCGATAAGCTTCGCCTCCCTCTCCTTCAACCTTGGCAGGCAAGGTGCTTGGATAGTAGCGGTAAGTGTGACGTTGATACATATAGTAGGTGAACTGACTTTTAAATTTCAAATTCTTAATGGGTTCGATTTCGATGAAACCAGTATGGTTGGTAGAGTGGCGTACCTGATAGTTGGTGTTGAGCAATATGGTAGCCAACGGAGTGTTGATCTTCTGTCCGGAATAGTAGAACGGGTTATAGTCATCCATTGGTTTAATGGTAGGACTCAAATAGATAGCGGAGTTCCACCATCCTGTACCACCGATAGAAGCTAAATTCTCGTCGTTGTGTCGCCAAGTGTAATTGCCGGTATATCCCACTTTCATCCAATTAAAAAGTTGGTGGGTAAGTGAAACACGCCCCGTGATACGTTCCTGACCGCTGCGGCGAATTACCCCCTCGGTGTTGTTGTAGCTCAAAGAAACATAATAAGACGTTTTCTTTGTTCCTCCTGACAAAGAGAGTGCGTAATTCTGATACATGGCTGTACGTCCGATCGTATTTACCCAGTCGGTTCCTTCGCCCAAAGAGAAGGGATCGGAGTAAGGATATGATGACAGGGGAGTGCCATCAGTAATCTCATCATTACCATCCGCAGTATTAAAGTAAGCATAATCGTTACGGTATTGTGCCAATTCAGATGCATTCATGATGTCGAGCTTCTGTGGAATTTTGGAGAAACCGATATCTGTTTTGAAGCTAATACTCGGTTTGTCTGCATTTGACAGTCCCTTCTTGGTGGTAATGATGATAACACCATTACTACCTTTCGAACCATAGATAGCTGTAGAAGATGCATCCTTCAGTACAGAAATGGATTCGATATCGGCGGTGTTCAAGTCGTTCAGGTCATGAACGGCATCCATAACGCCATCGACCACGATCAGTGGTTCATTAGAGGCCGAGATTGAGCGTGTACCACGGATACGGATAGAAGTAGTGGCACCCGGTTCACCGGTTGTTGACATAATATCTGCGCCGGCAATACGTCCTTGCAAAGCCTGGTCGATAGAAAGTACCGGAGCGTCCTGGATATCTCCCATTTTAACATTCGATACGGAACCGGTCAGGTCGGCCTTTTTAACAGCTCCATAACCGATAACCACGACTTCATCCAAGGCTGTTTTCTTATCTGGTAAGAGTTTTACATTGATCTTTTCGCGTCCCGTCACATTGATTCTTTTCTTTTCATAGCCGATAAAGCTAACCTCTAGGGTGCCATTGGCAGGGACCTGTATCTCATACCACCCGTTAAGGTCGGTCAAGGTGCCGACTTGTGTTGTAGCTTCCCTGATGGTTGCTCCAATCATAGGCAAGCCTTCTTCGTCGAATACCGTACCGGTCACTTTGATTTTTCTATCTGCGTTCTGCGCCACTGCTTCCGGAAGCAACAGGCAACATGCCACCAGCATGAGCAAAGTCTTTCGGAAAGCATTCCGACAGAGCGATGCATTGTATTTATTTACTAATTGTCTCATGTGCTTTTATAGATTAAGCGCTTTCTTAAATAAGTTTATTCATTATAAATGCGGCAAGTTACCGTCACTGGATAGTGATCGGAATAGTTGTCGGTGAAATTGTCCATCAAGATCTGGGCATTGAGCATGTTGCGCATAGCCTCTCCCGATGCATAGATGAAATCGATGCGCGAACCTTTATAAGATCCGTTGGGACCTGTCCATCCTCCGTAGATGGTAGGGCAGCTGCGCACGAAGTTGATATTCATCTCACGAACAGGATCTCTATATCCATTGTCGAGAATGGCTTGATGCACCTGATAATTGAGAGTGCTTCCTGTAGAAAGATCGTTTTTATCAAGTGGGGAGAAAGAATTGAAGTCGCCCATCATCAGCCAGTATTTTTCATCAGGATACTTGCGGATAGTATTGTTGAGATACGTTTGGATCTCTTCCAAACGGTAAGCGTCGCCATTGGCGGCATTTGAACCGGAGGGGGTATACGAGAAAGGATAAAGATGAAGTACCAGAATGTTGATACCTTTGATCTTGACATGAATACCTCCATGCCATACCCCATCCAAAATGCGGCTTACCACTTCAATGGGATATTTGGAAGTGATAGATACGGGATAGCCGCTTTCCTTGCACATCTCGGCATAATTATGTCCCCAACGAGATGATAATGCTGTTAGCTTTTCTTTGGTGAATCCATTGGTTTCTTCAATGGCCATAATGTCGGGGGCCTGTTCGCTGACCCAAGTTACAAAGTTGTTGTAGTCGTTGGCTTTATCCAACTTCATTCCTTCGAGTACGTTGTAACTCAACACTTTTAATGTTTCAGTCGTCACACTGGAACCGCTGTTTAATTCGAGGTCTCCAGTCGGCAGTTCTTCATCATCGCTACAACTGAAGTTGCATACAGCCATTGCCAATGCCATTGCAGCATAAAGTATTTTGCTAAATTTATTCATTGTACGTTATCTATTTATTTGTTATAGCGAATGCTTACATACATTAGTCCACTTGTGCTGTTGTTGTTAATTACAGCTGTGTCATAAGTAGTGGTTGTTCCGGCTTTATTAGCTGAAGGAATCAGGCGCAGATAGACAGTGCTTTTACCCAACAAATCAAGAGGTAACTCTATATTAGTGTTTTTCCATGCATTCAATTGTTCGTAGAGTGTATTTCCCCATTGTACGACGTCAGGAATTGTGTACTCACCAACTTTCGTCCATTCGCCATCTTCGTTTCCATGTTCAGACCATTCTACATTCCAGTAGCGAGGTGCGCCAACGCTGTAATTCAATGTGGCAAGTTGTAGTGATACGTGTGTGCCGGTGATGCCAGAAGTCGAACACTTAATCATCCAGCTATTTGCTTTTCCTGTAGAAGAGTTCCACCAGTTTTTAGCTTGGAAGGCCAAGTTCTTGCTAGCGGATATAATACCTTTTCCGTCAGTTACTCCGTCAATAACTCCCAGATAACCATAATCGGTTGAGGCTGTTGGAGTTACGGCAGTATGCCATAATTCACCATTTCCTTCAGAAGGAAGTACTTTCGTACCTGAAAGCTTAAATGCATTCCATTCAGCAATAATAGTAGAAAAACTATTGTTTTTCGATTGGTCGATTTTAATGTCTTCACGCGAGAGGTGACGCATCTGATAGTGTCCGATATCTCCACCATTCTCGAAACGAGTGTATTCTTCATGTACAATGACGCCTGATATTGTTCCTGAACCTTGTGGCAATATATTGCCATCGCGACGGTAAGGACAATCAATATTTGTCATCAAAAACATACTTTGTCCCTGATTGTCGTGCATTAATAAAGGATAACGGTCAACACGTTTCTGATTGTAAGTGGGACAGTAACCCTCATTGAAAGGTGTAAACGGCCCTTTACGAATAGGAAACTCACAGTTTTTCAATGTTACAAAAGTATACACATCATTATCAGTAAGTTCAGACATTGTGCGTTCTTTCTTTACCAACTTCGTAGCATCACCTTCTTCTTTAGAAATAAAGCTCTTGAAAGTCATGTCTGTCAACGTGTAACGTTGAGGATTATCTTCTTTCTTTAAAGTCAGACCTTTCAACCAGATTTTCACTTTATCGAAGGGAACAAGTTCATTCAGTTCTTTTGTATCAAAAACCAAAGCAAAACCATACTTTCCATCTAAACTCTGCACATAAGTGGTGCGATAAGTAGTACTTAGGTCGATATCTGTTTTAGAAAGCTGCGTATTAGCTGCATTATTAGCACCGGTAGCATCGCAAACGACTATCCCCTCAATAGCCACATCCTCCTCAATTTTTTGAGAACCAGTCGCATCGTTCACTAGTTTGCGAACCTCGGCAAATGAAATGGTTTCGGTTTGCTTGGTACCTCCCATCTCCATCTGACCTATATTAAAATCTGTAGTATGAGCTTTTCCCCAGTCATCAACATACGTAATATGTAGTGTAGCATTACGTTCTCCCACTTCAGGCTCATTGGCAGCAACCTTCACCTGCATTTTATTCATTTCTTTGTTAAATAAAAGCTGTGATACCCACTCTTCGCCTTTGTCATAATCCACAGTCATCGCAATACGAGTACTGTCACTAGCAGGAATATTAGTATTCAAATTCACTTCCAATTCTTTACCTACTGCAGAAACCCGGGCTTCTTTGTCTGGAAAAGCGATAGAAGGAGATACACCATATTGATAAATATAGATAGTATCTGCTTTTACTTTATTGGCAAGTTTTACAATCACTTTACCTTTACGAGGAAATTTTTCATTAGCTCGCCAAACTAAATTAAAACTTCCGTCTCCTTCTCCACTCTTACGCTCAATATTGACCCATTGACGGGTTAATGAATCGCGCTCCACCGTCCATGCGCATGTCGCTGTCAAAGGGACTTCACGCCTGCCTGCTTCTGACGAAATATAAATATTGGACGCATCACCAATGGTTACCACTTCCAGTTCTTCATCATCATCACATGAAAAACAGGAAAGTGACAAGGTCACGATACTAAGATATAGAAATATGTTTTTCATTACTTTGTTTTTATTCATCTAATAAATAATAATATACATCGTCCAAGCGATAGACATAGAAATTATCTACAAATACACGATTATTGCCTGTAGTGAGAGTGTAGTCACCACCAATGATTTGAAATTTGGTATTAGCAGTAACAGGGCGTTCAGGAGGACTTACCACATAAAAATTATGGCGTCCTTTATTCCACATTGTAGTAAGTACATCAGGATCAAGAGGGTCATAATAATCCAGATCGATCGTTTTTGTCGTAGTGTGGGTGTCAGCAAATTCGCCTCCATTCAATATGTTGATAACTAATTTATTATTATCTTTTGTCCCATCCTCTTCAGTATAAGCAACCGCATCAAATGAAACAAGCAGTACAGAGTCTCTTACAATGTCAGTAATGTAGGGTGTGATAAGATCAGCACCATGTCCTTGATCGTCACCAAGGCGGATAAAGCCGAATTTGCCATAACAATAAGCTTTGTCTTCCTCCTTTGTGATAGTTGACGACCACTTATACTCTTTTTGTGCTTCCGTCCAGTCACCAATCAATTTCTCATTCGTAGTCACATTGGGAGAGGCGGTAGATGAACCATATTTCAGCCATTCAAAATCTTCACCTAGTCGGGTTGTGAATCCCTGTCGGATGTTGATAAACTTGCCATAGTCGACCTCGGGGGAGGTGATTGAAACGGTAGCGATACGACGTTTGTAATCTTTGGTTTGTGCTTCCCATGCGAGATGCCATTCGTCTTCACCAGTCGCTTCGTTCCGGCCCACTTTTTCTGCTTTCAACCAATTTTCAATAACTTCTTCTTCCTCCTGTTCGTTAGCAGGAACTTTGCTTTGTACCAAAACCGAATAATTCGTATTAGTTTTAACAAAGATTGAAAGCTGTCCTGCCTTAGGAGGAATATTGAGAGCTTCATCAGGCTTCATCTCTACTTTCTCTCCTGTCTGGTTGTCTACATGACTCACACTAATAAACTCGTTCCTTCCTTCTTCGCTGTCATCGCAACTCCAGTAGGAGGGAAGTAATAAGAATAAGGTTAACAGAGGTAACCATTGCCTCCATCTTACATTTTTGGGCAAATGTTTACACGATAAATTAATTTCCATCATATAAAATATAAATTAATTAAAAATAAAATACTCTTTGTTTTAAATGCAAATAACTATATAATATATTGCTTAATAATGACGGAGGATTTACAGTTCTGTTAAGAGGTTATCTATTAGAACAAAATCGGAATAATTTAGCATGGGTTTCATGCAAAATTCACATCGGTAAAGTGATAAGTGTTTCTTTCTTTTCATAGCGTTTGTAGTTTCTACTTTTATCTTTTGTTATAGGTTGACGCCACAAATATAAACATAAAAAGCATATAAACAAACTTTTTTAGAAAGAAAACGAAAGAAAATAGATGTAATGGAAAGAAAAAGAAAGGGGAGGCGCATAAAAAAATAACTTTTTTATTGTGATAGTACTGAACATCATCGGTATTACATATTCTTATTTATTACTTGTATTCACCTTCAGGCGAATATAGTTGGGATAGTGGTGAAAGAAGAAATCAGTCAGATTTATTCAATCATCAAAAGCTTGCCGGAAAAAGAAGAAATGTGTTGATGTTAATCAAGTATCATGGTCTGAAGAATAAAGAAGTGGCGGAAATTTTGGGAATCTCCGTTCCATTTATTTTTTGTCAATCTAAGAAGCTGTTTCCTTTTTTTTGTCTTACTTTGCATGTCAAATAGTTATATCCCATTTTTGATATGCGTTACTCTGTCATAATCCCCGTTTATAATCGTCCCGATGAAGTGGATGAATTATTGCAAAGTCTTACCATGCAACACTTTAAGGATTTTGAAGTTGTTGTTGTAGAAGATGGTTCCTCCATTCCCTGTAAAGGAGTAGTAGACCGGTATGCAGACCGGCTGAATATAAAATACTACTCTAAACCCAACTCCGGTCCGGGACAGACCCGTAATTACGGGGCAGAACGTAGCGAAGGGGAATACCTTATTATATTAGATTCTGATGTCATTCTTCCCGAAGGATACTTCGATGCGGTAGAGAAGGAACTTCTCGCTTCTCCTGTCGATGCTTTCGGCGGCCCCGACCGTGCGCACGATTCTTTCACGGATATCCAAAAGGCGATAAACTATTCCATGACTTCTTTCTTTACGACCGGAGGAATCCGTGGCGGGAAAAAGAAGATGGACAAATTCTATCCCCGCAGTTTTAATATGGGAGTTCGCCGGGCAGTGTATGAGGCTTTGGGCGGATTCTCAAAGATGCGTTTTGGAGAGGATATTGACTTCAGTATCCGTATCTTTAAGAACGGTTATACTTGCCGGCTTTTTCCGGATGCCTGGGTGTATCACAAACGGCGCACTGATTTGAAGAAGTTCTTCAAGCAAGTGCATAACTCCGGCATTGCCCGAATTAATCTTTATAAGAAATATCCGGACTCTCTGAAACTGGTGCATTTACTTCCAGCTGTATTTACGTTGGGAGTGGCACTCCTATTATTAGGGACTCCATTCTGTCTTTTCAGTTTTACGCCGTTCATTCTTTATGCATTGCTAGTATGCATGGATTCTACAATTCAGAATAAGAGTCTGGCTATTGGCATTTATTCCATAGCCGCTGCATTTATACAACTTATCGGCTATGGTACAGGCTTTTGGCGTGCATGGTGGCAGCGTTGTGTCAGAGGGAAAGATGAGTTTGAGGCTTTCCAAAAGAATTTTTATAAGTAACCTACTTTTAATTTGTTTACTACCATTCCTATTTTTACTTAAAAGGAATGTTGCATGACACCCGGGTCTTAGCATGCCTGACACCCGGGTGTCGTGCTGCTCAAGACCCGGGTGTTGTTATGTCTGACACCCGGGTGTCGTACAACTTACCTTAGCATAAAAAAAAGAAGAAGACTATAATCAAGTTTTTTTCCATTGCCTCTATCATTAAATAAAATAAGCCTACCTTTACACTTTCAAAACATAGCAAATGGAAAGTAAACACAAACTATCCATCAACCAATGGGCACTGGAGGACCGCCCACGGGAGAAAATGATGGAAAAGGGAGCAGCCGCATTGAGTGATGCCGAACTACTCGCTATATTAATCGGCTCCGGAAATACGGAAGAAAGTGCTGTAGAACTGATGCGACGTCTGCTCCTGTCTTGTGATAACAATCTCAATTCATTGGCAAAATGGGAAGTCTGCGACTATTCCCGTTTTAAAGGTATGGGACCGGCAAAGAGTATCACGGTGATGGCAGCTTTGGAACTTGGAAAGCGGCGGAAACTGCAAAGTACAAAAGAAAGACTTCAAATCACTTGTTCGAAAGACATCTATGACATTTTCCAACCTCTGATGTGTGATCTTGAACAAGAAGAATTCTGGGTCCTTTTGCTGAATCAGGCGACGAAACTTATAGATAAGGTACGTATCAGTACTGGTGGAATAGACGGAACATACACCGATGTACGCACCATCCTTCGGGAAGCATTACTGCAAAGAGCTACCCAAATAGCTGTAGTTCACAATCATCCTTCAGGGAATACCCGTCCTAGCCAACCGGATAAAACATTGACGGAGCATATTCGTAAAGCTGCAGATACAATGAATATTCGGCTGATAGATCATGTCGTCGTTTGCGAAGACGGGTTCTTTAGTTTTACGGATGAGGGATTACTTTAATTTCATTTATACCTTAATATTCCCTTTTACAACAATTTACTGTCTTGATACGTTTTTCATATAAGGTGAAGATGAAGAATAAATGTAATATTCTTTAGGTACAGGATGCGCATTCCGCACCTAATTTTTTATGTTTCGTTTTTTATCTCTATCTTTGCAATACATAATTAAATGGAGACGTTATGGAGAAATTTGAAATAGAAGAAAAGATTGTAGCCATACTGAAAACAGTGTACGATCCGGAGATTCCGGTGAATGTATACGATCTTGGACTGATTTATAAGATAGATGTTTCTGATAATGGGGAAGTTGTGTTGGATATGACATTGACAGCTCCTAATTGTCCGGCTGCTGATTTTATCATGGAGGATATTCGTCAGAAAGTGGAATCAGTGGAAGGTGTCACTGCAGCTACCATTAACTTGGTGTTTGAACCGGAATGGGACAAAGATATGATGAGCGAGGAAGCAAAGCTTGAACTAGGCTTTCTTTAGTTACGAGTGATAACCTCATAATCAATCTCTTATAACTAACAACTCAAAACTCATGAAGAACGTTTATTTCCTTTCCGATGCGCATCTCGGGTCTCGTGCCATAGAACATGGACGCACCCAGGAAAGACGCTTGGTGAACTTCCTCGACAGTATAAAACATAAGGCTTCTGCCATTTATCTGTTAGGAGATATGTTCGACTTCTGGTATGAATTCCGGCTGGTGGTTCCTAAAGGTTATACCCGTTTTTTGGGAAAGCTGTCAGAACTGACAGATATGGGAGTGGAGGTTCATTTCTTCATCGGTAATCACGATATTTGGTGTGGAGATTATCTCACAAAAGAGTGTGGTGTCATTATGCATCGTGAGCCGTTGACTACCGAAATCTATGGGAAAGAATTCTATCTTGCTCATGGTGACGGGTTAGGGGATCCGGATAAGAAGTTTAAATTACTCCGGCAGATGTTTCATAGCAAAACTTTGCAAACGATGTTTTCAGCCATCCATCCCCGTTGGAGTGTAGAATTGGGATTGACTTGGGCAAAGCGTAGCCGGCAGAAGCGTATTGACGGAAAAGAACCGGATTACATGGGAGAAAATAAAGAACATTTGGTTCTCTATACAAAGGAGTATCTGAAAAACCATCCCAATATTAATTTCTTTATCTACGGACATCGTCACATTGAATTGGATTTGATGTTGAGTGCTACTTCCCGCGTACTGATTTTGGGAGACTGGATTAACTTTTTCTCTTATGCTGTATTCGATGGAGAGAATCTCTTTTTGGAAGAGTATATTGAAGGAGAGACACAAGCTTAATTATTAGTCACCGCCAATTACACCGATTGGATTGTAACTTATTCATTGACAATATAAACAGGGATATTCTCTGAATATAAAAAAAGCAACTAATTCATTGTGAGTTAGTTGCTTTTTTACCTTTAAGTAGAGGACGTCCAAAAAACTTTGCTTTTTTTTCTTCAGGGACATTTCAGGCAGGCGCTCCAAATAATCTGCATAAACCTGCATGATTTGTTGTGAAAAACTTATTTTTTCGTCACGATTAACTTCGCTTTTACTCTATTGAAGTATAACTTAATAGTATAAGTACCATCCTTGCTTACTTTAAAATTATTATCACTACCTGCTTCTTCAAATTCTCCTTCAACATCATTGGTACCGAATGAATTAACCCATTCGTTGTCTGCACGGATTTTCCATGCGTTATCGGCTTTCAGATCCAGCGTGGCAGTTAAGTAATAAGCTCTGTTTCCTGAAGCATCCGATTCAAAAGCTAAAGTCATCGGAGTGTCTGCAGCTTCCTTTCCCCAATCGTTATGTGTACCTGCAATCCCCCATGCGTCGGCTGATGCTTTTATAGAGAGCTCCAAAGTCGTTTTATTAAAAGAGAATTTATAAGAATATTTATCATAGCAGGTAATATTACCTGTGCCGGTAGCCAGTGTGATGGAAGCTGGATTCTTTTCAGTGGCATCATCGGTTCCCCAACTCGTGTTCCAAGATGCTTCAGGAGAAATTTTCCAGCCGTCTTTAGCCTGATTGCCAAAGACTACCCATCCCTCGTAAATGCCATCATCATTGGCGGAAAACAGCAGCTGGCATTGCTTGAACGAATCATCCGGGTCTCCCCAGTTACAGTAGGCTCCTGGTAGATATACTTTTGGATATTCGGGATCGCCGATGAACGGAGTGATTTGAGCGGATTCTACATTTGAATAGAAAGAATCGGCTGCATCCGAAATGGAAGAGGCGATACGGAATTCAAAATCATAGGGTTCTACGGTGACTTCCATTTCATAAGATTGAAACAGTTTCATTATTTTGCTGTTCAAATCCTGTGTAGTGATGTTATATGGTCCTTCTTCCGTAGAAGAATGCAATGTTATTGCGCTTCCAAAATTCTTGCCTTTCAGGTCCATTTGCAATGAATTGGTAATCTGGGCGGCATAGCCTGTCTGGGGATTGGTCCATTTAAATTCGATCGCAGTGGCTTGGGCTTTATTCGCGTCCAATACATAAGTGTCGGCAATGCCGGACAATACGGCGGGAGTTGCTTCGCTCTCATTGTAATATACCTTGTCCAGGTCACTGTCACAAGCACTGAATATCAATAATGATAGGCAAATTGCTGATATATATTTTACTATTTTCATGTCTGTAAGTCATTTTATTATTTATAACCTTCGTTTTGTTCCAGTGACCCGTTTACGCTGATGTCTGAAACGGGAATAGGGAATATATTATATCTTTCGTTGACACCTACTCCGGTAATTACGCCTCCTTTGGCAGGCCACGTATAGGAGGAAGATGTGTATTTGCCGAAACGAATCAGGTCGATGCGACGGACGCCTTCCCAGTAAAGTTCACGACCTCTTTCGTCTAAAATATTCTGGTAGTTGTTAGCTGTCAGCCAGGCTGCGTCAATCTTATGATGTGGGGTGTCACCATAAGCACGGTCGCGTAATTCATTAACATATCCAACAGCCGTACTGATATCACCGCCTTCACCACCACGTGCCACAGCTTCTGCATACATCAGATAAATATCACCCAAACGAAACAGAGGGAAGTCGGTGTCTACCCACAGAATATCCTGTCCCGGTTTTCCTGTACTGGTGAGGTTGGTATATTTGATAACTCCCCAGCCTTCAGTATCAAAGTTACCTACTACGCCGGTCGTTATCTGATAGTTACACTTTCCGTTATAGTCATCGAAGATACCTCTTTTATCCTGAATCTCTTCCGGTTTCGGGTTATCATTATCTTCAAAATCAAACAGTTTCACTAAATTTTGTGTACTGCGGAATACACTCCATCCTTCGCGAACGCCACCGCCTGCTTCTTTGCGTGCGCCGACAATCAGCGCAGTCATTCCCCAGGATTGCGTTTTCCTGCCATCAAAAATGACCGGATAAATAATCTCTTTCAATGTTTCCGGGTTCTCTCCATTATCCGCTTTAAATAAATCGGCATAGTTGCCTGCCAGCGAGTAGTGAGGAATTACGCGTTTACAAGCTGCGATACAATCGGTGTAACGTGGTTGTCCTGTATAAACTTCGGCGTTCAGATACATACGTGCCAGTAATGCATCTACCACAGTCTGGTCTGCACGTCCGTATTCTGCGCGGGTAGCAGGCAGATCGGTTCTGATTGCATTCAATTCGCTTTCAATCCAGTTGAATAGTTCCGTACGTGAAAGCTGTGACGGAGTAAGTGAATAATTCTGTTCGGTGATGAACGGAGGTCTGCCATAAGCATCCATCAGTATATAATACGCGAAAGCGCGGTTAAATCGAGCTTGTGCCGCATAACTTTTCTGGTCGACATCTGCCGGTGCGTTATCTATATTCCTCATGAACTCATTGACCAGTGCCACCACAAACATACAACGTTGGTATACTCCCTCTATGATTTCGTTTTTGCTGGTAGTCCAGGTCAGGTTATTGATTTCTCCCGACCAGGACTCCTTCGATGCATTCTTACATTCGTCTGTTGTTTGTTCCTGCATGGTCCACCAGCAACGCATTAATACTGTGTTACCTCCATCCAGACCGGCAATATCGGAATCGCTGCCGTTTTGTCCGGATAGTGCCCATACTGAATATATTTTATTTAGCCCTTGAGTGTAGCTTTCAGCATCTGTATATGCTCTTTCTGCTGTTACAACAGTCGGGTCTAGCGGCTGTACATCCAAATCGCCCACACAAGCACTGAAACTGGTAAGGCAAGTCAATAGTGAAGCTAGTATATAATATTTCTTTTTCATGGCATTCTGGTTTAAAAATTAAGATTGATACCTAAGGTGAATATGCGGGGGCGAGGCCACATACTTCCGTCTATTGCTGATGTTTCAGGGTCCAAACCGCTATATTTGGTAATTGTAAATACGTTCTGTACTGACGCACTGACACGTCCCGATAATCGGCTGTTGAGCAACTTTCTGAATGAATATCCCAATGTTATGTTATCCATTTTCAGGAAAGATGCATTTTCCAGGAAATAATCACTGGCTCCCTGTTCCGTACTGTTGATCTTTGTGAATCCGGTTTTATAGATTGCTTCGTAATAGTTTACGAGGAAACCTTTGCCACTGTAATTGTTGGTAGTGCTGTTACCTGCGGCGAGAGAGTTGAATACATAGTTGCCGAGGTTGGCACGCAGGTTGAAACCCAAGTCCCAGTTGCGGTAGGTAAATTCCGAACTCAATCCCATAAACACCTTCGCCATCGGGCTCTTGCCGGTCAGATAACGGTCGGCTTCTGTGATTTTTCCATTGCCATCACGGTCGACAAAAGCATTTTGGATCGGTTTCCCGTCTTTATCATATACTTGCTGGAAGAGATAGAAAGTGTTGGGCTGTTCATTGATTTGATGTTTCTGATTCGTTCCGGCGTCGATACCTTGATATTCGGGATTATAAGTAGCTGTCAGTTTGGTAATTTTACTGTCATTCCAAGTTATATTGTAGCCTACGTTCCAGGTGAAATCTTTGCTTTGTATAGCCATTGCGTTGATGTTGAATTCAACACCTTCATTTTTCATTTCACCCACGTTGGCTGTAATCTGATTGGTGAAGTTGGTGCCGGCAGGTGCGCTGACAGTATTCAACAGGTCTTTGGTATGCTTCTGATAATATTCGATGCTACCGTTGATACGGTTGTTCAGGAAACCGTAGTCGATGGCAAGGTTATAAGTTGCAGTTTGTTCCCACTTCAGGTCGGGGCTGTAACCATTCGGTTTCAGTAATGTTGTTCCCAGATAAGTAGTGTTGGGATTGGTGCTGAATGAATAAGTAGTCAGATATTGATAGTCACCGATTTCTTGCTGACCGGTGACACCGTAACCCAAGCGAAGTTTTAATTTGGATAAAACATCTTTTGTTCCTGCCATGAATGCTTCATCGCTCACTGTCCATGCCAATGCAGCTGAAGGGAACAACCCCCAACGGTTGTTCTTGCTGAAGCGTGAAGAACCATCCCGGCGCAGCGTTGCTGTGAGTAGGTAGCGTCCCATGAAGTTGTAGTTCAAGCGTCCGAAGAAAGATACGAGATAATTCTCATAAGGAATGCGATAATGGCTACTGCGGATATATCGTCCTTCTTCCTGATCGTATGTATAGCCTTCCTTGTCTCCTTCACTTCCGTCAGTCGGATTAGAGTAGGTGATGTCATGATTGGCGTAATAGAAATGCTGCCAGGAGTAACCTGCCATTACGTCGATATGACTTTTGATTGATTCTATGTCTTTTGTATAATTCAGGTAAAAGTCCAGCAAGTGGTTACGGCGCAGATTATTCCAGGTGTTACCGCTTCCCAGATTGGGGAAGTTGGTATCTTGTGCGCTTTGAATGGAACCGGGGCTTACAAAGTTGCGTCCTGTTGTTTTCGCTACGTCGTAACCCATGTTCAGGTTCATGTGCAGGTCTTCCAGCCCATGAATCTTATAGTCCAGTTGGATATTGCCTAAACTACGGTTGGTCTTTCCATGATTATCTCTGTCGTATAATAACGACAGCGGATTGTAGGTAGCTACCGATTGAACAGCACCGGGTACTTCCGACCAGTTCCAATAGCCATGATAATTTCCGTATTCCGTATACATCGGTTTAGTGGGATCGAAGAAAGCAGCGGCACCTACAGCACCGGAGTCCGCAAAATGATTTTTGTTAATCGTACCTTTTACATTGATGTCTACACTCAAATGTTCCTTAAAGAATTTCGGGTTAAGGTTGATTGCAGCAGTGTAGCGTTCGTAACTGGAAGTCTTGAGAGTCCCCCGTTCATTGTTGTAACCTATGCTGACGCGATAAGGTAGTATACCTGTCTTACCGGAGATAGCGATGTTCTGGTCAGTGCTTAATCCTGTCTGGTAGATGGCATCCTGCCAGTCAGTAGATTGATCGGGATATTTGTTTATGATTTGGCTGACTGCATCCTTTTGAGTTGTTCCTTCATACTGATTAAGTGTCACTTCACGGAATTGACCGGCATTGAGGGTAGGCACACGTTTATAAGCATCTTTAGCTGTGAAACTACCGGAATAGGAAATTTTCATTTTGCCCTGCGAACCTTTTTTGGTTGTGATAATGATGACACCGTTTGATGCACGCGAACCATAGATAGCGGTAGCTGAAGCATCTTTTAATACGGTGAATGTCTCAATATCGTTAGGATTGATTGTTGCCAGCGCATTAGGTGTACCCGGAGCGGCATCGTTGGAAGTAGGAATACCGTCAATCACAATCAGCGGATCATTGGAGGCATTCAATGAAGCACCTCCGCGGATACGGATAGTAGCACTGGCTCCCGGACTACCGTCACCCGGAGCTACAAATAATCCCGGTACTTTACCCTGGATTAATTCCTGTGGTGATGTAACAGCACCGCGATTCATGTCTTCTGCTTTGATAGCAACGACTGAACCACTCAAATCGCTCTTCTTCACAGAACCGTAACCAATGACAACAACATCATTCAACAATTGGCTGTCATCCTGCAATGTTACAGTGACAGAAGGAGCAGCTTTCACTTCAGCGGGTTTGTAACCTACGAAAGAGATAGAGAGAATGGCATCTTTGGCAGCATTCAGGGTAAAGTTACCGTCGAAATCGGTAATTGTACCTGTGGTAGTACCTTTGATGATTACATTTGCACCGATTACCGGTTCGCCAGTAGTGTCTTTTACATGTCCTTTGACAGCCATCTGTTGTGCATAAGAACTTAATGCGAAGAACAGCCCCGGCAATATGAGGAGAATCACTTGAAAGATTCTGAAATTAACTTGCTTCATGCATTCTAAAAATTAAAGTTAACAATATAGTGATATTATCATATCCTTGAAAACATTTCGTAAAAAATACCTATCGAAAACATTCATTCTTTAAAGGCTATATGATTATAGCCTTTTTAATCCTTTTACTTCTGCTTTATCTTTTACTTCTTTGATGCTGATTGCATATCCTCCTCCGTTGGCAGCGCGTAAAGTCATCTTACTTTTGTTAGTCAGAATACCTTTTTTGATGGTATATGCCTGTGGATTTTCTTTCCAGTCAGCATCTTTGGCGTCTGCATAAACGGTGGCAATATACAGTTTGCCCGGAGTCAGAAAATCGAATGTCAGTTTAGAAGTATGTCCGTTCTCACCGGCTGTGCAACCGATGTACCAGTCATTAGTACCTTTTGCTTTGCGGGCAATAGTGATATATTCTCCCGGTTCTGCTTCCAGATAGTTGCTTTCGTCCCAGTCGATCGCTACGTCTTTGATGAATTGGAAAGCATCCATAAACCGTTCGTAGTTTTCGGGAACATCGGCAGCCATTTGTAACGGACTGTACATTGTCACGTATAAAGCCAGCTGGCGGGCAATGGTAGAACGTACCTGTGAATTATTTGCAGGATTCATTTTGTTACAATGAGTTTCGAAGATGCCCGGAGTATAATCCATCGGACCGCCAATTAATCGTGTGAAAGGCAGGATAGTGGTATGATATACCTTGTTTCCTCCGAATGACTCATATTCTGTACCGCGTGCGGATTCGTTACCGATTAAGTTGGGATAAGTACGGCAAATACCTGTCGGGCGGGTTGCTTCGTGTGCGTTGACCATGATTTTATAATCGGCGGCTTTCTTTACTGCATACAAGTAGTGGTTGTTCATCCATTGACCATAGTGGTGTTCGCCACGAGGAATGATATTGCCTACATAGCCACTCTTTACGGAATTGTATCCATTGTCTGCCATAAACTGATAAGCCTGATCCATGTGGCGTTCGTAGTTGCGTACAGAAGCGGAAGTCTCATGGTGCATCATCATCTTAATACCTTTACCGGCTGCGTAGCGATGTATTTCCTGTACATCGAAATCAGGATATGGAGTAACGAAGTCGAAAACGTAGTCTTTGCTGTTGCCGAACCAGTCTTCCCATCCTTCATTCCATCCTTCCACTAACACAGCATCGAATCCGTGAGTGGCGGCGAAGTCAATATAACGTTTTACGTTGGCTGTATTGGCAGAATGTTTGCCGTTCGGTTTGGTTTTAGAATAATCCGTTTCACCAAGTTTCACGCTGGTCAGTTCGTCGGTATACGCCCATGAACCTTTTCCGGTAATCATGTCCCACCATACACCGATATATTTTACCGGTTTTATCCATGAAGTATCTTCTAGTTTGCAAGGCTCGTTCAGATTGAGTGTAATACGTGAGGCAAGGATATTGCGGGCATCGTCGCTGACAATCACAGTACGCCATGGAGTATTGCAAGGAGTTTGCATATAACCTTTATCCCCTTGGGCATCCGGAGTTAGCCATGATTCGAATATCATATTCTTATCGTCCAGATTCAAGTTCATACATGAGTAATCAACCAGAGCTGCTTCGTGGAGATTGATGTATAAACCATCGTCGGTTTTCATCATTAATGCGGTTTGTACACCTGTTGGTGAGAATACTGTTTGCGAAGTGTTGGGTGTAACAGCCTGTTTCATCAACCCTCTGATTTCTGACAGGCGGGAAATGGTATAATCATATTCTTGTGTATCATAATCACCCGGAATCCAATAAGCTGTGTGGTCACCTGCCATGGCAAATTGTGAATGCTCATCCTTGATTATAAAGTAGTTCAATGTTTTCTGTTGGGGAAACTCATAGCGGAATCCCAGGCCATCATTGAATAAACGGAAACGTATCAGGATGGAACGGTCGTTTGCCGGTTGGTACAAGGTCACTGCCAGTTCATTATAATGATTACGGATTTCCTTTTCTTCTCCCCACACCGGTTTCCAGGTTTCGTCAAAAGTAGATGTACGCGCATCTTTCACTTCGAATCCATCAAATAGATTTGTTTTTGAATCGAGTTTGTCCATATCTCTGCGGTCTACCCAATCGAAGTCGGTTTTAGTCGCATTCTCCTTTTTTAGCTCCAATCCCAGTTTACTAGGTTTGATAACAGCTTTTTCTTTGTAACTCAATTCGTACATGGGAGCACCTTCCTTATTTAATTGGAAAGTCATTACCAGATTTCCATCCGGTGAGGTCAGTTTCTGTTGAGCGTTCGTGATGAACGAAATACAGAGTAAGGCAATAATTAATAAATTCTTCTTCATTTTATCTTATGGTATTAAATTGTAAGCTAATCAATTCGAGCTTTCAGGTGTTTTGCATTAGGAATATCGCAAATGTAAAGACTATCCTTGCCGGCTCTGTGAATTAGAATAAAAATACAAGTTTGTATAAATGGCAATATCTTGTTTATTAGATGATTAACGTTTGGTGGCCTCTTCATAAATATAAGTTGTTATGAACTTATTCAGAAGGATAAAATTAAAATTCCGCGGCTTTGAAACGTATATTCTTTGTCTAATTTGACTATTTCTCCTGTCAATACATTATGAGCGGATGAGGCAGGCAGTATTTCCTGATATTCGTTCAGGCTGATGGTTTGTTCCCGGTTGTTTCCATTGAGGAATACCACTACTGATTGATTACCATATTTACGTTCGTACACATAAACTCCTTTGTTGGGAGAGAAATGTTTTAATTTCCCTTTGGCAATGACTTCGTTTCCTTTTCTCCATTGAAGTAATTTTTGGAGGAAAGAGAAAGCCTCATTTTGTTGTGCGGTCCGGTTGGTTGCGTCGAAGCAATTCTGTGTGTCATTCTGCCAGCCTCCGGGAAAATCACAACGGAGTAAGCCATCTCCATTGGCTTTGTCGGCAGCCATCAGTATTTCAGTGCCATAATATATTTGCGGGATTCCTCGGGTAGTCAACAGGAATGTGAGTGCCTGTTTGTAACGGTCTAGGTTTTGTGTGGCTGCTTCCGAACGGTAGAAACGGGAAGTGTCATGATTATCAAGAAAGACTAATAAGTTCATTGGATCAGCATAGACGATGTCCTGTGATAGATAGTCGAAGAGCCGGTAAAGTCCTCCGTTCCAGTCGTTTGTTTCTTCATCGAAAGCACTGTTCATCTGATCCGTCAGTGGGAAATCCATAACCGTACGCAAATGGGAATTTTGGGGAGCGGCTACTTTACTGTCCTTTTGCCAGTAAGAGACAAGCACGTTACTGCCTATCCAAGTTTCTCCTACGATGTTGAAATCGGGATATTCTTCTGTTACAGCTTTACACCAGTTGGACATCATGTCGAAATCCGCATAAGGATGTGTGTCTTGACGAATACCATTGATACCTGCATACTCAATCCACCAGATACTGCTTTGTATCAGATAAGTAGCTACATGACGGTTGCGTTGGTTAAAGTCCGGCATACATTCACTGAACCAGCCGTCTACTACTATTTTCTTTGCATAGTCCGAAGCGTACGGATCTGAAGGAGTAGCCGTCTTGAAAGTGGTCTGTACATAGTTGCCTTTGAAGTTGAACCAATCTTTGGAAGGCATATCTTTGAAGAGGTGATTCTGATCTCCGCAATGGTTGAAAATCATATCCATTACTACTTTCATTCCTTTATCGTGCGCCTGCTCTACCAGACTCCGGAACTCCTCATTGCTTCCGAAACGACGATCTACCTGATAATAGTCGGTAATGGCATACCCATGATAGGAACCTTCCTTCATATCATTTTCCTGAATAGGATTGAGCCATATGCTCGTCACTCCCAAATCGGCAATGTAATCCAGATGATTCTCTATTCCTTTCAAGTCACCGCCATGGCGTGCAAAAGGATCGTTACGGTCTACTTTAGCTTCCAACATTCCGGGAACTATATCATTAGACGCATCACCATTAGCAAAGCGGTCCGGCATGATGAGATAAAGTACGTCACTGGAATTGAAACCTTCCACTTCGGAAGCTGACGCCCTTCTTTGTTTGAGTTCGTAAGGGACTACCGTTTGCTTTTTACCTTGTTTCAAGATGATTTCGAATGTCTGTGGGGCTGCTTCCGAAATATTCATATACAAAAGCAGGTAGTTCGGATTTTCTTGTTTGACAACCTCTTGCAGCATGATGTCTTTGGACGAAATGCTAACTTCTGCAGAGGCTATATGCTCTCCGTACAACATGACTTGCAGTTGCGGGTTTTTCATTCCTGCCCACCAGAATGCAGGGGCTACTTTTTTAATTGTAGTTGCGGCGAATAGCGAACTGCAATTTAATAATGATACAAGCAAGATTACGGATAAAAAAAACTTTCTCATGGTAACGTAGATTTTAAATGTTTGCTCGGCGAACCGATGTTGCAAATGTAGAAGGATAGGAGGCTGTATTTGGAAACTAGAATATAAATATAAACGCTTAAAATATTTATTGTATTGTAAATCAGTATGCTAATGGCAAGGAGACGATGAGAAAATACAAATGAAAATTAAAATAGTTATGAATATATATTTCATTTTCATTACTATATTCATTATATTTGTGACATCATTAAAAAGCAGCCTATGAGAAATCTGGTCCATTATATTTTGTTTCTTCTTTTAACCTCCTCCGTTTCATTGTCTGCAAAGCAAACAGAATATGGAGCGGCTCTTAAAAGACTGGACGACATTATAAATAAGAAAGAGACTTATCAGCTTCAGAAAGAAAAGCAGATTGATGCCTTGAAAGTCCAGCTTGCTCATTCGGTTGATCCTGCTGACAAATATCGGCTATACGGTTCTTTGTTTGATGCTTATCTTCATTATCAAGCTGATTCCGCACTTCATTATATAAATAATAGGAAGGAGATTCTCCCTCAATTGAATCGTCCGGAATTGGAGAATGAGATTATCATTAACCGGGCAACAGTATTGGGGGTGATGGGAATGTATATTGAGGCAATGGAAGAGCTGGAGAGAATTCATCCGGAGAAGTTGGACGAAAGAATGTTACTGTCTTATTATCAGACTTACCGTGCCTGCTATGGTTGGCTTGCCGACTACACCACCAATAAAGAGGAAAAAAAGAAATACCTGAAAAAGACAGATTTGTATCGTGATTCTATTGTCAGCATCATGCCTCCGGAAACAAACAGGACGATTGTTGCGGCCGAAAAATATATAGTCAATGGTAAGGCTGATACGGCTTTAGTTATGTTGAATGACGCATTGAAGGACGTTGTTGACGAACGTCAGAAAGTATATATCTACTATACGCTGTCCGAAGCGTATGGTATGAAGAAAGATACAGAAAAAGAAATATACTACTTGATATTGACGGCGATAGCAGATTTAGAATCATCGGTGAGGGAATACGCCTCTTTGCAGAAGCTGGCACACCTTATGTATGAGCAGGGAGATATTGACCGCGCCTACAAATATTTGAGCTGCTCGATGGAAGATGCTGTAGCTTGTAATGCCCGTCTACGTTTTATTGAGGTCACAGAGTTCTTTCCAATCATTGATAAGGCTTATAAGTTGAAGGAAGAAAAAGAACGTGTGGTTTCCCGCGCCATGTTAATCAGTGTCAGTTTGTTATCATTATTTCTTCTGGTTGCTGTCTTCTTCCTGTATCGGTGGATGAAAAAGCTGTCTGTGATGCGGCATGATTTGAGTCTGGCTAATGAGCAGATGCAGCTAGTGAACAAAGAGCTGGAACAGACAGGGAAAATAAAAGAGGTATATATCGCCCGTTATCTGGATAGATGCGTCAACTATCTGGATAAACTGGAAACCTACCGGCGTTCATTGGCCAAATTGGCGATGGCATCACGTATCGAGGATTTGTTTAAAGCCATAAAGTCCGAGCAGTTTATCCGGGATGAACGGGATGAGTTCTATAATGAATTTGATAAATCTTTCCTGAAACTATTCCCGAATTTTATTTCTGCTTTTAATGAATTGCTGGTAGAAGAAGCACGGGTTTATCCGAAATCCGATGAGTTATTGACAACAGAGCTTCGGATCTTTGCCCTTATCCGTTTGGGAGTGGTAGACAGTAATAAGATTGCTCATTTTCTCGGTTATTCTTTGGCCACTATCTATAATTATCGTAGCCGGATGCGTAATAAAGCTGCCGGAGACAAGGAGCAGTTCGAGCAGAATGTAATGAACCTATAATGTTAGCAATATGTTATTGCTTCGTAATATACGAGCCAATAATGCTTGTGTATAAAGCAAATATCCGCTTTTAGTATTCAATAATCCACTGTGTATCTCTCTTTTTTTTCTACCTTTGTAGACAACTAATCTAAAAATAAATATACTAGAGAATGAAAAAGTTAATCTACACACTGTTCTTTGTCCTTATCTCCGTTGTAGCCAACGGGCAGGCAAAGTACGTATTCTATTTCATCGGGGATGGAATGGGAGTCAATCAAGTAAATGGTACGGAGATGTATCAGGCGGAAATTCAAAATGGCCGTATTGGCGTCGAGCCTTTGTTATTCACTCAATTCCCGGTTGCTACTATGGCAACTACTTTCTCGGCTAAAAATTCAGTAACCGACTCTGCGGCTGCAGGTACTGCATTGGCAACAGGAAAGAAAACTTATAATCATGCAATTTCTGTGGGAGAGGACAAGAATGCTATTCAGACTGTAGCAGAAAAGGCAAAAAAAGCTGGTAAGAAAGTTGGTGTAACTACTTCTGTTAGTGTAGATCATGCTACCCCTGCCGCATTCTATGCACATCAACCCGATCGTAATAGGTATTATGAAATAGCTTTGGATTTGCCAAAAGCTAATTTTGATTTTTATGCAGGTGGTGGTTTTCTCAAACCGACTACATCCTTTGACAAGAAAGATGCTCCCAGCATTTTTCCTATTTTTGAAGAAGCCGGGTATACAGTAGCACGCGGTTATAATGATTATAAAGCAAAGGCCGGAAAAGCAGAGAAGATGATCCTGATTCAGGAAGAAGGAGCCAATCCTTCTTGTTTGCCTTATGCTATCGACCGTAAAGAAGGCGATTTGACTTTAGCGCAGATTACAGAAAGTGCAATTGATTTCCTTACTAAAGACAATAAGAAAGGTTTTTTCTTGATGGTAGAAGGTGGTAAAATAGACTGGGCGTGTCATGCGAATGATGCTGCTACAGTGTTCAACGAAGTGAAGGATATGGATAATGCGATCAAGGTAGCTTATGAGTTTTATAAAAAGCATCCGAAAGAAACCCTTATTGTCGTTACTGCCGACCATGAAACAGGTGGTATCGTGCTGGGTACAGGAAAATATGAGTTGAACTTGAAAGCGTTGCAGCATCAGAAACATTCTGCTGACGGACTTTCACAACGTATCAGCGAATTGAGAAAGTCAAAAGGCAACAAAGTGACTTGGGAAGATATGAAAACATTCCTGGGTGAAGAAATGGGCTTTTGGAAACAATTCCCTATTTCTTGGGAACAGGAAAAGAAATTACGTGATGAGTTTGAAAAATCATTCGTGAAGAATAAAGTCGTATTTGCTGAAAGTATGTACTCTAAGAGTGAACCGATGGCTGCACGTGCTAAGGAAGTGATGGATGAAATAGCTATGGTAGGTTGGGTAAGTGGCGGTCACTCTGCCGGTTATGTGCCTGTATTCGCTATCGGTGCAGGTTCTCAACTGTTTGGAGAAAAGATTGATAACACGGAGATTCCTAAAAGAATTGCGAAAGCAGCAGGATATAAATAAGAATAGAACCGTATGTATATAAAAACAGCCGGAAGTCCAAGGACTCCCGGCTGTTTTTATATGTTCTTGTAAATTACGCTTTTACACGTCCTACGTAAGAACCATCGCGAGTGTCGATTTCAATCGTTTCACCTTCGTTGATGAACAACGGAACGCGTACGGTTGCTCCTGATTCTACAGTGGCAGGTTTCAGTGTGTTGGTAGCTGTATCACCTTTCACGCCCGGTTCTGTATAAGTCACCTTCATTTGAACCTTGATCGGCATATCTGCATAAAGAACTGTTTCTGTAGAAGCGTCAGAAACAACTTCCAATACTGCACCTTCGAGCAGGAAATCAACACCGTTAATCAAATCGTGAGCGATAGGGTGTTGGTCGAATGTTTCTTGGTTCATGAAGATATAATCTTCTCCTTCTTTATACAAAAATTGGTATGGACGACGTTCTACGCGTACATCTTCCAACTTTTCACCGATGTTGAAACGGCGTTCGAGAACGTAACCGCTAACTACATCTTTCAGTTTAGTACGCATGAAAGTATTACCTTTACCTGGTTTTACATGCAGGAATTCGATACAGAAATAGAGCTTTCCGTCCATACGGATACAAGTTCCGTTTTTGATGTCTTGAGCATTAATCATACTGCTATTTTTCTTAATATATTATTGTTATTTAATTGTTTTCGCAGGAATTCGACTGCAAAAGTAATCTAAATCGGTAAAAAACACAAAAACTTTTGAGCAAAAATGAGTTATCTCTTGGTTAATTTAAAAAAAGTGCCTATTTTTGCAGCCCGATTACGTAGAATAATAACATAAAAACAAGATACAGTAATGAAAAGAACATTTCAACCCTCTAACAGAAAGAGAAAGAACAAACACGGTTTCCGTGAGAGAATGGCATCGGCTAATGGTCGTAGAGTATTAGCTGCTCGTCGTGCAAAAGGCAGAAAGAAACTGACTGTTTCTGATGAGTACAACGGACAAAAGTGATAATCACCTGTCATCAGGAAACAAAAAAGGCGGAGAATTTAATCTTCGCCTTTTTTGTTTCCTGATTTTCAAGAGAATAGTGTGTTAAAAAACGATATTGTTTGCTCTTGTTTATGACTTTTTGCTTTTCTTTGTGGAATAGAATAAAACTCGTAAACAAACATATGCGATGGAAGAGCAGATCCGGGACTTGAGAACCCGCATAATTATAATAAGGTTGTTGAAATCTATAGGAGTGGGGATTATAGTTGCAGCAATTCTGGCGATGATAAGCGTTCTTGCATAGTAGATGGGGACATTTTTCATCGCCTACTTTTTAAAAGTTCAACTATTTTGTCGTATCTTTGGCGCATATTAACAGCAATGCGTATGACTATTAAAGAATTCTTTTCTTTTAAAACAAATAAATTTTTCTGGGTGAATATTATCGCCATGATTGTGGTGGTGGTAGTGATGATATTCGGTGTATTGAAATGGCTTGATATACATACTCATCATGGTGAAACTGTTGCCGTTCCCGATGTGAAAGGGATGACGGTGGACGAAGCGACGAAAATGTTCCGGAATCACGGTTTGGCATATGTGATTTCCGATACCAAATATGTTAAGGATAAAGCAGCAGGTATCATTCTCGAACTGAAGCCGGGAGCTGGCGAGAAAGTGAAAGAAGGCCGTACGGTATACCTGACTGTCAATACATTGGATGTACCTTTACGTGGTATTCCCGATGTGGCGGACAACAGCTCGCTCCGCCAGGCGCAGGCTAAATTGTTGAATGCCGGTTTCAAACTGAATCAGATTCAATTGGTGAATGGTGAGAAAGACTGGGTATACGGCGTGAAGTACCAGGGACGCCAGTTAGCTGCGGGAGAGAAAATCCCTGTGGGATCTTCGTTAACATTGATGGTAGGAGACGGCTCCGGTGATGCGTCGGAAGAAGACTCTGTCGATGTCTCAGTAGATACAGACCAGCCGGTTACGTCAGAATCATCATCAGCTCAGGATGATAGTTGGTTTTAATAGATAATAACAGAAACGGACTTGCATGATAGAGGAAGAACTTCCGGATGAACTGGAGAATGATTTGGATGATATAGAACCTGTCGGTGACGAATCCCAGCTTTACGAACACTTTCGCGTGGTTGTAGATAAGGGACAAGCGATGGTCAGAGTCGACAAATATCTGTTCGAACGTATTGTCAATGCTTCGCGCAACCGCATCCAGAAGGCTGCCGAAGGCGGATTTGTTATGGCCAATGGCAAACCGGTGAAGAGTAGCTACAAAGTGAAACCGCTGGATGTCATTACGGTGATGATGGATCGCCCCCGTTATGAAAACGAAATTATTCCTGAAGATATTCCCCTTACTATTGTTTATGAAGATCCTTATGTAATGGTGGTGAATAAACCGGCAGGACTGGTAGTGCATCCGGGACACGGTAACTATCACGGCACGCTGGTCAATGCGCTGGCCTGGCACATGAAGGATATACCGGATTACGATGCCAATGACCCGCACGTGGGACTTGTTCATCGCATCGATAAAGACACTTCGGGCCTGCTGGTGATTGCCAAGACACCGGATGCCAAAACAAATCTGGGACTCCAATTTTTTAATAAGACTACCAAACGCAGATATCGTGCTTTGGTGTGGGGCGTTGTGGAACAAGATGAAGGAACGATTGTCGGTAATATTGCCCGCAATCCGAAAGACCGGATGCAGATGGCGGTGATGTCTGACCCGACGGTGGGCAAACATGCCGTTACGCACTACCGCGTATTGGAAAGACTGGGCTACGTAACCCTTGTGGAATGTATACTTGAGACAGGGCGTACCCATCAGATTCGTGTCCACATGAAACATATCGGCCATGTATTGTTCAATGATGAACGCTATGGCGGGCATGAGATACTGAAAGGAACTCATTTTAGTAAATACAAACAGTTTGTAAATAATTGCTTTGACACTTGTCCCCGACAGGCTTTGCATGCTATGACGTTGGGGTTTGTGCATCCCGTCACAGGTGAGGAGATGTACTTTACTTCCGAACTTCCGGATGACATGACCCGGCTTATCGAGAAGTGGAGAGGCTATATAAGTAATAGAGAATTAGAATGAAACGCAACATCGCTATCGTAGCAGGAGGAGATACCTCCGAAATCGTAGTTTCCCTGCGTAGTGCACAGGGTATTTATTCCTTTATTGATAAGGAAAAGTATAATTTGTATATCGTGGAGATGGAAGGCCGTCGCTGGGAAGTACAATTGCCGGATGGAAACAAAGTGCCGGTAGATAGAAATGACTTTAGTTTTACGAACGGAACAGAAAAGGTTGTGTTCGACTTTGCTTATATCACCATCCACGGTACGCCCGGTGAAGATGGTCGCCTGCAAGGCTATTTTGATATGATGCGTATACCGTATTCCTGTTGTGGAGTATTGGCGGCTGCCATTACTTATGACAAGTTTACCTGCAATCAATATTTGAAAGCTTTTGGAGTGCGCATTGCCGAATCATTGTTGCTGCGCCAGGGACAATCGATTTCTGACGAAGAGGTAGTGGAAAAGATCGGTCTGCCTTGTTTTATCAAGCCCAGTCTGGGAGGTTCGAGTTTCGGAGTTACGAAAGTAAAGACAAAAGAACAAATACAGCCGGCCATTGTTAAAGCTTTCGGAGAGGCGAAAGAAGTGCTTGTAGAAGCGTTTATGGATGGAACGGAGTTGACTTGCGGTTGTTATAAGACAAAAGAGAAGACAGTTATCTTCCCGCCTACGGAAGTGGTGACGCACAATGAGTTCTTTGATTACGATGCTAAATATAATGGACAAGTAGATGAAATCACTCCTGCGCGTATCTCGGACGAACTGACCAAGCGTGTGCAGATGCTGACTTCGGCTATCTATGATATATTAGGTTGCTCCGGCATTATCCGTGTAGACTATATTGTGACTGCCGGTGAAAAACTGAATCTTCTCGAAGTCAACACAACTCCGGGAATGACTACTACCAGCTTTATCCCCCAGCAAGTGCGTGCAGCCGGACTGGATATAAAGGATGTGATGACTGATATTATTGAAAACAAATTTTAATCACGTGATGGATCTGACAGAGTTTAATGAAATTCGTCCTTACAATGATGAGGAACTTCCTCAAATCTTTGAGGAACTGATTGCTGACCCGGCTTTTCAGAAAGCTGCTATCGGGGCTATACCGAACGTTCCATTTGAACTTCTGGCGCAGAAGATGCGTGCCTGTAAGACTAAACTTGATTTTCAGGAGGCATTTTGCTATGGCATTTTGTGGAAGATAGCGGCAGATCATACCGCCGGACTGACACTGGATCATACCGCCATACCGGATAAAAGTAAAGCTTATACGTATATATCGAATCATAGAGACATTATTCTCGATTCGGGCTTTCTCTCTATTTTGTTGATTGACCAGGGAATGGATACGGTAGAAATAGCGATTGGAGACAATTTGCTGATTTATCCCTGGATTAAGAAATTGGTACGTGTCAATAAATCATTCATTGTGCAGCGGGCATTGACAATGCGGCAGATGTTGGAATCTTCGGCACGTATGTCCCGTTATATGCATTACACCATTTCGGAGAAAAAACAGTCTATTTGGATTGCGCAGCGTGAAGGACGCGCAAAAGATTCGAATGACCGTACACAAGACAGTGTGTTGAAAATGCTGGCAATGGGCGGTGAAGGTGATTTGATAGACCGTTTGATGGAGATGAATATTGCTCCGCTTGCTATTTCATACGAATATGATCCGTGTGATTTTCTGAAAGCGCAGGAGTTTCAGTTGAAGAGAGACATCGAAGGGTATAAGAAGACAACGCAGGACGATTTGATTAATATGCAGACCGGTCTTTTCGGATATAAAGGCAGGGTACATTTTCAAGTTGCCTCTTGTCTGAATGATGATCTGAAAGAGTTGGACCGTTCGTTGCCGAAACCGGATTTGTTTGCCCGTATCTCTGCCTGTATTGACCGCCGCATTCATCGTAACTACCAGATATATCCGGGAAATTATGTGGCGTACGATTGGCTGAATGGCACGACGGAATTTGTGTCCAATTACACGGAAGAAGAGAAACAACAGTTTATGAACTATATTGAACAACAATTGGCAAAGATCAAGATTCCGAATAAGGATGAGGACTTTTTGCGTGAGAAGTTGTTATTAATGTATTCCAATCCGTTAGTTAATTATTTAGCAGCTTGCCGATGAAAGGAAGAAAATTACATGTTATTTGGTTGTGGGGATTGCTTTTCCTGATGACTGCCTGTGGAGATGATGATTATTATTATCCTTCGGTGAAACTGGAATTTGTGACTGTAAAGGCCGGAGATGATGGTCGTATACAAACGCTCATTCCTGATAAGGGAGAGGCTTTGTCTGTGGCGGAAGACCGTACGGGTTCTACTATTGCCGCAAATACTTCCAGACGTGTAATGAGTAACTATGAAGTGCTTTCGGGTGGAAGTGCGGCTACTATATATTCTTTGCAATCGCTCATTGTGCCGGTGCCTAAGCCGGAAGATGATCCGGTGTATAAAGACGGTATAAAGCAAGATCCGGTAGAGGTGGTCAGTATCTGGCTGGGGTGGGATTATCTGAATATGATTCTGAATCTCAAGGTCAGTACGGGTAAAGGACATACTTTCGGCATAGTGGAAGATGTGTCTGAACTTAAAACAAATGGTGTTGTGAATATGTTATTATACCATGATGCGGACAGTGATGAAGAATACTATAATCGGCGTGCTTACATTTCTGTTCCTTTGGCGCAATATATTGATGAGGAGCATCCTGGCCGGACCATAAATATTAAGTTTAAATATTGTACGTACGATAAGGATGGATCTGCGGTAGTATCTGAAAAGTATTGTGATCCCGGGTTTGACTATATTCCTGGGCAGAATTGAATAATAGAGTATATATGTTTAAATTGAATCAATTAATCGTGGGGATATTTTTATTTCTCTCTTCCCTTTTCTCTTGTCAGCAGAAAGGAGATTTTCAATCCATGAATGTAGAGGAATTTGATTCTCTTATTCAGAATGAGGATATACAACGTCTGGATGTCCGTACGCTTGCGGAATATTCGGAGGGGCATATCACGAAGACAATCAACATCAATGTGATGGATGATTCTTTTGCTTCAATGGCTGATTCATTATTACAGAAGGATAAACCGGTGGCTGTGTATTGTCGTAGCGGCAAGCGGAGTAAGAAGGCTGCGGCAATTTTAAGTGAGAAGGGCTATAAGGTCTTTGAACTTGATAAAGGATTTAACTCCTGGCAAGAAGCTGGTAAGGAGATAGAACGTTAATAAATAGACTCCGTTGGTCCTCGAGACTTACGGAGTTTTTTTATTTCCAGAACAAGGCATCTATTTCAAATCCAATATTGAAGTTGTGTAGAATATATCTGGTTTTATCTGTAACAGGACTTGGATTTCTGTCTGCTTGCGGAGCATAGTAAGTATAGTTTCCTTTACCAATTCCGGTGTTGTAGTTCAAGAATAATTTAACCCCAAAGTTTTGTCCGGTGGCATGCATCAGATATACGCTGAAATCTATGTTGGGAATTGGATGGATGGTGCAGTGAATAAGCGGATCTGTTGTTTCCTGCCCTTTGTATCGTATTCTTGCCCTGTAACTGCTAGACCATCCTACACCTCCCAGAACGCTACCACCAATATGTAAATCCGGACAGAGGCAGGCGTTGTAATATATACCTCCCGCCAGGCTGGCATAATTCATCGATTCAGCTTCAAAGTTTTCGATATAGGCTTCGGTTTCCGGGTGATAACTGAAGAATCGGTCGCTAGCCACATGGGGGCTGGTTTGTGCCACTGTGAATTTACCTCCAACGCCCCAATGAGAACGGAAGAACCACGCACCGTTGAATGATGCGATGGCACCGCCCATACCTTCTATCTCGATGCCTTCGGGAAGGTGCATTTCACGTTCACCTATATTATATCCCATCTGGAGTCCGAAGAAAGAATAAGAATCGTCCTGACTCACATTCCACGTGCGGGGAGGACGGACAATTCCTTTATTTTTGAATATGAGATCTGCAAGGTAATAGCCTAACTCGGTGGAGACAATGCCGATACCTGCACCTGTCAATACATCCGAGAACCAATGTTTATTATTCATCTGCCTGCTCAATGCTGTTCCTGTTGCCAGCGAATATCCGAGAACGCTATAAAGCGGGCTGCGTGTAGTTCCATACTCTTTATGCAGCATAGTGGCAAACATAAAAGCAGTGGCTGTGTGCCCTGAAGGAAAAGAATTATCAGCACTTTTGTCCGGTCGCTCTTTATGTATGGTGCTTTTTAAAGTGTTGACTGTTAATGCCATGATTCCTGCCGAGAACGCATCAGATGTCAGCATTCGTCCCCACGAACTACGTCCCTCTATTCCAAACGACTTTAGACCTAGCATCACAATGCCCGGTGAATACTGTAAGTAATCATCATAGTGAAAACGAAAGCGGGGAATGTATGAATTACGTATATTTTGAAAAGCCTTGTCTTTGTGATAAGTCAATACTCCGGCAAGAATAAGCGGGGCGCCAATGTGAGTTATTTGATATGCTTTACTGTTCCAAATGTGGTGGTGAAGAGGGGTGTAGGAAGAATCTCTCTCCAGACTGTCTCTGATTTGTCCTTTTAGAGGCATACAAAGTAGGCACGCAAAGAATAAACAGATGAAGAATGACATTTGTTTCATAGCGCCAAAATTAAGGATATTGTTTGATATATAACGCTTTTACTTATTACGATGTTGTTACATTTACCAAATATTTGATGGTGTTTGTGTAGAAAATTACGGTATAAAAAAGCATCATGTAACGAATATTGTCAGAAGACATTCGTTACGTGATGCTGATAGTTATTCTTGTTTCGTTTAGATTATTATTCTAACCCTTCCAATAATTTCTTCAGAACAACAGTTGCCGAGATTTCACGATTGGCGGCTTCCGGAATAACGATTGATTGAGGGCTTTCGATTACATCGTCTGTCACAATCATATTTCTACGAACCGGCAGGCAATGCATGAAATAAGCGTTGTTGGTAACTGCCATTTGACGGTCGCTGACTGTCCAATCACGATCTTTGCTTAATATCTGTCCGTAATTGTCGCCGGAATAAGCTGCCCAGTTCTTGGCATATATAAAGTCGGCTCCTTCGAAAGCCTTCATCTGGTCGTATTCTACTTTTGCGTTACCTACGAATTGCGGAGCCAGTTCATAACCTTCGGGGTGGGTGATGACAAATTCGTAATCCGTTGCATTCATCCATTCCGCAAAGGAGTTGGGGACGGCCTGCGGCAATGGACGCGGGTGCGGAGCCCAAGTCATCACCACTTTGGGGCGTGCTGTTTTCTTATATTCTTCAATGGTAATCAAGTCGGCGAAACTCTGTAGCGGATGGCGTGTGGCCGCCTCCATCGAAAAGACAGGGCGCCCGGAGTATTGGATGAATTGATTTATAATCGTTTCCTGATAGTCAAAGTCGCGGTCTTCGAAACGGGCGAAAGAGCGTACCCCAATGAGATCGCAATAACAACCCATCACCGGAATGGCTTCTAATATATGTTCCGGTTTATCACCATCCATAATTACGCCGCGTTCGGTTTCCAGTTTCCATGCACCTTGATTGATATCTAGTACCATTACATTCATTCCCAAGTTGATTGCAGCTTTCTGTGTGCTAAGGCGGGTGCGTAAACTGGAGTTGAAGAAGATCATCATTAAAGTCTTGTTTCGTCCCAGTTCTACATATTTGAAGCGGTCTTTTTTAATTTCGAATGCTTCTGCAAGGGCTGATTTTAAATCGCCGATGTCCTGTACGCAAGTAAATTTCTTCATATCATTTATCTTTTAATTCTTAATTTTCAATTAGTTTCGCTCAAAACCTTGTTTGATTTTTAACATAAAGGTATCGTCTCAATTTCTTCTCGTTTGTCCATCTCCTTCGATGACCCATTTGTAAGAAGTGATCTCTTCCAGTCCCATCGGACCGCGTGCATGTAGTTTTTGCGTACTGATTCCGATCTCTGCTCCTAATCCGAATTGTGCTCCGTCGGTGAAGGCAGTAGATACATTGGTGTATACGCAAGCTGCATCCACTATCTTTGTGAACAAAGCTGCACGTTCCTTGTTTTCGGTAACAATACACTCGCTATGTTTGGAACTGTTTTCCTGAATATGTCCTAAGGCATCTTCGAAGCTTTTTACGGTCTTGACAGCCATTTTATAATCCAGAAACTCTGTGCCGAAACTTTCTGCTTTTGCGTGTTCCAGGAGTTCGGCAGGGTAGCGGCCTTCTAATGCTTGATAAGCCTGCGCGTCAGCATAAATAATGACATGGCTGTCTTTCAGTTTCTCGCAAAGCATAGGGAGATCGGTCAGTCTCTTTTCATGTATAATGGTGCAGTCCAGCGCATTACATACGCTAACCCTACGTGTCTTCGCATTATGGATAATAGCTGCCCCCTTGTTTACATCTCCAAATTCATCAAAGTAAGTGTGACAGATACCTGCCCCTGTTTCAATAACGGGAATTTTTGCATTCTCGCGTACGAAATGAATCAGGCTACTGCTGCCTCTGGGGATAATCAGGTCTACGTAACCCACTGCATTCAGCAATGCTGCCGTAGCCTCTCTGTCAGCCGGAAGTAGTTCTACAATGTGCGGATTGATATTGAATTTCTTCAATACTTTGTGAATCACACTGATGATAGCCCGGTTGGAACAATCGGCATCACTTCCTCCTTTCAATATGCAGGCATTTCCACTCTTTAGACAAAGGGAGAAAACATCAAAACTGACATTCGGACGGGCTTCGTAAATAATCCCTATCACTCCGAAAGGAACGCTGACTTTTGTCAATCTCATCCCATTGGGGCGAACACTTTCTTTCAACACTTTACCCAAAGGAGAGGGGAGTGTCGCTACATTGCGTGTATCGGCAGCAATGCCTTTTAAACGTTCTTCCGTCAATTTCAACCGATCGTACTTCGGGTCATTTTTGTCCATCCGTGCGAGGTCTTTTTCATTCTCGCAGAGAATGAAAGGTGTTTCTGCAATTGCTGCGTCAGCTACTGCATTTAAAATCTGATTGATGGTGTCATCATTCAGCAAGGCTAATTCCCGACTTGCTACCTGTACGGCAGCGAAGGTCTCGTTTAAATTTGTAGTCATTTGCTCCTTTTTTGCATTAAATGGAAAGATAAACTATGCAAATATAGTGAATGATGTGAATAAAACTTGTTGAAAACAGAAATAAATGTTGCTTTTGTGGTGGTATATCAACAATATATGGGTGTTTTTAATATGGATGTAGCTCACGAATTCTATAATATCCGGATAATTTAAAATTCTGCATTTGTGTTGCAGATGCTTTATCTATGATACATTATACAATCGAAGATAAACGCTTTCCTTCAATCAAGGTGCTAATATTCTCCTGAATAATAGCATTATTTTCTTATGTAGTAATGAACTGTTTTAGCCTATTCTGACAAGGGTTTATTCTCATTGCAATGAGTATTTTTTCTCATTAGTATGAGTATTTTTTCTCATCGTAGTGAGAATGTATGAGAATATGTACTTCCCTGATAATGGTTGACTAATTTATTTCTTATCACTGCTGCGGGCTAACTTGAAAGATTACTAATCCTATCTACAGTTGATCTTATTATTGATTATTCAATGTATAGATAGTCATAATGTACTACCGGTTTCTTTCCATGCTTACCGATTGCTTCTTGTGCCTGCTTGGAGTCGCAGTTCACCTTTCCAACACCCACTTGATTTCCTTGAAAGTCCATGATACGCACAATGTCGTCTTTCTCAAATTCACCTTCAACATGAGTGATTCCGATGGGGAGGATACTGACTGCCTTTTCGGAGTTTAGAACTTCAGTAGCACATTCGTTGATGTGAATTTCTCCTTTGGCAAACCCCTCGCTATGAGCGATCCATTTCTTGACACTGGATACCGGTTCGTTTGAAGGGATAAAGCGTGTACAAAGCGTCTCATTAGGATGCTGAAGCAAATCTACCAGAATGTTATCCCGTTTCCCGTTGGCAATAATCACTGTAATCCCTTCGTCAGCTACTTTGCGGGCAATATTTGTTTTCGTCAACATTCCCCCCCGTCCGAAACTGGACTTCGTAGCTTGAATATAATTGGATAAATCTTTTCCGTGATCGATTTCCCGAATAACAGAAGAACCCGGATCGGCAGGAGAACCATTGTAGATTCCGTCGATGTTACTTAGGATAATGAGGGCTTGTGCATCCATCATAGAAGCAATGAGTCCGGACAATTCATCATTATCAGTGAACATAAGTTCGCTGACGGAAATTGTATCATTCTCGTTGACAATAGGAATGACATTGTTTTCAAGCATTACCGTCATACAGTTTTTCTGATTCAGATAATGGCGACGGGTACCAAAACTTTCTTTCGTGGTTAACACCTGACCAACAGGGATACTATGCTCGCGGAAAAGTTCGTAGTAACGGTTGATGAGCTTAGCCTGACCTACGGCAGAAAACAGCTGGCGTTGGTCTACACTATCGAGTTTTTTCTGTGGATGCACTTCACTACGCCCGGAAGCAACAGCTCCCGAAGAAACCAGAATGATTTCCACCCCAGACTTATGCAATTCCGCTATCTGGTCGACAAGTGCCGACATACGGGTAACATCCAGCGTTCCGTCGCGGCGCGTCAATACATTGCTTCCTACTTTTATTGCGATTCGTGTAAATTCCTGTTTCATTCTTGCTAACGATTTGAAAGCACAAATATAGAGCTTTTTGCCGATATGTTACCAAAACAGGCTAAAAAGAATTATCTTTGCAGTCAGATAGAGAAAAGATAAACAATGAAACATACAAATCCACAAGTAGAGCAGATGACCTCTTTCATCGTAATGGATGTGTTGGAGAGGGCGAACGAATTGCAAAAACAAGGCATTGATATTATTCATCTGGAAGTTGGCGAACCCGATTTTGATGTGCCGGCCTGTGTGGCGGAAGCGGCAAAAGCGGCTTATGATCGTCATCTTACTCATTATACGCATTCTTTGGGCGACCCGGAACTGCGGCGGGAAATTGCCGCTTTTTATCTGCGCGAATATGGGGTAACAGTAGATCCGGATTGTATTGTCGTGACTTCCGGCTCTTCTCCGTCTATTCTTCTTGCATTGATGTTGCTCTGCAATCCGGATAGTGAAGTGATTCTTTCCAATCCGGGGTATGCTTGCTATCGCAATTTTGTGTTGGCTGCGCAAGCTAAACCAGTTTTGGTTCCTTTGTCTAAAGAATATCTGCAATACGATATAGAGGCTATCCGTAAGTGTGTGAATCCGCATACTGCGGCTATCTTTATCAATTCTCCGATGAATCCGACCGGAATGTTGTTGGATGAAAAATTCCTGAAAGAGGTGGCTGCGTTGGGAGTTCCTGTCATTTCAGATGAAATTTATCACGGGCTTGTGTATGAAGGACGTGCGCACAGCATTCTTGAATATACGGATCAGGCTTTTGTCCTGAACGGATTCTCTAAACGTTTTGCGATGACGGGGCTTCGGCTGGGCTATTTGATAGCACCTAAATCTTGTATGAGATCTTTGCAAAAGTTACAGCAAAATCTGTTTATCTGCGCGTCCAGTGTTGCCCAGCAGGCAGGAATTGCCGCATTGCGGCAGGCTGATCCGGATGTGGAACGGATGAAGCAGGTTTATGATGAGCGTCGTCGATATATGATTGCCCGTCTCCGGGAAATGGGTTTTGAAATAAAAGTAGAACCTCAAGGGGCATTTTATATTTTTGCTAACGCACGCAAATTTACTACCGACTCTTATCGTTTTGCATTCGATGTACTCGAACATGCACACGTCGGCATTACTCCCGGGGTGGATTTTGGTACGGGAGGCGAAGGATATGTACGTTTCTCCTATGCAAACTCATTGGAGAATATCCGTGAAGGACTCGACCGCATCAGTCGTTATCTTTCTCGGCCCGGCTCCTGATAAGCGCGGTGGCCGCTTCGTATTGATCCTCGGTGACAAGAACGGATACGGAAGGAGCGATATAGGGTGCCAGTGTACCCATAATCCCATCTTTGATTACGCAACGGATGTCATTGCTTTCTAATAGTCCTTTGATGATCTCGGCTTCCCATGGGGATCCGGAGAATACTTCTATTGCTTTGCTATAATCTTCTTCTTTCATGACCTTGCTTATTAGGGGTTATCTACAAATATAACAAAAAAGAGAGAGAAACGGTTACTTTTTTCTTAAATTTTATTCGAGTGTGATGTGTTTTACGCTAATCTGCTGTTTCAGGAAAGTAGAGGCTGATTCTGAAAACTTTTCTTCCGCTTCGGTCGTGTAAAACTGACAGTTCCCATTCTTCGTGCATTTTGCATCCATTTCGGGATGTCTTTTCAGATAGTCTTTCAGACTTTCCGCAACATACTCGCCTTGCGCAATTACACTGATATGCTCCGGAATATATTGCCGGATTTTGGGCAGAAGTATGGGGAAATGAGTACATCCGAGAATGACGGTATCTATTTGAGGATCCTTCGACAGCAATTGGTCGATGTATTTCCGGATAAAATAGTCTGCTCCTTCGTCCTGTGATTCATTGTTTTCAACTAGTGATACCCACATCGGACATGCTGTGCCGCTGACCTGGATTTCAGGAAACAGCTTGTGTATTTCCAACGGATACGATTCGGATTTGATGGTGCCTGCTGTTGCCAGTACACCGATATGCTGATTTTTGCTAATCTCTCCGACACACTCTACGGTAGGGCGGATGACTCCGAGCACACGGCGAGCCGGATCGATGCCTGGTAAGTCATTCATCTGAATGCTGCGCAAAGCTTTTGCGGAAGCTGTATTGCAAGCTAATATAACCAGATGACATCCCATATCAAATAGTTTGTTGACCGCTTGCCGGGTAAATTCGTATACGACCTCAAAAGAACGTGTTCCGTAGGGAGCACGTGCATTATCTCCCAAATAGATATAATCATATTCCGGTAATACTTCTCTTATCTTGTCTAAGATGGTCAGACCTCCGTAGCCGGAGTCAAATACTCCGATCGGTCCGGGCGTATGGGATAGATGTTGCTTCATGACACACTTGATTTATATACGCAAATGTACGCCAAAAAAAGGGAAAGAGAAAGAAGATGCTCCTTCTTTCTCTTTCCCTTTTGGTATTTCTTTATTCTTGGTCGGTTCTTATTTGATACCAAGATTTGCTTTTACCTTGTTAGTCAAGTTGATGCTCTGTGCTTCGTTTACATAAGGAATCGAAGTTCTTGCCAAGTCGAAGATATAGACTACACCTTCAGCAGCGCCTACAGCTTTGATAGCATTGTCCAATTTCTGATAGATAGGAGCCATAGCATCATTTTGTGCTTTCGCCATCTGTTGTTGGGCATCCTGCTGGAACTGTTCTTGTCTCTGCATCATGTCCTGCAACTCTTTTTGTCTTCTTTCAGCAATGTTCGGGGGAAGAGAATCCTTAGCAATAGCTTGCTGGAATTCCTGATATTTCTTGTTGAATTCTTCCTGTGTTCTTTGAAGTTCGGCAGTAAGTTGTTTTTCCAAAGTCTGAATATCATTTTGGGCTTTGGTGAATTCCGGCATCACAGTGATAATCTCCTGTGCGTTGATATGACCGAATTTCAGGTTCTGTGCAAATACACCCATTGGGAGTGCAAGCAACATTACAAGTGCAATTTTTTTTAGCATAGTTCTATAATTTATTTGAATGATTTTTAGTTATTTCCAGCTGCAAATGTATGAAATTAATTTGAATATCCTAATTTTCTTAGGATTTCATCACTAATATCTATGCGTGGATTTGCAAATATTATGCCTGTTGCAGAGGCTCTGTCGATTACCAAATCATATCCATGTTGCTGTGATATAGCTTTTACAGCTTCATAAATATCGTCCTGAATCGGGGTTATCAACTTGTCTCTCATCTTGGCTAATTCACCTTCCGGACCGAAGTAATTACGCTTCAGCTCGGCTGCTTCTTTTTCCTTCGCTACGATTGCATCTTCTGTCTTTGTTTTTTGTGCGGCAGAAAGAGTGGAAGATTTTGCCTGGTAATCCTGGAACATCTTCTGTGCTTCTTTAGCCAGAACTTCTACTTCACTTTGGTATTTCTTCGTAGCTTCTTGCATTTGCTCATTAGCGCTTTGAGCTGCCGGAATATTCTTCATGATATATTCCGTATCGATCAGTGCAAATTTCTGTGCATTTGCCGCCATGCTGACAGCAAATAGCATCATGATTAATAGAACAGACTTTCTCATAACGTTTAGTTTTTGATGATACATTAGAATTCTTGTCCTAAGATAAAGTGGAATTGACTTCCTCCGTATTGTTTAGAACCAAATACTTTATCGAAACCGTAACCCCAGTCAATACCCATCATACCAATCATCGGCAGGAAGATACGAACACCGACACCGGCAGAACGTTTCAACTCGAATGGATTGAATTTCTTGATATCGTGCCATGCGTTACCAGCTTCAAGGAAACCTAACACATAAATGTTAGTACTTGTTTCCAGCATCAACGGATATCTTAATTCAATGCCAAGGCGTGCGTAAGCATAACCTTCAGATCCGTATGGAGTTAATGAGCTGTTTTCGTAACCACGCAAAGCAATACTTTCAGTTGCATAAGTTGAATAGCCGGTCATACCGTCACCACCCACGTCGAATGTTCCGAACGGGGATTTCTTGTATTGGTTGTAATGACCTAACAAGCCGAATTCAGTACGTGTCATTAACACCAGACATTTCGGATGTGCAATCGGGTCCATCAGCGGAGTATACGTTTTGCCTTTGAATTTCCATTTGTGGTATTCTATCCATTTATGAAGTTTATTCATGTTGTCCTGGGTAATGCTACCTGTTTCAGGGTTACTATAATATCCCTTATAGTCTTTACCGTCCATCAACGAGTAAGGCGGTGTGAGCTGAACTGACAATGAGAAATCTGAACCTGAACGGGGGAAGATCGGGTTGTCAATAGAGTTACGTGCCAAAGTCAATGAAATGCTAAGGTCATTACATTTACCGTTGGTTACCGGGAAATATTGCCAGTCGCTCAAGTTGTAGCGTTGGTAAGCTAATTCTGCAGAAAGAGTGAAATAGTCATCCGGCCATTTCAGACGTTTACCCCAACCTACGGAAAGTCCCCACATCTTGATAGACTTGTCCGGGTCATAATAGTTTTCGTAGTTGTTGTAGTTTCCATAATTGTACATACCATAACCGCCGTAACCACTATACATACTGTTGTAGTAGTTGTTGAAGTAGCTGGAATTGTAGTAACGGCTACTGATGTCGGTCTGTACAGAGAAGAATGCCGATACAGAGAATGAGTTCGGACGTTTACCGCCAAACCATGGATCGAAGAATGAAATACTGTATGATTGGTAGTATTTAGCATTCGTCTGTCCGCTGATAGTCAATGTCTGTCCGTCACCTTGCGGCAGGATACCACGGTAGTTTTCACCCGGGTGCAACAGGTTGGCTACAGAGAAGTTGGTAAACTTCAAACTCAATTTACCAATGATACCCGTTTGTCCCCAACCGGCAGAGAACTCTACCTGGTCATTAGCTTTCGAGGTCAAAGGCAAACCTATGTCAACAGTTCCGTTCATCGGATCCGGTTGAATATCCGGTTGCAGTTTTTCCGGGTCAAAGTGTCCCATCTGCTGGATTTCACGCAAAGAACGCATTAAGTCTTCTTTACTGAACAGCTGTCCCGGACGAATACGAAGTTCACGGCGAACTACGTTTTCATACAAGCGGTCGTTACCACTGATCTTAATCTTATTGATAGTAGCCTGACGGCCTTCATAGATTCTCATTTCGAGGTCGATAGAGTCACCTACGATATTTACTTCTACCGGATCAAGGTTATAGAAGAGGTAACCGTTATTGTAATATAAGTTACCGATAGCATCATCATCTGTAGAAACACGCTCATTCAACAACTTTTGGTTGTATACATCGCCTTTCTTCATGCGAAGCAGGAAGTTCAACTGTTCCGACGGATAAAGAGTATTACCTACCCATGTCACGTTACGGAGATAATATTTCTGACCTTCATCTATATCCAGATATACATCTACCGTCTTTTCATCATACTGTGAAATGCTGTCTTTAACGATCATTGCATCACGATATCCCAGCTCATTATACTTGTCGATGATAAGTTGTTTATCTGCTTCAAAGTTTTCCGGCACGAATTTCTTGGTGCGGAACAAGTTTAGAAGTTTACCTTTCTCATTGGTTTTCTTCATTACTTTTTTCAGCTTGGAAGCCTTGATTGCAGTGTTTCCTGTAATGGTGATTTTGTGTACTTTGATTTTCTCTTTTTTGTCTATATCAATGTCCACGATCACCTGATTCTCGCTGGAAGGATCGTCTTTCTGTGCGATGATTACTTCGGCGTTTTTGAATCCCTTGTCATCAAAATAACGTTTAATCAATGTTTTGGCACGGTCTACGGTATTCGGAGTAATCTGCATACCTTTTACCATTCCTAGCTTGGCTTCAAGGTCCGTACGTTCTGACTTTTTCACACCATGATAGCGTACGTCTGCAATACGTGGGCGTTGTGTCAGACTGATTTTTAACCAGATTTTGTTGCCTTCTATTTTTTCGGCTGTAATTTGTACATTCGAGAACAAACCATGACGCCAATAACGTTTGATTGCTCCAGTGATTTCGTCACCCGGCACAGTAATTGTTTGTCCTACCGATAGTCCGGATAGTCCAATCAATACATAGTCTTCATAATTCTTCACGCCTTCGACTTTAATATCTGCTATCTCATACTTTTTGGGTGTACCGGAGTATAAGATGACAGGTTTTGAGTCTTCATCAGTGTTAGCATTTTGCGCAACGCCTGTTGTCGCAAAGCAGCACAGGCAGACAAACGTTATGAATATAAAGGAAATACGATAATGCATTTATGTTATAATTTGATGTTTCGAGTTATATTAGCTGATTTGTTCACTGGTTTTGCCGAATCGGCGTTCCCTTTGTTGGTATTCCCAAATGGCTTTGTAGAGTTCTTCTTTGTCGAAGTCCGGCCAAAAGGTATCACAAAAATAAAGCTCCGAATAAGCACATTGCCATAAGAGATAATTGCTTAGCCGGATTTCTCCTCCCGTTCGGATCAGTAAATCCGGGTCGGGCATAAAATTAGTATCCAGATGAGATGAGATACACTCATCGGTTATTTGCTCGGGAGATATTTCTCCCGTTTTTACTTGCGTCGCTATTTGCCGTACCGCTTCTGTTATTTCCCAACGGGATGAGTAACTAAGAGCTAGTACCATATACATTCCACTATTCCTGGATGTGCGTTCTATACATGACGTCAAACTTTTCTGCACTTCAACCGGTAACTTCTTGAAATCACCGATTACGTTGAAGCGAATATTGTTCTTCATCAGTGTCTCTTCTTCAATAGATTCTAGCAATAGATTCATCAAAGCCGCTATCTCGTCTTGCGGCCGATTCCAGTTCTCGGTTGAGAAGGTGTAAAGTGTCAGGTACTTAATCCCCAGCCTGGCAGCATCTTCAGTAATATTCTGTACCGTTTCTGCGCCAGCACGGTGACCGTAAGTACGTTCTTCCCCTCGTTGTTTTGCCCATCGTCCGTTTCCATCCATAATGATGGCTACGTGTTGTGGTATCCGAGTTTTGTCTATTTGTTCTATATAGGACATCTTCTTATTTTAAACGTATACGTTTTTATTTCCCGGCTTTTGCCAAATCAAACCATAGTTGATTAAGACGACCACGCCATACCTCTGAATCATGCTCATACGTACGTGTTTCGGTTGTGGTTGTCTTCGTGCTTTCTTCTTTTTCTACCTCTTCTTCAAAACTTGCACTTCCTTTACTAAAGATAATCCATAGATTTTGAGTATTAGGATCTAGTACCATTGAATAGTTGGTTCTGCCTCTGAATTCAGGATCTACATCGGGATCTGGAGTTCCTCCTTTGCTCCAATCTCTATGGGGGAAGGAGAACTTAGAATTCGCCTTTTTCCAGAATAATCCTTGATTGGAAACATAAATAGAACTGAAGTCTTGACCAAATATGTATACTAAGTCATTATAATATATAATAGATGGTTGAGTGTATTTAGGACAGTATGCAACAGAGGAAGTAGTTGAGAACTCAACCCATTTGTTTCCATCATATGCCCATACAATGGTCGTTTCTAATTCACTGTCATCAGCCAAAGTCGCCGTTTCTGTATCTCCTACTAAAAGGACTGAATTAATATTTGTTGCAGTCGTATGTATTGTGTAGGATATGTTTTTAGTCGGAAACTTTTCTGGTACTTTTCCTTCTTCATAAGTTTCAATAGTCTCTTGTTGTTTATCACTTGTTTGATAATAGAAATAGCGTTGGTCATCTGCTCCTTTCTTTATATAACAAATTCTGCTGATATCTTTATTTGTTAGTGTGGCTACAAGTAACTCCACTTTATCCCCGAACTTTTCAGATATTTCCCAATTTATTCCATCTTCAGATTCATACACTTTATAATCATCGGAGGTGGCATATAACATGGCGTTGCTTCTGTCGTTGAATTTGAAGGTTATGATAGAAGTCGGAAGTTTACCTTCCGGTAATCCTACAGTTGCTTGTGGAGCCCCATTGCCGAAGTTAGTTAAAGAATTCTTATATACATATAACTTGCTATTAACTACAGAGTATGTGAGAACTTCACTTCCAAAAATAATAGATTTTTGTTCTCCTGTAATTTGAATTTGGTCATTAATTTTATCCATATACTTCCATCTTAACGAATCCGGATCATACTGATGCACATTTACCTTAATGGTATATTCCTTAGTTTGATTAGGAGATATACCCGCTAAGGCTTCTGTCGACCATACCTTTATAGTAAGTGGCTCCCGAAGATCGATAGAATCATTGATGTTTATGACAGAATCGTTACCGCTTTTGTCTTTCATTGTAACGACGCCTGATGCCGTTGTTAATGTTTTGATTAAAATCTTGTCAATGATGGTATCGGCATGGACAGGAAGAGAGTCTTCGTTATAGATTTCACGTGATAATTGGTCAATAGTGAATTTATACTTTACCCCATACCCTCCGATTGTGTCAAGTTCAAACGCATGTATAGTTGCATCCGGGCTATATTCGATGTTATTATCGTCATCAAGACATGACGTTATAACAAATGACACCATGAAAAAACTCGCAATGAATGATAAAAACTTTATTTTCATTTGAAAGATTGTGTTTATTTACAAGTTGCAAAAATAGAAACATTTTTTCCGATAATGAACATTACAGGTAAGTTTTATATAAAATTATAGATAATAACACTGTTTTTATCGACATAAAACCCCCTGAATAGAACTATCTTAGCTATATCCGACGAACATGATGCCAAATTTGTCTTTCGAAGTGTTCTTCTATCGAATAACTAAAATTATCGTCCATTTGAGGTGCTTTAACACCGGAATGTAACCGGTTGGGGCACTTTTCGATATAGGCTTCATCCCATAGCTCATTATCAATGAATGATTGCAGCAATTGCCTGCCTCCTTCCACCAATAATGATTGTATTTTTCGTTGATACAATGCTTCCATGATCTGTTTCAGTGGGTTATGGTTAAAGTTAATGGTAATATATGTGATGTTCTTTTTTTCTAGCTGTTGTTTTTCAGTAAAGATTAATGTAGGCACGTTACCATCGAAAATATGTAAATCATTTGGAAGAGATAATGTGCGGTCTAATACAACGCGTATCGGGTTATGTCCATACCAGTTGCGTACCGTAAGTGACGGATTATCCAATAAAGCAGTTCGCCTGCCTACCATAATCGCATCCGCCTCCGCTCTTTTTTTATGCACTAGCATGGAAGTAAGAGGAGAGGAGAGGAGTACAGGTTTTCCATCTGTACGTTCTATATCAATAAAGTGATCGGCGGATTCTGCCCATTTCAGTGTGATGAAAGGACGGTGAAGTGTATTAAAAATGATAAAACGACGAATCAGCGATTTACATTCTTCCTCTAATACACCGACTGTCACTTCCCGTCCGGCATCCCGTAATTTCTGGATTCCCCGTCCGGCTACTTCTGAAAAAGGGTCTTGACAACCGATAACAATGCGGGGAATCTGCTTTTCTATAATAAGATCGGCACAAGGAGGCGTTTTTCCATAGTGGGAGCAAGGCTCCAGACTGACATAAATTGTAGAATGTTTCAATAATGACTCATCTTTGATAGAACGGATTGCGTTAACCTCTGCATGTGCCTCTCCGCAGCGAATGTGATAACCTTCACCGATAATACGCCCGTCACATACGATAACAGCCCCTACCATCGGGTTTGGAGGCACATTGCATAACCCATTCTTTGCAAGCTCAATGCAACGCCTCATGTATTTTTCTTCTTCCATTTTGGTGCTCTTCGCCATATTATTCTTACTTTTGCACTTCGAAATTGTGAAAATATGAATCGTATCACCGCTTACATTCGCCAATCTTTGCAGGAAATCTATCCACCGGAAGAGGTAAAAGCCCTTTCGATGCTGATTTGTTGCGACATGTTAGGTTTAGATGCGCTCGATATTTACATGGGCAAAGATATAATTTTATCCGAATGCAAACAGCGTGAATTAGAAAACATTATATTCCGTTTACAGAAAAATGAGCCTATACAGTACATTCGAGGTTTTGCGGAGTTTTGTGGAAGGAATTTTAAGGTTGCTTCCGGCGTACTGATTCCCCGACCGGAGACTGCGGAACTTGTGGAACTAATAGTGGAGGAGAATCCGAATGCCCGTCGTCTATTAGATATAGGTACGGGAAGCGGATGTATTGCGATCTCTTTGGATAAAAAACTTCCGGATGCAGAAGTAGAAGCTTGGGATATTTCGGAAGAAGCATTGGTTATTGCCCGTGAAAACAATGACGTCTTGGAAGCCGGGGTGAGATTTTTACAAAGAGATGTTCTGGCCGATGATTGGGAAAAGACACCGTCTTTCGATGTTATTGTCAGCAATCCGCCTTATGTGACCGAAACGGAAAAGAACGAAATGGACGCTAATGTCCTTGATTGGGAACCGGGACTGGCCCTGTTTGTTCCTGACGAGGACCCTTTACGGTTTTATAATCGCATAGCCCGTCTGGGAAGTGAATTACTCTTGCCGGGTGGGAAACTTTATTTTGAAATCAACCAGGCCTATGGCCGGGAAACAGCACACATACTTGAAATGAACCAATATCGTGATGTTCGTGTTATAAGAGACATATTTGGAAAAGATAGAATAGTTACAGCTAACCGATGAGTGCACAATTAACTGATGAAGAGGCTTTAAATCGCGTAGCCTCTTACTGCTCCACTGCCGAGCATTGCCGGGCAGAAATAAATGAGAAGTTACAACGTTGGGGAATAGCCTATGATACCATTGCGCGTATTCTTGACCGACTGGAATCAGAGAAGTTTATCGATGATGAACGTTTCTGCAGAGCTTTTGTGAATGACAAGTTCCGCTTTGCCAAATGGGGAAAAATGAAAATAGCCCAGGGACTTTATATGAAGAAGATCCCATCTGATGTGGCATGGCGTTATTTGAATGAAATTGATGAAGAAGAATACCTTTCTATTCTGCGTGATCTGCTGGCTTCCAAACGGAAAAGTATCCATGCAGCAGACGATTATGAATTGAATGGAAAGCTGATGCGATTCGCTATGAGTCGTGGCTTTGAACTGAAAGATATTAAGCGTTGTATCGACATTCCTGATGAAGAGGAACAAATTGACTGAAAAAATAAACGGATTCTTCTTTTTATTCTCGTTCAATTTCTGTACTTTTGCGGCAAATAATTAATAGTTAGTTTAGTTATGAAAAACTTAGAGAGACTATTTGCGGAGAAACTGTTGAAGATTAAAGCTATTAAACTTCAACCCGCTAACCCTTTTACATGGGCTTCTGGATGGAAATCCCCCTTTTACTGTGACAACCGTAAAACTCTGTCCTATCCTTCTCTTCGTAATTTTGTGAAGATTGAAATTACACGTCTGATATTGGAACGATTCGGACAGGTGGATGCGATTGCTGGTGTAGCTACAGGCGCTATTCCGCAGGGAGCTTTAGTAGCTGATGCATTGAATCTGCCGTTCGTGTATGTTCGTTCTACCCCCAAAGATCATGGATTGGAAAACCTGATTGAAGGTGAACTTCGTCCGGGTATGAAAGTCGTAGTCGTAGAGGATTTGATTTCTACAGGTGGTAGTAGTTTGAAGGCTGTTGAAGCAATTCGTCGCGATGGTTGCGAAGTAATCGGTATGGTTGCAGCTTATACGTATGGATTCCCGGTAGCAGAAGAGGCATTCAAAAATGCAAAGGTGACTTTGGTAACGTTGACCAATTATGAAGCAGTGCTTGATGTTGCTCTTCGTACAGGTTATATCGAAGAAGAAGACATACAGACATTGAACGAATGGCGTAAAGACCCTGCTCATTGGGATGCTGGAAAATAAGATTCATTTTTTGATCAAACATATTCGGTAAAAAGAACTGTTCGGACAATATTTGGCCGGATTGTTCTTTTTTTGTTTTATACTAATAGAAAATTATGAGTAATTTTGAGAGTAGTGTCAAGGTAATACCTTACAGTCAGGAGCGCGTATATAATAAACTTTCGGATTTAAGTAATCTGGAAGCAGTCAAAGACCGTTTGCCAAAAGATAAGGTGCAGGATTTGAGTTTTGATTCGGACACGTTGAGTTTTAGTGTTTCTCCTATTGGACAATTGACTTTGCAAATTGTAGAGCGCGATCCTTGTAAGTGTATAAAATTGGCAACAACTAACTCTCCTCTTCCTTTTAATATGTGGATTCAACTGGTTGAAACTGCAGAAGAAGAGTGTAAAGTGAAGGTAACTATCGGAATGGACCTTAATCCATTTATGAAAGCAATGGTGCAGAAACCTCTCCAGGAAGGTTTGGAGAAGATGGTTGATATGCTGGCAGTTATTGAATATTAATCTTATTTTTTATGGCACAGAAACTTTGGGAGAAGTCCGTACAGGTAAATAAGGATATCGAACGTTTCACGGTAGGTCGTGATCGTGAGATGGATCTTTATTTGGCCAAGCATGATGTGCTTGGCTCTATGGCTCACATTACGATGCTTGAAAGCATTGGGTTGTTGACGAAAGAAGAACTGGACCAGTTGCTGGTGGAATTGAAGAGTATTTATGCCTCGGCTGAAAAAGGTGAATTTGTGATAGAAGACGGGGTAGAAGATGTACATTCACAGGTAGAACTGATGTTGACCCGCCGTTTGGGTGATATCGGAAAGAAAATACATAGTGGCCGTTCCAGAAATGATCAGGTTCTGTTGGACTTGAAGCTTTTTACCCGTACACAAATAAAAGAGGTTGCCGAAGCGGTAGAGCAACTATTCCATGTCTTGATCCGTCAGAGCGAACGATATAAAAACGTTTTGATGCCGGGATATACACACCTGCAGATCGCCATGCCTTCTTCTTTTGGTTTGTGGTTTGGTGCCTACGCTGAGAGTCTTATGGACGATATGCTGTTTTTACAAGCAGCATTTAAGATGTGCAATCGTAATCCATTAGGTTCGGCAGCCGGATATGGTTCGTCTTTTCCTTTGAACCGTACCATGACGACTGACTTGCTGGGTTTTGATTCAATGAATTACAATGTTGTATATGCTCAAATGGGGCGTGGAAAGATGGAGCGCAATGTCGCTTTTGCATTGGCTACGATTGCCGGAACAATCTCCAAATTAGCTTTTGACGCCTGTATGTTTAACAGTCAAAACTTCGGTTTCGTCAAGTTGCCCGATGACTGCACCACAGGGTCCAGCATTATGCCTCATAAAAAAAATCCCGATGTGTTTGAACTGACACGTGCTAAATGCAATAAATTGCAATCGCTTCCCCAACAGATTATGATGATTGCGAACAATCTGCCTTCCGGCTATTTCCGTGATTTGCAGATTATCAAAGAAGTTTTCCTTCCTGCTTTTCAGGAATTGAAAGACTGTTTGCAGATGACAACCTATATCATGAATGAAATAAAGGTAAATGAACATATTCTTGATGATGACAAATACCTTCTTATTTTTAGTGTGGAAGAGGTAAATCGTTTGGCACGTGAAGGTATGCCTTTCCGTGATGCATATAAAAAGGTAGGTTTGGATATTGAAGCAGGTAAATTCTCGCATACTAAAGAAGTACACCATACTCATGAAGGTAGTATCGGTAACCTCTGTAATGCAGAAATCTCCGCATTGATGCAGCAAGTGATCGATGGATTCAACTTTTGCGGAATGGAGAAAGCGGAGAAAGCACTGCTTGGAAGATAAAATAAACTTTCGGAGGATAGTTTTTTAAACTTTCCTCCGAAAAGATTTGGCAGAAACAAGTAAACTACTTATCTTTGCACCCGTTGAAAAAACGCGGAAATAGCTCAGTTGGTAGAGCATAACCTTGCCAAGGTTAGGGTCGCGAGTTCGAGTCTCGTTTTCCGCTCTTTCTTTGAAAGGATGCTCGAATGGTGGAATGGTAGACACGAAGGACTTAAAATCCTTTGGCCATTGCGGCTGTGCGGGTTCAAGTCCCGCTTCGAGTACGAGTATTCCTGATTAAAAGCTCTGTAAATCATTGATTTATGGAGCTTTTTGTTTTTCTGCATTTTCTTAAGATAAACTGTCCTTGGGCTTTAAATTAAGTAACATTTCCTACGAATTATGCGGTTCATGTAAACCAAGATGTAAACCGAAAAATGTATGAAAGCGACAGTTAATGTGTTGTGTTACAAGTCAAAAACTCTTCGTAATGGAGAGCATCCGCTTATGATTTGTGTGTGTAAAGAGGGTAAACGAAAGTATATCAGTCTTGGGATTTCAGTAAAACCTAATAATTGGGACTTTGAGAAGAATAAACCTAAGCGCAATTGTCCTAATAGGGAGCAAATTATTAAGCTTCTAAATGAGCAAGAACAGAAGTATTCAGAACAGATACTGGAATTCTCTATGGAACAACGGGAATATTCGCCTGCCACCTTGGTTGAAGCGGTTGCTCCGGCAAGGAAGGTAAAGACTGTTGGTGATTTGTTTAATGAATATATAGCTCAACTGAAGGGTGAAGGCAGGTTAGGGTATGCGCTTTCTGTTCAGCAAGTTTGTAATTCATTGTGCAAGTTCAGAGGTCATTTGGATATATATTTCTCTGATATAGATGTTAATTGGCTGAAATCTTATGAATCATGGTTGAGGTGTAATAAGTTGGCTGATAATACAATTGGTATTCGTTTTAGAACTTTGCGGGCTATATATAATCTAGCCCTTGTGGAGGGATTGGTAAAAGCAGATAATTATCCATTCAAAAAGTATAAGGTTTCTAAGTTACATAAGGAGACAGCTAAGCGTGCAATAACAAAAGAGCAGGTGAAGCAGGTTATTGAGTATGATGTGTCAAAATCTCGCTTTTATAAGAGATTGGCAGTTGATATGTTTACGTTCTCTTACTTAATGGGTGGTATTAATTTCACTGACATGGCGTTTCTTACTGATAAGAACTTTGAAGGTGAACGTTTGGTGTATATTCGTCAGAAAACGAAGAAACAAATAATGTTACCATTACAAGAGAAGGCAATTGAGATAGTGAATCGTTATCGTTCCTCACAACGTAAATATGTATTTCCCATATTGGATAATAGAGAACGAACTCCACGCCAGATAAGAAACCGAATATATGATGTATTGGATAATGTCAACGGATATTTAGCTGATATTGGGAAGGAATTGGGTATTGAATTGAAGATTTCCAGTTATACGGCTCGACATTCTTATGCGACAGTCTTGAAGCGTTCGGGAGTTTCAACATCTGTAATCAGTGAATCTTTGGGACATAGTTCCGAACGGGTGACACAGATTTACTTGGATAGCTTTGAAAATAAACAATTAGATGATGCAATGAAGAATCTTCTTTAAAATAAAATGTCGCTTTGCTTTTATGGTGAAGCGACATTTTTTATTTTTGTGACAAAGTTTGAAAATATGGAATATCAGATAATACCAATCAATACGATAAAACGAATCGAATCATGGCTGAATAGTGAAGTGGGATTCAGCCGTTCAATGTTTCATAATGAACTGGACTATATATCTGATGTATATCTTTTGGGTAATAAGTTCCCAATGGAAATACAGGATTTGTACTTGTCAATAAAGAAGGAAGAGCAGGAGATTCCCTATCCTAATTGCGGGACAGATGAGGACAAATATGAATTTAGCATGACTGTGGGAAAGAATTTAGTCCTTGAAAGTGGTAATTTTAAAGCCGAGTATATTGAAACATTGTGGAATACATACAATAAAAATGAAGACGAAGCCTATGAACAGCAAGACCAAGATGTATTTTACGCTGTTCTTCTTATTGTAAGTATCTACTATAAATACACACAGACCAATGGCTATTTTGATTTTGAGGATTATATTGCTGATCCAACACAGATAAAGTATAGTTATTCTGTCAGACCGGATATGCTACGTCTTTACAAGATGTTTCATGAGAAGAAAAAGACCAAGAGTAATATTGTCACGATTGAATATAACAAACAGAAAATAGAACTTACGAATGATGATAGTTGGTTTCTCAATATGATAACTCCATATCTTGATAAATATTTAGGAGTTTCAACTTTGGAAGAAGCGGAAACGGAATTGGATAAAGATTATCCCAGTATAGGTAAAAGAGGCAGGAAACGCGAAAATGCGATACTTGATACGATAACTCTTAGTATATATAACTTACTACGTCACTCATCATTTGCAGCCAAAGGTAAAGGATTAACAGATAACGAGGGGAATTTCATTCTTGGGTTACTGAAATATCTCAAACTGATTGATGAGGATAGTCCTAAAAATGACATATTGAATTTACGGGCTACAATCAGGAACTTACAAAAATATGAAGTTCGTCCAAATTGGTGGAAAATTCCTATGTGTAAAACATCTCCCAATAATCCGGTTGAGCATTTAAAATCATATTGGTAAAACATATAAAGATAAAAAATGATAGCCTTTATTTAATTGATGATTATTGTATGAATATATATAATCTGCTGATATATTGTGATTTATGATATTTGTGATTACATAAAGAATTAAGCATAAAAAAAGGGATTTCTTTATGTTTTTTTCTTCATTTCATACGCTTCTATTTCTCCGTAGTTTTACAGCGTAATCAAAAACAAAGGTGCGCACCTCGTTTGAGATTCATTAATGTTTAATTTTAAAAAATAAAGATTATGAATTTAGAATTTGTAGAAAAAAAAGTAGTTAAGTCTTATGACAATGAAGGTGCAATGCAAACTGTAAAGGCAATGATGAAAAGAGGTGAGCAATTGGATGTTAAGTTTTACACTAACAAGGATAACTATCCATGTGCTTGGATTGGTTCCAAAAAGATCCAAGGTTTCTGTTTGATATTGAATCAAGAGGGATTAAGTTGGTTACGTACTTATTTGGAAACAGGAGAAGCGGAAGATTTTGGTTTTAATCCTAATAGTGTTACGGCTTATGGTGAGGGAGAAGATAATGATTTTCAACTATCAATTTTTAAGCAACTGATTTTAGCGGGAAAAGCATTACAATTTGTTCCTACGTTTCGTGAGTATGGAGCGAAAATTACTGCCTGTGCTTTTTTCAGAAAAGGAAAGATTTTCTTCCGGTTGGAAAGGACAGAAGAGTTATATGATTATTTATTGGAAAAAGAATTGATAGCATAATTGAATTATTAACGGGGAAGGTGTAATTCCTTCCCTCATATTTATAAATCTATTAAAATTAAAAATTATGAAAAAGTTAAATGTAAAGCCAGTAGAAGAATTGTCCCAGTTCATTAATGAAGCTAAAACTCCTGGAAATTTGTTGCAAGATGCACCCGATTTTGATGCAATCAAGCAGGAAGAGTACGAAAATGAAGGAATGGATGTGATAGACGTTAATGAGGAAGATGACAATAGAAATTAATCTTAATGAACTCGGTAGGGTGCAATACCTTACCGAAGTTCTTCCCGAAATTCCCACGAATACAATTCTTTATAAGAAGTTGACCGGACTTGGTGCTACCTATGGAGAAATCACGGCAAAACGTAACTCGATTATCATTGAGCCGAATGTTCCTGTTATTATCGGTAAATGTAATGACCCTAAACATAAAGATGATAATCTGTTCGGAGTATATGAAGGTGTATATACTGACGATATTGTAAACTACTTGGAGAAGAGTAAGAATAAGTATTATAAGATACTTACTACTCCCGAAAGTTTTCAGAAAGTAAAGGACGCATTTGAAGAACTGGAAATGAGTGCGCAGTGTTCTTGTTTTCTTCTGTTTGATGAATGTCATAAGCTAGTGAAGGATGCGGATTACCGGAATAACATAACACTACCGATAGATGATTTCTTTAAATTTGACCAAAAAGCATTGGTTTCTGCCACACCGATAGAATTGAATGATCCTCGATTTAAGGAGCAGAACTTTCAGACGATAGAAATACAGCCGACTTTCGATTATAAAAAGGAGATTTGGCTTCATCATACGAATAATACGCTGCAAGCATTTAAAAATGTGCTATCCAAGCTAGACAATGAGGAAGCTGCACCACTTCCGATTTGTGTGTTTATCAATTCAACCGATATTATATATTCATTGATGAAGCAACTAGACCTGTTGGAAGAATCTGCTGTTTTTTGTGCTCCGAAAAGTGTTGATAAACTAAAAAAGAACAGATTTTGTAATGTTTACGAACAGTGGAACAAGGATAAAATGAAGCGGTACAACTTTTTCACAAGCCGCTTTTTCAATGCTGTGGATATGGAGTTGGAAGAGCAACCTCATGTTATAATGCTGACCGATGTCTATTTTGCGGAACATACTATGATAGATCCATATACGGACGCAATTCAGATAGTAGGACGATTCAGAAATGGAGTTTCGTCAATTACCTATATAAGTAATACCAAAAAAGGATTGCCCCAAAGAAGCAAAGAGGAGATAAAAGGTTATCTTATTTGCAGCAAGGAAATATACCGAACTATGAAGAACTTTTATGATTGTGCAACAGACAGGGCTTCCCGTGATGCTTATCGTGCTGCATTGGAAAGTCTTCCTTTCAATAGGATGCTTGATAGGGACGGGAACAAAAATTGGTTTGCAATAGACAATTACATGGATGAGGAATTGATGAAAAATTATTTCCATGATGAAGATTCTCTATATAAAGCATATGATAATTGTGATTCTTTTATTGTTTATCATGCGGGACACTATTGTCCATTGGGGGATAGCGAGCGGCTAAAGAGGGAAAATAAATCTCAATCCATTAAAGACAAGCGTAAGGAGATAGTCCGCCAGTTGGAGATGTTGGGAGATTGTGTTACTGAAATGGAGCTGGAATACAAGCGGGATTTGATTGCGGCTGATTCATTTATTGTTGAAGCTTATGATACGGTAGGTAAAGAAGTGATTGAACAACTCAAATATTCCAAAAAGAAAATCACGGAAGCCATGATACAGAAGCAATACAGTGAGAAGGCAACCGGAACAGAGGTAATCCGCTTAATAAAGAACTCATTTACTGTTGGTCAAAAATACACTCGTAAATATACAAAAGAAGAAATAAAGAGAATTTATGCTCTATTGAATATACATCCCCCTAAAGCCATAACAAGTAAGACTATAAGCGATTTTTTTATGGTGTCCGAATGCAAAGTCAGAGGTGAAAGATGTTATTTGCTGATTGAGGAAATATTATAATGCGAAGGACATTTTTTGAAGAAAAACACTTTTATAGACCCTGTTCGAAAAATGTCCCTTACTTTGGAATAATCGACTAAAAGAATAACTTAGTAGAAAAAGGAGATTCACTCATCACGGAGCGAATCTCCTTTTTTGTAAAGGTTGATTTTTACATGATAAGAGTAACCTTTGGTGGTATGGGACGAGGTTTTTCCACGATATTTACCTTCAAGACTTTAGCTAAATACTTCCAAGTACAAACAGTTCCTTCCGGTATTTTTCGTTTTTTTAGTGCTGCTGCTAAAAATGGTAATGCGCTATAATGGTCGATAATTTTGCCTACTATTTTTTTATTATATGGTGGTATTGTAATGCTTTGTGATGCGAAAAAATCAGCCATTGGTATATATACCTTTGTATAAACTTCGTCATCATCCTTTCCTTTGACAATATCTATTTTGAATAAATGTGTGTTTGTAAGTGTGTATCCGTTTTGTTCTTCTTTTATCAGTTCTTTGTCGATACACTGATTGAGATAAGAATCTAAGGTCGGTCGGGATATATTTAGTTTCTTGCAGATTTCACTTTTGTTGTATCCTGTGTAATTGGTGTTGTTTAGGCAGATACATTTTAATAAGATGAGGAAAGCTTTGAGTTTGTTAGGAATGTTTTCTTCCAATAAATCCAAGTCAATTCTAATCCAGTCAATTTGCGGTTTGTATAGATAATACGTACAGGTATTGAACACGCCTTTGTTACCAATGTTCTGTTGTGTATCTTTCCGTAGTAACCCTTTCTTTATTAGTTTCTCGATATGCTTGGATATATATTCGGTCTTGCTTATTCCTGTCAATTGGGATAGCGTTTCAAGCTTTACGCGTGAAATATAAGTGTTGTAATCTGATTTCGCTAATAAACAAAAATAAGTATATGCTTCATTTGTTGTAAGTCCTATGACTAGGCTTGCCGGTATTATTCTGTATCCCATAGTTGGCAAATGGTTGTCCGTTGATAAAATAAATAATCTTCTTTTTTAATAATCTGTTGAAATTGGAAGTTCCGAGACTTATTTTGGCTTCCTTTCTGTTTATATAAGTTTCATTGGTTAGTTGATTTACATACATGAAAAAAATAAGATTTAGAATGTGCTTTTGACTTCTGAAAGAAGGCAATGCTTATTAGTTATTTTCCAATGGTTAGTAGTATAGTCCACCCTGTTTTTTTACATGAGCGTGCCCCTGTTTTTTTACAAGTTGTTTTTTCGGAGTATAAGGATATTTTTCTGCAACTTTTGCCAGTTGTTCGTATAGTTCTGCATACTTCTTTTTTAAATAATCTCTGTCTATTTTGATTGTTACCTTGCGATTAACAATGTGTTCTGTTGTTTCATCTGTAAGGGTGGTACTTGTGTCAGGTGCTATTGGGATTCTTGTCTCAATCATGGGATTTTAAATAAAATGTTTTTCTAATGTGGTTAATCTGTATTCTCTGTTTCTGATAGCCTTGTGTTTGTATCCATACACCGATATGGACTTTATTATCTCTGATTCCGTGTTTCAAGGCTAATTCACGTAATTCTTGATAGGTATATACTTCTGACATGGTAGGTAATAAGAAGAATTTTTCATAACCACAAGAGGTAGGGCAGACGTCAAATTGCCCTACTTTTTATGGTTATGCTACAAAAATGAAAAAGGTCGTCTAATACTAGTATATAGGCGACTGCAATAAAATCTATCAAACATGGCTTTATCTATGAAAGACTGCGAAGAAATGAATTTACCACATTGATAGTAATTGGGAAATGGAGATAATAAGCCCTCGATGCAATACGGTAATCTTTCCTTCATGGGATACACAAATTTACGAATAATTGGGGAAGCTAAAAAATGAATGATACTCATTTTTCAAACATTGGTTGTATGGTTATGCCACATTCTGTAATGGTCTAAAGTAGTTCCATTTGTGGAGAGTAGAAAGATATGCGTGCAATAAAGTATAGGTACTTATATATAATACCCCCTACCTATAAAAATAGGATCTTAAATGTATATCAGCTTACTTCTCCTATGATTTACTGAATTGAAAGTTACATGAGCACATGAAGAGTAGTTCTAACAACCCCCGAGGGTAGTTGGATAGAAAACGAAATATATTTCAATCCACGTAATCAATTTATAAATCATTTAAAATTTTATTCGTTATGAGAAATCTACAAATTATTGGCAATGTGCCACAGGTAAGAAGAGAAAGTAACTTTGGTGAATATGCAGAAGAAGCAACAATAATCGAAGAACAACCAAAAGTTAAAAAAGAGAATCCTCATTTCTTGGAAGCTAATACACTAGAGGTAACAATGCAACATTTGAAAGAAGATTGTATTACACCCGTATTTGCCAAAGACAATGAGCTTACAATTCCTCACCCTGCATTTATTGATACTGTTTATGACGCTGCAAATACGTTTTTCAGTGGTGAAAGTATTGATAAGCCCGATATACGGGTATCACATGTTATTAAGGGTCGTATTTCGGGTGCTATCCATAAGCCAGCCAATCAGTTATTAGAAAGTGATAAGACTATCTACTACGAAAGATGTGCTTTTATTATTCAGATTCCTACGATTTACGAAACGGTGAACGGAAATAAGTTAATATTAACTATTGGTGGTGTTCGTGCTTATAATCACACCAATCTTTATTCAAAGAAAGGAGCAGAACGCTTTAAAGTGTTTATTGGCTTTATTTGTAAAGTATGCACAAATTTGTGTGTATCAACAGACGGTTTTCTTAGCTGTTTGGAAGTTACTAATACCAAAGATTTATATCAAGCAGTATTGGAAATGTTTCAGAGTTACCAACCTGCAAAACATCTACACTTAATGCAAACACTTGGTAATTCATACCTTACAGAACATCAATTTTGCCAACTATTAGGTAGAATGAAACTTTATCAATCATTGCCACAAAGTTATCAGAAAGATATTCCACGTATGTTATTTACTGATACACAGATTAACAATGTGGCTAGGGCTTATATCAATGATGAGAACTTTGGTAGCTTGGGAAGTGACTTGTCTATGTGGGAATTCTTTAATTTGTTAACTGGAGCGTGTAAAAATAGTTATATCGACACGTTTTTGGATAGAGCGGTAAATGCAACCGAAATAGCAACGGGAATAAATGCCGCTTTGCATGGAGACACTAAATATAAGTGGTTTATTGATTGATTAAACAGGGGAATATTCAGAAATGGGTATTCTCCTATTTTATTAACTACGTAAAACAAAAAATCATGTTTTATTATAAGATACTTGTTTGGCTCTTTTGGGTGGTATTGTCTTTTATAACAGGTTGTGTTCCGTTAATCCTACTTATTCTTTTAGTTGGCTTATGGGATATTGAAGAAGCGAATAAACCTCGTTAGTGTTCAAAACAGGAATGTGTTCAAATAAATCTGCAAAGTTGCTTTGAACACATTCTTTCATGTTATCAATTTAATCAAAGAATAAAATGAAAACAGCCGTAATATACGCTCGTGTTTCGTCAAGTAATGACAGACAGGACACGAGCAGACAAATAGAGGATTTAAAGAAATATGCTATTTCACAGGATATAGAAATAGTGAATATATTCCAGGAGCATATTTCAGGTGCAAAGAAAATAGAGGAAAGGCAGATTTTAGGGGAATGTTTGGAATACTGTAAACGTGAATCTGTGAATATCCTACTTTTGTCTGAATTGTCAAGATTGGGAAGAAGTACATTACAGGTTCTTCGCTCTTTGGATATATTGCATGAATCGAAAGTATCGGTTTACATACAGAACTTAGGCTTATATACTTTGCAACCAAATGGAGAAGTTAATCCAATAGCGTCTATCATGGTGACAGTACTTGCAGAAATGGCAAATATCGAAAGAAGCAATATTCAATACCGTTTGAATAGTGGTAGGGCAAACTATATTGCCAAAGGTGGTAAACTTGGCAGAAAGACAGGTTCAACCAAAAAGGATGATAAGAAGAAAGAAGAATATAAAGAAGTCATTGCTTTACTAAGAAAAGGCTATTCAATCAGAAATATAGCTAAGCTACAAAGTATTGGTATTTCCACCGTTCAACGGATCAAAAATCAGTTTATAAAGCCATAGGTATAAATTATCAGTTGGGTAGAAAATTTTAAAATTTTGCTCTTATATAGGCAATCACAAATTTTCTACCTACTTGGATTTACTAAGAAGAGGCAGCTCTCAACTTTTAATAAACAATAGTTCTTGCTATTACAAACGCTTTTCGTAACTTTGTGGCAATTTCAGATACCTAATGTGTTAGGTCTGAAAGGACATATTAGTTAACGAAGAGCGTTTAAGATATTATCTCATATTGGAATCTGGACAATTTCGAAGGTTGAAGATAATAGGCAAGAACGCTCACGTCAATGTTATATACCTATCTTGTTAAGATAGTCTATATATCGTTTGGCGTGGGCTATTGTTTATTATTCAACCTTGGGCAGTCCAGAGCCTCAATATGATAATATTCAATAGTTTCCACGCCTTTTAATTTTTAATAGTATCTGAAGGAAACAGGGTACATAAAACGATATATAACTACGAATCAGACATTAAGAAACAACTTTTGCTACTATCTTTTAAGTAGCCAACTCAATTTTTGAGCAGCTTATACTACAATTAATTTATTAACAAAAAGATTATTTACAGAATATGAAAACATTTAGATTGTTTGCGACTTTATTGGTTATTGCTTTATGTGCAGGTTTTACTTCTTGTAGCGATGATGATGAAGATGAAAATCCGTTAGTAGGTGTTTGGTCTTATACGTGGGGAGGTGGAAACAAAGAAATTGTTACTTTTAAATCAGACGGTAAAGGAACTTGGGAATCTTATGATGTGTATGATGATGAGTCTAATACAGAATCATTCTCTTATACATTTGACGGTAGTACTAAGTTGGTTCTTGATTGGGGAGATGATGACCCTGAAACTTATACAGTTGAAATTTCCGATAACAGCTTGAAGTTAATCGAAGAAGGAGGGCATACAGAAACTTTTATTAAACAATAATTGGGATTTAACCGTATAGTGCTAGTCTTATTAGGCTAGCATTTACTCCTTTACTGTTTTTAAATGAATGAAATAATGAGAAATAATTATATTGTATTTATTAGTAGCATTGTATATGCGCTTCTTGTATTGATAGGTTGTGGAGATGATAATCCTGTCAACGATTCAAGAGAGGAAGAAAGCCATGATGTTGAGACTATATTAATACCTTTGGGAGAAAGTGAAGGGTATTTTGAAAAAGGAATCTGTTTTACCTCAAATAATGAGGAGAAAACTTTAACTTTCGAGACTAACAAGAAATGGAATATTGCTATACCAACTAATATAGAATGGTGTACTGTTTCCTCTAATAATGGAGTAGCAGGTACTGTATCACTGACGATAAAAGTAACAGAGAACACATTTTATGATGAACGTAATGCCATATTAACGTTGAAAGTCGGAGAAATAGAAAAAAGAATAAAGATTACTCAAAAACAGCAAGATGCACTTTTAGTATCATCAAATATTTTTGAGTTGGATAAATCTAACCATATAATTGATGTTGAAGTAAAATCGAATATAGAATATGAAGTCATTATTCCGCCAGCATATCAAAGTTGGATTGTTCAAAATAATAAATCTCGCTCTTTGTCTAGCAATATTTTATCATTTACTGTACAGTATAGTTGGGAATATGATAAACGTGAAGGGGAAATTATAATTCGAGGAAATGATAAATCAGAGACAATACATATTTATCAAACAGGAGAAGGAATGTTACTTACTTCAGCTAAGTATTTAGTAAGTGATAGTGAAGAAATGATTACTGTTAGAGTTAAAAGTAATTTTGATTTTAAGGTAAAATTACCTGCTGTGGATTGGATACAAGAAGCATCACATACTCGTGGAATATCAAGTCATACTCTTTATTATACTATCAAACAAAATACAACGGATAAAATTCGCTGTGCAAGTTTACTATTTTATGATGAAAAAAGTGATGTTAAACGGGAGGTGCAGATAATACAAGGTGGTAAAAATCGGATAGAAGGGGGAAAAGCTGTCATATTCTTAAGTGAAGGAGGGACATTAAGTAATTATATTAGTGATGACAAAAAGAATGAAATAACGGACTTAACTCTTGGAGGTTATGTAAATGGTGATGATATGTTGTTTGTTAGGGAGATGTCCCGAACAAATGTATATGGTGATGAGTATGTAACAAACGGAAAGTTGACTAAGCTTGATTTGTCTAATGCATTTTTTGTTGGTGGAGGGACATATTATATACATAATCATCAACAGTATACTACCAAATCCAATACTATACCTATTAGATTATTTCACAATTGTAGGACTTTGCAAGAAATAGTCCTTCCTGATAATATAACCAAAATAGAAGAATATGCTTTTTTTTGTTGTACTCAGTTGTCGAAAATTAATTTACATGATAATATTTCAGAAATAGGTAATGCTAGTTTCCATAAGTGTACATCGCTAAAGACAGTGAAGTTACCGTCTAATTTAAATAAAATAAGCAAACAGCTGTTTATTTCGTCGGGAATAAAAGATATTGATATTCCAGAGGCTGTGACTACTATTGAGACAGAAGCGTTTTTGGGCTGTGGTCTAAAAAAAATAAATATAGGTTCAAATTTAAAGAATATAGGGTATAATATATTTTGGGGGTGTTCTGCTAATATTGAGGTACATATAAAAACTCGGATTGCTCCATATTCCGCAGCTTCTATTTTTAATTCTGACCAAGCTAAATATACTAAATTATATGTTCCTAAAGGGTGTTTTAATTCTTACAGTACTACTTCTCCTTGGCGTGAGATAAGGAATATATATGAAGAATAATCGTCATCGATAAAAACAGCATTTGAAGAAATTCATTTGCTGTTTTTTATTATCAATATGCTGTAATTTGACTATTGGAACAAATAATTTCATTACTTTTGTAGTGCAGTATTATACTGCAAAGGGATTATTAACGTATTGAATAACTTATCTTGTTTTACATGGTTGATGTAAACCAATATGTAAACCACATGGGTACATTGATAGATGTAAATTAGGTAATGTGTTGATTTATAGCCATTAGGATGCTCGAATGGTGACCCGGCACGAAGGACTTAAAATCCTTTGGCCATTGCGGCTGTGCGGGTTCAAGTCCCGCTTCGAGTACGAGTATTCTTTATAGGCTTTATGAATCATTGATTCATGAAGCCTTTTTTATTTTTATGAGTGTATAATATACATTCGATTTTATTTCTTTTGAGTTCTATGCAATAGCTGCCTGGAAAAAATAAATCAAAAAATAGGAATAATATTTTTTTATTGTGTTATTAATCTTTTATTTTGCTTTCAGATTATGATTTTGCATTTAATGATATATAGGCAGCCGCTTCTTTACCCTAATATGTGCTACATTTTGATTTAACCGTTAATACTGAAAAATACTGGAGAGATGGAAAATAACGACAAGCAGATTGAATTAAAGTTTCAGAGGTTTTTTACTTTGAATTTTCCGAAGGTAAAGAACTTTGCTCAAATGCTGCTTAAATCGGAAACTGATGCGGAAGATGTGGCTCAAGATGTTTTCTGTAAGCTCTGGTTACAGCCCGAATTGTGGTTGGACAATGATAAAGAACTAGACAATTATATTTTTATAATGACTAGAAATATTGTTCTGAATATCTTTAAACATCAACAAGTGGAGCAGGAATATCAGTCGGAAGTTATAGAGAAGACTCTTCTTTACGAATTGACAGAGAAGGAAGAGATCTTGAATAACGTATATTACAAGGAAATGCTGATGATTATTCAGCTGACCTTAGAGAAGATGCCGAAGCGTCGGAGGTTGATATTCGAACTTAGTCGTTTTCGGGGATTAAGTCATAAAGAAATAGCAGATAAACTTGATGTTTTTATTCGAACAATAGAACATCAGGTTTATTTGGCATTGATAGAATTAAAGAAGGTACTTCTCCTTTTTATTTTTTTCTCCAATATTTTTAAGTAGTGTGTGTGTAGTAGTTGTATTTAGTATATAAAGCCAAAAAAAAGAAAGAAAAAGATTCATGAAAAATTATATTCAACAACTCGTAGAACTGTTCGGTCATAATAACTATTCAGCCGATACACAGAAGAAAGTGCAACAGTGGTTGGCTGATGAGGAGCATGTTGATGAAAAGAATGAGGCTCTTCGCGAGCTTTGGAAACAAGCCGGGGAGCAGAGAGTTTCTGGTGGTATGCAACAATCAATACGACGAATGCAGCAGAATTTGGGAATACAGTCGGCTACTTCTCATAGAAATTACCAGTTGCTTATATGGAGAGCGGCAGCTATTTTCTTGTTAGCGGTCTCGTCTGTTTCTATTTATCTAATATTGGAAAAGAACCGGCCGGAAAAAGATTTAGTTGAATGTTATATGCCAACAGCAGAAATTCGTGAACTTACGTTGCCGGATGGTACACGTGTGATGCTGAATTCAAAAAGTACTTTACTGTATCCAGACCAGTTTAGTGGGAAGACTAGAAGTGTGTATTTAATAGGTGAAGCTAATTTTAAGGTTAAAGCGGATAAGAAACATCCATTTATTGTAAAAGCGAACGATTTTCAGGTTACTGCTTTAGGAACAGAATTTAATGTTAATGCATATCCGGAGAGTGAGAATTTAACTGCGACATTGTTGGAAGGAAGTGTGAGTGTGGAGTTTAATAACCTTATGACTAATGTTATTTTAAAACCTAATCAGCAGTTGGCATATAATAAGCTGACCAAAACCCATAAATTGTATCAGCCTGAAATTGATGAAGTAACGGCTTGGCAACGTGGTGAATTAGTATTCAGCAATATGTATTTGGAAGACATATTTACCCATCTGGAGCGCAAATTCCCATATACACTTGTGTATAGCCCTAATAGCTTGAAGAACAATACCTATAGTTTCCGTTTTCAAAAACAGGCAACTTTGGAAGAAGTTATGAAGATTATGACACAGGTTGTAGGAGATATTCACTATGTGATTAAGGGTAATAAATGTTATATTATAAAAAATGAATAGATTATAGAACCTTTTAAATTTAATGCAAGATGCAAAAAAATACCCGGAAGGAATGCCCGTTCCTCCCGGATATGAAATCAATTCTCTTTAATATTAGCGTGTATTGACGCTATTCTGATTGATCCTAGAATAATAACCAATTAACTAATACTAAAAAAAGATGCTACAAATTTACGAAAAAATAGCAGAACAAATTGCTCAAAAGCGAGTCTTTCTCATTTTTTTAGGTCTCATACTTATGCAGACTCTCGCTTTAGCTCAAAATGATAGTAAAATAACTATCCAACAAAAGAATATCACTGTTATTGATGCGTTAAAGACTGTAGAAAAGCAGTCTAAAATGTCTATAAATTATAGTGATTCCCAGCTAAAAGGAAAAGAAATAGCCCAATTAAACTTGAAGAATGCATCACTTGCGACTTCACTTGACACTATTCTAAAAGGGACAGGCTTTTCATACCAAATTCAAGGTAATTACATTATAATTATTGAAAAGAAGCCCGTAGTCACACAAACTCTAAAAGATATCAAAGGAAAAGTTTCTGATGAAAGTGGTGAACCGCTGATTGGAGTAAACGTATCTGTGAATGGAAGTTCTACAGGTACAATTACCGATTTTGACGGTAATTTTACAATAAAAGCTGCAGAGAATTCTACCGTAAAAATATCTTATATAGGATATGCTACTCAGATGATCCCTGTTTCTAAAAAAGACTTTTATCAGATTATAATGAGGCAGGATACTGAAGTGCTGGATGAAGTTGTTGTTACGGCGTTGGGTATCAAACGTGCGGAAAAAGCATTGTCTTACAATGTGCAGCAGATAAAAGGTGATGAACTGACTGTTGTAAAAGATGCTAATTTTGTGAACTCATTAAATGGTAAGATAGCTGGAGTCAGTATTAACAAAAGCGGTAGTGGAGTAGGTGGTGCAACGCGTGTTGTAATGCGTGGCGCGAAATCTATTGAAGGTGACAACAATGCTTTGTATGTAGTCGATGGTATTCCTTTGTTCAATACTAATATGGGAAATACTGATAGTGGTATTATGGGGGAAGGAAAAGCTGGTACAGAAGGTATTGCTGATTTTAACCCTGAAGATATTGAAAGCCTTTCTGTGTTGAGCGGACCTTCTGCAGCTGCCCTGTATGGTAGTAGTGCTGCAAACGGCGTTATTTTGATAACTACGAAAAAAGGTAAGGAAGGTAAATTGCAATTATCTTTCTCTTCTTCTACTGAATTTAGCAAAGCGTATATGACACCTGAATTCCAAAATACTTATGGAAATATAGATGGTATGTTTGAAAGTTGGGGAGATAAATTAGTAACCCCCAGCTCCTATGATCCGAAAAAAGACTTCTTTAATACAGGAACAAATTTTATTAATTCATTGACTTTATCAACTGGCACAAAGCAGAATCAAACTTTTGCTTCTATTTCTTCAACGAATTCGAATGGAATTGTGCCCAATAATGAATATGATCGTTTGAATTTCACAATCCGTAACACAGCTACATTCCTGAATGATAAATTACAGTTGGATTTAGGTGCATCTTATGTGAAACAAAAAGATAAGAATATGGTCTCACAGGGACAGTATTGGAATCCGACTATGGCTGCTTATCTTTTCCCTCGCGGCGAGAGTTTCGAAGCGATCAAGACTTTTGAACATTATAGTCAAGACCGTTATATCCCCATACAGTATTGGCCGATAGGAGATTCAACGTATGCTTCCCAGAACCCATATTGGACTGCTTATCGTAACGTTGCTACCAATGACAAGAGTCGTTATATGTTTAATGTCGGTCTGACTTATAAAATAACGGACTGGTTAAATGCGGCCGCTCGTTTCCGTATGGATGATACTTATGTATTATATGAGCGTAAGATATACGCCACTTCTGATGAAAAGTTTGCAGAGGGTAAGAAAGGACACTATGAATACGTCAACTATAATGACCGTCAGGAATATGCAGACTTTATGCTGAATATCAATAAGAGAATTCAGGATTTTAGTATTGCCGCTAACTTAGGTTATAGCTATTCTAATTATTGGGCATTGCAAAGAGGATACAAAGGCACTTTACAGGGAGTAACTAATATGTTTACTGCTGGTAATATTGATGCAACCAACGGACGTATTTCTGAAAAGGGAGGCGATAGTCATGTACGTAATCATGCAATTTTTGCCAATGTTGAACTAGGTTGGAAGAGTATGCTTTATCTTACTTTGACCGGACGTAATGATTGGAATTCCCGTTTGGTAAATACAGATGAAGAATCATTTTTCTATCCGTCAGTCGGTTTGTCCGGCATTATTTCCGAGATGGTAAAACTGCCTGATTTTATATCTTATTTAAAAGTCCGTGGCTCTTATACGGAAGTAGGTGCTCCGATTTCAAGATCGGGTCTTACCCCGGGGACTGTAACTGAACCAATTGAGGGTGGTGCACTAGCTTCTACTGGAATTTACCCGTTTACAGACTTTAAAGCGGAACGTACACGCTCTTACGAATTCGGATTGAGTGTTCGTTTATGGAAAAAGATTTCTGCAGAGCTCACTTATTATAAATCGAATACATACAATCAGACGTTCATCGGTAACTTGAATGAAAACACTGGATATAAGCAAATTTATTTGCAGGCCGGTAATGTTGAAAATCGCGGTTGGGAAGCATCTTTAGGGTATAGTGATAGTTTTAAGGACTTTAATATTTCTTCTACATTTACTTTTTCACGTAATGTAAACGAGATTAAAGAGATGGTAAATAATTATCATACCTCAATGAGTGCTGAACCTATTAATATCCAGGAAGTTTTAAAGGAAAATGGACGTATTATACTGAAAGTTGGCGGCAGTATTAATGATATTTATGCTAATACTTTCTTGAAAAAAGACAGTCAAGGATATGTTGAAATTAAGGAAGACGGTTCTTATGATACTGTTAGAGGTGAAGACGTTTTCTTAGGGAAGACTTCACCGGATTTCAATTTAGGATGGAATAACTCATTCTCTTACAAAGGTTTCGGATTGAGTTTTATGATCAACGGTCGTTTTGGTGGTGTAGTAACTTCTTCTACACAGGCTATTCTGGATAGTTTTGGAGTTTCAAAGGCGTCGGCGGATGCACGTGATGCTGGTGGAGCTATGATACCGGGACAAGGAAGAGTGGATGCTCAAACATACTATAAGAAGATAGGTACAGGAGATTATACTACATCCGGATATTATGTTTATAGTGCCACCAATATTCGTTTGCAAGAACTGACCTTGAGTTATAAATTTCCTAATCTCTGGTTTAAAAATGTACTGAAGGATGTAACCTTGTCATTTATAGCCAACAACCCGTGGATGCTTTATTGCAAAGCTCCCTATGACCCGGAGTTGACCCCGTCCACCGGTACTTATGGACAAGGTAATGACTATTTTATGCAACCGAGTGTCAGAAGTTTCGGTTTCGGCATTAAATTTAAACTATAATTGACCCATGAAAAAAATAAATCAAAATAAACTGTTAGCAGGCATCTTCGCCTTGTCGTTTTTGACTGCTTGTGACTTTGAAGAGATAAATACCAACCCGTTCGAGGTGACTGAGGAGATGGGAAAAAGGGATGGTTTTGCAGTTGGAGGCTCTATTACGGCTATGGAAAGGACTGTGTTTCCTGTAGGAACTCAAGCTAATGATACGAAAATAATTAATGAATATCAGACTTCTTATAATCTGTCTGCCGATTCATGGAGTGGATACTTTGGTCAAAATAAAAGCTCTGAGTGGAATGGCGGATCGAACAATCTGACTTATTGGTTGATGGATGATTGGATTTCGGCTACTTATAAGAACTCTTATACTGAAATAATTCCTGCTTGGAAGAAAGTGAAATTGGAATCAGAAAAAGCAGATACGCCGGAAGTTTTTGCTTTGGCACAAATTGTGAAGATTTCTGCGTGGCACAAAACGCTAGAGTCGTTTGGCCCTATTGCTTATACACATGCAGGCGAGGCAGCTTTGGTTATTCCATTTGATAGTGAAAAAGAGGTATATGATGCCATGTTCAAAGATTTGGCAGCTGCTATTGTGACCCTGACTCCTAAAGCAAGAACAGGAGGAACGATTGTTGCCGATTATGATGTTGTTTATGGAGGCGATGCAAAGAAATGGGTAAAGTATGCCAATTCATTAATGCTTCGTTTGGCCATGCGCATCAGATATGCTGATGAAAAAACTGCGAAAACTTATGCTTTGCAGGCTTTGAAACAAGAATTTGGTGTAATGACGGATAAATCAGATGAAGCTCAAATTAGTGTAGGTGCCGGTTTTGTATTTCGGAATAATATAGAATGGTTGTCTGTAACTTATACTGATTGCCGTATGGGGTCTTCAATGTATTCATACTTATTAGGTTATCAGGACCCGCGGCTTAGCGCTTATTTTAAGCCTTCGGAAAGCGAGCAGGCAACTGAGGCTTTTGATAAGAATAAGTATCAGGCTGTACCTCCGGGACATACGTATGCAAAGAATGATGTTTTTAAAGCTTTTTCTGAGCCTAATATTATTTCTTCGACTCCTACCTATTGGATGCGTGCTTCCGAAGTGTATTTCCTTCGTGCGGAAGCTGCGCTTAAATGGCAGGGAGAGTTCGGCGATGCTGAATCACTATACAAACAAGGAATTGCGATGTCATTTGCCGAAAATGGAGTTGACTCATCAGTGGACAGCTATATGGCTAAAGGGGAAGCTCCGGTGGGACATGAGACAGATAAACCCTACCGTTATACTGCATCGGCTCCTACAACAGCAACGACTGCATTCAGTGGGACACCGGAGCAAAAATTGGAGAAAATAATGATTCAGAAGTGGATTGCCCTTTATCCAAACGGACAGGAAGCATGGACAGAATGGAGAAGAACTGGTTACCCGAAACTGAATCTAGTTCAAACTAATAGAGGAACTTCCGAAGGAATCACCAAAGAAAGTGGTATTCGTCGTATGAAATATCCGAATAAGTTTTCTACATCTGCAGATGATAAGGCTAATTACGAAGAAGCATTGAAGCTTCTTGGTGGTGAAGACAAACCGTCGACCAAACTGTGGTGGGATTGTAAAAATGGACAACTATAGTAAACTATGAACAATATGAAAAGGTTAAAACAACTATTATATATTATACCTCTTGTAGGAATGATGTTTGTGTCGTGTACTGAAGTAGAAAGCTTGGAAATAGACCATGTTGGTGGCTACAACACGATGAATAACGGGGAAAGTGAGCAGTATTATGCCGACTTGCGGGCCTGGAAAGAAACAGGTAAGGACTACAGTCGTCCTATATCTTTTGGATGGTTCAGTAACTGGTCACCGGAAGGAGCTGTCCGCAAAGGTTATTTAGCTTCTTTGCCGGATAGCATTGATATGGTTTCCATGTGGAGTGGTCCTTTCGATTTGAATGAAGCGAAGATCGCAGATAAGAATATTTTCCAGCAAAAGAAAGGTGGAAGACTCCTGGCTTGTTTTATTTTGCATAACATTGGAACTGGTATTACTCCTTCCTCTGTTTCAGAGAAAGTACAAGCCGAAAATCCGGGTGTGACAAGTAAGAAGCTGACCGAGTTAATTAACAATGCAACCGAGGCTTATTGGGGATTTACCAGTGGCGTAAAGGGATCGGAAGAACATCTCAATGCCATTAAAAGGTATGCTAAAGCACTTGTGGATACAATCGTAGCTACTGGTTATGATGGTTTTGATATTGACTGGGAACCTAATGGAGGTGGCGACGGCGGTGGTAGTCTGAAAGGTGAAGGAGGTAAATATCTGCATTATTTTGTAACGGAAGTTGGCAAATATTTTGGTCCTCTAGCCACGGAGCGACCGAATGGAAAACACTACTATTTAGCTCTTGATGGTGAAATCTGGCATGCGGCAAAAGAATCAGCGCCTTATTTTGATTATTTTATTAGCCAGGCATACTATAATTTTTCTGGTGAATATAGAATAGACGAGGTAAGGGACTGGTGTGGAGATGAATACTATAACACACGTAAACATCTTCTGACGGAAGATTTTGAACGCAATTGGGATTGGGGAGGTGTTTTGCTGAATTGGGCCGGCTTTAATTCAGAGAGAGGTCCGAAGGGTGGAGTAGGTGCCTACCGTTTGGATAATGATTATGACAATACTCCTGATTATAAATATATGCGTCAGGCTATACAACTGAATCAGAAGGCTTATCAGGAATATATGGACAAACAATCTAATAATAAAGAAGAACAATGAAACATATCAAATTATTATATACATGTGCATTAGTTGCGTTGTCTTTCTCCGGCGTTAGTTGTAACGATAGCGAAAGCGATTTGCTTGAACCGAAACTTTTCTTTGAAGATAAAGTGGTGAAAGTGGAGGTCGAAGAGGATACTTATGAGTGCGAGATAGCGTCACGCATATCCAACATGGTGAAAAATGAAGTAAACGTAACGTATGAGATAGGAGATCAAAGCCTCGTAGATAAATATAATCAAAAACATGGAATTACCGGGCTATTAATGTCGGCTGATAATTACGTGATGGGAGAGAAAACTTCGAAGATTAATGCTGGAGAGCTTTATGCCGATCCTTGTGAAATATCTTTGAAAAATATTTCGAAAGGAGAATTTGGAGTGACCTATATACTTCCTGTTGTAGTGAAAAGTTCGGATATAGCAATGGTAGAAGGTTCCAATGTTGCATACATTGTCGTGAAGAAACCAATTGTTATTAATAAAGTATATGATATTAATCCGAATTGGTTGGATGTTCGCTTGCCTGTTTCTTGTAAAGCTATGGGTGCTTTGACATACGAAGCGTTGGTTTATGCTGACTATTGGAAGAATCTGGGCACAATTATGGGTAATGAGGGTGTCTTGATCATGCGAACCGGTGACTTGAAACATCCGGATAATGAACTTCAGATGGCAGGGGATGGTGTTGCTATGCAAGTTCCCGATGCATCTATTCTTCAACTTAATAAGTGGTATCATGTAGCATTCACTTATGATGGCTCTGTAGGAACACTCTATGTAAATGGTCAGAAAATTGTTGAAAAAACGATGGGTGAAAAAACATTCAATCTGAATCAACACTTTAGTATTGGTTATGCTTATGACTATGATCCTAATCGTAGGTGGTACGGATATATGAGTGAAGTGCGATTATGGTCAGTAGCCCGTACAGCTAATCAGATTCGTGAAAACATGATGTATGTAGATCCAAATACTGGCGGTTTGGTGGGGTACTGGAAATTGAATGGAGAAGATTATGAGAAACGTACGGAAGACGGGCAGAATATATGGTATGTGCTTGACCAGTCTCCTAATCATAATGATGCTACTTCAAATAACGGTAGACGTGGTGATAATGGAGCTTCGCAATCATTCGTACAACCAACTGTTGTTGATATGAAAGTAAAACTTGAATAGATATTGATTAACAGATCGATTCGGTAAATTGAAAACCTGCAAACATGGACAAGAAATGTTTGCAGGTTTTTTATTCAGGTATCTTTCTGAAAATGTTTTTTCCAGTACATTGGAAGGATGGCTAATGCTGACTTGCAAACTGAAGCGTGGTGAAGAACGGGAAGTGAAACGACATACGCGGGCAAAAGGTGATGTTAGACTTTGATTGGGCGGAAATGTATGGAATAGACAACAGGGTGCTAAAACAAGCTGTTAGACGTAATTTAAAAAGGTTCGAAGGTGAGGACTTTATGTTTGAACTCACGAAGGACGAACTTTCAAGATCACAAATTGTGACCTTGAACAAAGGAAGAGGCAGTAATTTTAAATATATGCCTTTTGCTTTTACGGAACTAGGCGTAGCAATGCTTAGTAGTGTTCTAAACTCTGATACTGCTATTGAAATAAATAGGGGTATAATGCGTGCTTTCGTTGCGGTTCTTCAGTTACTGTTAAACCTGCCAACCGATCCAGTATATGAACTTCAAAACGAAGTCAAGGAGCTAAAGGAGTACATAGAAAGTTTTCTACTGTAATTATGATCTTTTTAGGGAACTTTCCAGATAATGATTGGTGCTGTTTCCGATGACATAAGATTACAGACGAAAGTAGCTATAAAATAGGAGATACTATCTTTGGCAGTTCGATATGTTCTAAGTACATTTGTTTCTTCTAAAAGAAATGAATGTTCAAGATGAATATGGAAGAAAGTAATAACGGAAGCAAGAAACTGCAAATACGTAATAGTACGGCTGAATTTCTTATTTTTCAGATAGAGAATAAAGAAGAAGGCATTGAAGTGCTTTATCAGGACGATACTTTGTGGCTAACCCAGGATGCTATTGCTCTTTTGTTTGATAAAGGTCGTTCTACTATTGCTGAACACTTGCAGAATATCTTTCAGAGTCAGGAATTACAGGAAGATTCAGTTTGTCGGAAATTCCGACGAACTGCTTCTGATGGAAAAAACTATGCAATAAAATATTATAGTCTTGATGCCATCATTTCAGTCGGCTATCGCGTCAACTCTGTGCGCGCTACTCAATTTCGGCAATGGTGTACATTTATACTTCGGCAGTTTGCCATTCGTGGATATGTCATTGATAAAAAGCGAATGGAGAACGGATCATTCATCAATGAAGATTACTTTGAACATTTGCTTGCTGAAATCCGGGAAATACGATTGAGTGAGCGACGTTTCTACCAAAAGCTAACAGATATTTATGCTACCAGCATAGACTATAATCTCAATGCCCCGACCACACGTTTGTTTTTCAAAAAAGTCCAGAATAAAATGCACTATGCAGTTCATGGGCATACAGCTGCAGAGCTTATTGTAGAGCGTGCCAATGCAGAAAAAGAACATATGGGGCTGACTACATGGGAGAAAGCTCCTGACGGAAAGATTGTAAAAACAGATGTGTCGATAGCAAAGAATTATTTGAAAGAAGAAGAACTGGAGTCAATGGGGCGGTTGGTCAATGCTTTTCTGGATTTGGCAGAAGACCGGGCAAAACGCCACATTCCTATGACGATGGAGGACTGGGCGAAACGCATAGACAAATTCTTGGATAGTGATGACCGCCCGGTTTTAAATGATTCAGGAAAAGTTTCTACCGAACAAGCGAAAGACTATGCGGAAACTGAATTTGAGAAATACCGTATCATTCAGGACTGTTTGTTTCAGTCTGATTTCGACAAGTTTAATACTGGTGATACACTAGACTTTGTGGATGAAATTAAATAAGATAACCTCTATTCATCTATGAAACAAAAATATCAAATTTAGATCTCATAATGATTGGTACTTGTTTTATTGTCATACTGTCAGGAATATATTCAAGTAGATGAATATCAATCTTCTATCACCTGACAATAACCATTGATAATAGGCTGACAATAAAATATCCCGACTTTTATTGTCAGCCTTACTTTTATCTCTTATAATACCTTTATTACCTGATAAACAGTACCTTTATAAGTATGCTTCGAAGGAATACCGCATTTTTGCAGTAATCTCCCGAAGTGGTATACTTTGTTATCAGACAATGACATACCGCTTTTCTTCTTCAGATAATTCAATATTTCGACCGGAGTAAGAAATTCCCCTTCCTCTTTCGTTTGTGCAGCCTTGAAATACTGATAAAACAACTGCAACATAGCCGGTGTCTGCTCAAACTCACGGTTGTTTTCCGTCATAATCTGCTCATCCTCACTGTCAAACCAGTAGCGTTCGCCATGATGAATCTCGTGCATGGCTTGTGCATAAAGCTGTTCATAATCTATCGGCTGTGTAGTGTCAATGTTTCCCGTCACTTCAATGCAAATGAAACGGCGGCTTCCCGAAGGATCAGTCAGCAAATCCTTCTGATTGCTTGTGCCGATAAATGAAGCATACCGTTGCAATTCAAGTACCGAACGACCGTGCGGTTTCCGTAGATTGACCACAGGCTTTTGAAGAATATGTTTCAGGAATCCCTGTTGTGGCAGAGTTATCTGGTCAAACTCATCGATGTTGATGAGCGCAAACCGATTCAGATACAGTTCTGCATCCCGTTTATGGCTGAAATCAATGCTGTCTGTATAGTAAGCGCGAAGCGCAGGCGGAATCATTTCACGGCAGAAAGTTGATTTATGAGTTCCCTGGCGGCCCACTAATATGGGCGACGTATTGTTCGCGTGCATTTTATCTACCCCTCTCCAATGTGAAACCATATTCAGGAACCAACGGTGGAAAAGCAATTCCCAATGCGGATTTTTGCAAGGAACCCTGTTTGCCAAAGCATGAATACGGTCTTTGCCGTCCCAATGAGGTAGATGAAACAGGAACTCTTCCAACGGATTGTAGATTGGCACACGGTTGGAATGTAAGTATCGGTCTATGTCCCTGTCCCATACGCCAATACCTTCGGATTGGGCATCAAGCATGATACTGTTTTGTGCTCGTTTGTCAATAGGATGAAAATAAAACTGAAACGAGAAACGCTCCCGGTATTCCACTTCCCCGATCTGCGTATTATAACGGAACTCATAACGGCGATTCATAAATTCGTCCATCTGCAGGCTAAGGCGTTGCTCTTTAGTCAGGCAGTTGCTTTTGGGCACTCCCTTACATTCCTTATATACGTTTCTTATCATTTCGCGTATCAGCATCGGATTTTTTCTTTTGTAATAACGCATGATGGTTCGTCGGGTTACCTCCTCTTCCGGGATGTCGGAGTAGTAACAATTTTCGGCAAGCGGGACTACTAACGTTTGCAAATCGTGATCGTTCCGATACCAGTCTGTTTCCATTTCTTCGAATGTCTTCCGCAATGCCGCTTCATAAAGCAATGCTACTGTATCTTCCGTGTCATACCCCGGCAGTGCTCGATTCAGTGGAGATGCTTCAGTGCTCGATTTCTCATGATAAGTCATCTCGCCGGGCATACCGATGGGTTGTGAAAGATAGAAGGGGACAGGGGTGGGACGATAAATCAAGTCCGGATCATAACTAAGACGTGAGAATTGTTCCAGTTTCGGCTCTTTCAATAGAATGTTGAAGGGAAGTTGAGGCTGATAACATTTAATGGCAAGCCGGTAAGCATGTGCCTGAAACACTTCGGCTTCTTCCGTTGTTTGCGGTAAAGTACCGTCCGGACGGGTGAAGCAAGTCCATATCTTGACGCTTTTACCACTTGCTCCCATAAAAGCCAGCATTGTTTGGGGAAGTTCGGCTGCCTTTTGCTTCACGATTTCCACTTCTGTCTTTCCGGCTAGCGGACCGATGGTCAGTTCTACAATGCCATTGTAGGTTTTCATTCGCTTCACTCCGTTCACTCGCCCGAAGGCTGCTGCGGGAATCACTCGTGGTAGTTTGTTGGCGAGGGAACAAGGTTCGTCGGGTAGAACAAAATGCAGGGCCTGACGTAATCCGGTTACCGGGCGGAGCTTGGTTTCTTTTTTCATTTTTTCTATCAGTAGGTCGATGTCTGTCACGCTTAGTGCCTCCGTATCTCCGTTTTCCCTGATTTGTGTAATCTTCATTTTTCTTCTCTTGATATTTAATGAGAGTAAGTGTTTGTTATTGGTTTCAAAGGTACGGATAAGGTACTTGTAAAACAAACTATTTGCGCTTTATCGCGATAAAGAATGTGCTTTCTTGTTATACTCTATTCAAGAAGGCGGACTTGAAACATTAACAAGTAAGTAAAGATATGCTCGCCACTGTGTATTGTTGCATAAAGACACCGTTATTCTTACGTTAACTTACCGGTATTGGTAGTTCGCCACGGCCGTGACGAGATCTTCCCACGGCCGTGGTAGGAATTCGTCACGGCTGTGGAAAGAAGTCACCACGGCCGTGGGAAGGTAAAGATACCGTAGCTTTAGCTGAACAATACTGCTGCCTTAGCTGAACAATGCCGTAGCTTTAGCCGAACAATACCTGCTTCTTTAGTGAAAGATACCAGATGCGCAGCATTCAATTAACGGGGGCGACATTCGCTTCGTAGCGAGTTTATATTTCTTATACGCTCTTTGCTAATATTGAACTTCCTCTCTTTCAATACAAAACTTCCTGTATTTATTTCCGTATTTCCACTTTGTTTCGAAAAAAAAGCATATCTTTGTCATACGCTTTCTGTTCATCAGCGTGATGAAATAGGTAAGAAGCGTTTTTTTATATTTATAAATAGGAATATTTACGACTTATCCCTCGTATTTGAAATCTAGCAAGTTTCTGTCCGTAGAGGGGTGGTTCAACAGATATTCCACGTGAATGGCCGTATGTCAACATATCGATGAAAGATGTGTTATATATACACAATTAGCGTGGATGTCTGTTGTTATCATTATCTTTCGGACGGGTTTGCTAGGCCTCAAATACGGATAATGGTTCAACAGCATTCACGCTTTTCTTGTATCCGGTTGGTTTCATGATCCTTATAAATCCCCAACCCCAATCTCCTGTCCGCCCGGAATACAAAAAGCGCGAATGTTTGTTGAATCAACATCAACAGAGCACTATTTATTCCTTGTTGTATAACAAATTAAAAACAAACACTATGTCACAATGGATTAGCATAGAAGCGGCAGCCGAGAAATACCGACTCGAAAAAGAGTATATCTGGCTCTGGGTGGAAATGAAAAAAATCACAGTGTCTTATGAGAACGATACAGTTTCCATAGATGATGATAGTATCCAGCAATTCATAAAACGGACTAAGCTGGGAATTACGTCTGAATATATCGATGAGTTAGAGCAACTTTGCATGGAAAAAAACAAAACCAGCAGATTGTATGCTTCACTCTTGAATATGCGGGATCAGGAATTAATGGCAATTAGAGGACAAAGTTCGCGACTGGACGGTCTATGGAAAATGGTGGAGGAACAATACGAAAGACTGCGATCCTTCGAGAAGAATTCTATGTCGGACAACGCTATTTGTAGCAACTGCTGGATCAGAAAGATATGCAGGAGATTGAAACGAATTCTATAATTCTGCTGTGAATTTAATCTATTAAATAACAGGCTGACAATAAAAGTACGATCTTTTTATTGTCAGCCTATTGTCATAGCTTATTGTCAGGGTGCAATGAGTTGCTAGTCACCGTATTATCCTGCGAAAACTTCTGCTGACAATAAGAACTCTCCAATTTATATGTAAACCTAAAACCTATGAAACTTTTCTGTTATTAATTACACGCATGGCTGCAGTATAGTATTCGCAAGGAACAGAAATCAAAATACTGTTTAAACCATTGTCTTTCGTTGATACTTGAATATAAGCTTCATTCAATAAACTCTTTACGCTGGCTACTTCCCAAGGACTACCAGCAAAAACTTTGATTTGAGAAATCTTTCTACTTGTAATCATGATCTTTATAGTGTGTGTTTGTTTTTACTGCGACAAAGATAAGAGAGAAAAGCAACATTGAGGTGCAATATTGTTTCATATATAGTATACAAATGATTCATTGAATCAGGATTTGTATTAATTGACCAGTTTGTAGTATGATTCACAAAAGAAATCCTCCTTCGGTTGCCAAAAGACAATTGAAGGAGGATTTATCGATAAATAGGTGTTTTAGCAGATAAGCTGCGTAATCCTATCATTTGTGATTGTTGAAGTTATCATCCATGCATCCACATCCTCTACGTAATAAGATTCATCTGTTTCATGATTATACCGGCGAATTTTTTAGCTTCCAGCAACTTTTTTACTCACCTGCAGGATATTACCTTCCCTCGGGAAACGAAATAGCCAACAGGACAATGCCTGCCACAAATTCCCCTCTAACATACTGAACGGAAGATTGCAAAAGAAGAATATGCAGCATTCATTTGGATATGTGTTGAAATATATGTTAATTTGCGGTCTAAGTCGTAATAAAATGGATACTTTTCACATCAACGCCGATATCCTGCATAAAAATATAAAAGATATATACAACGAATATCATGACTCTTTATTGGCATTCGCCAAGAGTTATGTTATGCGGGAGGATATTGCGCAAGATTTAGTACAAGAAGCATTCATAAGACTATGGGAAAAAGACCATGACTTTCTCTCGGAAGTGGCTTTGCGTTCTTATCTGTTTGCTTCAGTCAAAAATCTTTCTCTCGACTATTTGAAGCATTTGGATGTAGAGAACCGCTATGCAGAAGCGTATATGGAAAAAACATCCCAAGAAGATGTGATTGATGAACAGTTCGACAAAGAAGTAATGGAGCTCCTTTTCAAGACAATCGACTGCCTGCCCAAACGTTGTCGGGAAATCTTTTTATTGCATTTGGACGGATTAAGCAGCACAGAGATTGCTGATAAACTCTCCCTTTCGATTGATACCGTACGGACACAAAAGAAACGCGCCATGAAATTTCTAAGAGAACATTTTCAAAGCCAGTCTTCTTCCAATATTTCATTTGCTTTTATCTTTTTTAAATTACTCTGCTCCATTTAAGAAGCAACTGACAGCTATTGTATATCGTTGCCTTTTAGTTTTCTTCTAGCTGTCTGAACAATAGCAGATTGCACTGGAACCCCGATTCCATGTCTTTACTGAATTACTCAATGACTATCAGATGATTGTCGGATAAACCTAAAAAACATCACCATTCCTCATTTTTTTTTTAATTCTTGTACCCAATTTAAGGAAGTTTGTCGTTTTAATAATAAAACGATAGTCAACATGAAAAAAAAAGAACTTTTAGTTAAGTATATCTTAGGAATGCTTAACACAAAAGAACGACAGCAATTGGACCTGTGGATGAAAGAATCTCCGAACAATGCTCTTTATCTGGAAAAACTTAAAAAGAGAAACTATAGCGAACGATATCAAGAATATAAGCGCTCCCATCCGAATTTCAGCGTCAAACAATCCGGTTGGAAACGCGTGCTTATGCAAGCAGCTTGCTGGACGATCCCTATGCTGGTAGCATTCAGCCTATATCTCGGACTGCGCTCGGACAAAGAGATACAAATAGAGCCGGGCACCTCAAAGGCGATTCTTTATCTCGACCCAACTACCAAGATTGAGTTAGGAAACTCTAAGGAATTTGAATGGATACGTTTGAATCGGCTGGATATGGTTGCCGAGAAACAAGGCATTCTGGATTACCACCAAATTTCTTCCCGACAAGACATACACCAGAACAACCTTTTGGAAACACCGCGCGGAGGCGAATATCGTGTCATTCTGGAAGATGGAACCCGGATACACCTGAATTCACAATCCACCCTTTCTTATCCGGTCTGTTTTGAAGCGGACAATCGAACCGTAGAGCTTACCGGCGAGGCTTATTTTGAAGTAGCCAAAGATCCGAAACGTCCTTTCATGGTGAAAGTGAATGGAGTGACCGTACGGCAATATGGAACAAAATTCAGCATCAACGCGCGTTCTCCCCAAAATACGATGATTGTTCTGGAAGAAGGTTCCATCGGAATGATTTCTCCCGATGAAGATGTAAGAATGCTCAATGCCGGCGATGTGGCTGTTTGGGATCAAGTTCACTCTACAATTTCAATTACTGCTCCCGAAAGCTTTGAGGCTTACGTGGCATGGCATCGCTCCCGTTTTGTCTTTGACGATCAATCATTGGGAGAAATCATGGAAAACCTTTCACTTTGGTATGACATGAACGTACAATTCGAAGATGAGGCTCTCTCTAAAATACATTTCACCGGTAGCGTGGGACGCTACGAGAACGTCAACATTCTTTTGAACGCGATTGAAGCAACGTCTAGCGTCAAATTCCACATAGACGAGCACCAAATAACTGTTATGAATAAATATTAAAGAATACACAATGAAAAAAACAGCGAGAAAGAAGAAGCTAATGTGGATAGCTACATTAGTTTCAGGACTTTTATTATGTCAACCGACAAGCGTATATGCACGGGAGGTGAAAACAGACGTGCATGAGACGGATTGGTCATGGGATAAGGAAAGGACGGTGACTCTAAATTTGAAAAGAGCGACAGTCAAACAATTTTTTGATGCTGTGCATCAACAGACCGGATTGGATTTTGTGTACAACACGAAGCAGATGGCGGCTATGGAACCTATCAGCATTTCGGTAAAGAACGAACCGATAGAGAAACTGCTGAACTTGGTCTTCGGAAAGAAAGGATTCACTTTTAAAAGAAACGGGAACATGGTGACTGTCGGTCTGGAAACGCAAAGCCAGAAAACCCCTGCTCCGTCGGGGGCAAAGCTGCAGAAACAAAAAGTGACAGGGCGAATCTATGACCAGCAAGGAGAGCCTCTAGTCGGAGCGAGTGTCCGCATAAAAGGGACTAACATCGGCAGTGTAGCGGATATCAATGGAGTGTACGAAATAGAAGCGGAACCCAATGTCGTATTGCAATTCAGCTATATCGGAATGGAAGCTCTGGAAATCACCTATAAAGGAGGGAATAAACTGGATGTATCGCTCAAAGCTGATAATAAAACCGAATTGGAAGCCGTTGTCGTAACCGGTATTTTCCAAAAACCGAAAGAGAGTTTTACAGGAGCTGTCTCTACCATCACTTCTGAACAACTGAAAATGTACAAGGGACAGAATATGCTGCAAACATTACGCAATGTAGACGCTTCCATCAATCTGGCTGTCGATAATATTTCGGGTAGTAACCCTAACAACCTGCCCGATATTAATATCCGCGGTACCTCCTCCCTGCCTATGAGCGTAAAGGAATTTAACGAAGGTGTAAAGGGAGAAGTCAATACTCCGCTGATCATCATGGATGGTTTTGAGATTTCACTCACCAAACTGATGGACTATAATGACAATGATATCGAATCCATCAATATCTTGAAAGACGCATCGGCTACAGCCTTGTATGGCTCACGCGGAGCCAACGGAGTCATTGTAATCGTTTCAAAACGCCCGGTTCCCGGTCGGCTGAAAGTGACAGGCACGATAGGACTCAACCTCGAAATGCCCGATCTTACTTCATACGATCTGCTGCATGCCGCAGACAAACTAGAGCTGGAACGCCTGACGGGACTTTATGTATTGGAAGGTTATCCTACGACAACGATAGAGCGACAGGAAATCTACAACGGACGTTTACGAAAAGTCCTTTCCGGTGTAGACACTGACTGGTTGAGCAAACCGCTACGTACAGGAGTCGGGCAGCGTTATAATCTGCGAATGGAAGGCGGCAGTGAAGAGTTTCGCTGGAGCACTTCCGCTGACTATAACGACACGCAAGGAGCTATGAAAGGTTCTTCACGTAAAGTTTTCAATGGAAGCATTACCTTAATGTATTCCATTAAGAATCTTATTTTCAAAAATCAGACCAACATAGGAATAACTAACAGTAAGGAAAGCAATTACGGTTCATTCAGCAATTATGCCAATCAACAACCTTACAATGCTCCCTATGATGAGAATGGTAATATTGTGCGTTATTTCGACGACTTCTATGCCAATCCGAACTCAAGGACGCAGAATCCGCTTTATGACGCGTCTCTCAACTCATTTGATAAAAGTAAATATCAGGATATAAGCAATAATTTCTCTATTGAATGGAATATTTTTGACGGTCTGAAATTACGTGGACAATTAGGAATCAGCGGTCAGACACACTCCAGTGATTATTTTTTGCCGGCAGAACATTCCAAATTCAATACCGATGAATACAAGAGCGCCAGTGGATATTTTCGCCGGGGACTTTATCGCTACGGTACAGGAGAGAACCAGAATTACGATGGTGCCCTCACCCTCTCTTATACCAAAATTGTTGCCGACAAACATCAGTTATATACAGGTCTGGACTATTCCATTACCGAATATAAGTCACACTCGTATGGATTTGAAGCGGAAGGTTTCAGCAATGAGAATATGAATTATATAAACAATGCATTGCAATATAAGAAAGACGCGACTCCTTCAGGCTCTAAAAGCACCAATCGCCGCATCGGTCTGACAGCCAATGTGAACTACACTTATGACAACCGTTATTTCCTCGATTTATCCCTGCGTATGGACGGAAGTTCCAATTATGGGACCGACAAGAAGTACGCTCCTTTCTGGAGTACCGGTATCGGATGGAACCTGCATCATGAGTCATTTCTGAAAGAAAACGATGTGCTCACCCAACTGCGTTTAAAAGCCTCCTATGGAGAAACCGGTTCCATGAATTTCTCAAGTCTGGCGACGGAGACCTCCTACAAGTATGTAACCAACAACAAATACCTGAACTGGACGGGAGCTTACCTCGTTGGTTTGGGAAATCCCGACCTGACATGGCAAAAGACGGCTCAATACAATGTCGGTCTTGAGGTCGGTCTGTGGAATGGAAGATTTTCAGGAACCTTCGATTACTATGTAAAACAGACCAACAATCTGCTGTCTTCTATGAATATTCCTCTTTCAATGGGCTTTTCTTCGTATGCCGCCAATGTGGGGGAGGTGAAAAATAACGGGTTCGAAATAGGGTTGAACGGTATCATACTCCGTAATCCTGCGCATCACTTTTCATGGTCAGGACGCGCCCAATTGGTATACAACAAGAACCGCATTGTCAAGGTATCCGAAGCTATCAAAGCTCAAAATGAAGAATACTTGAAACAAAATGTAGATGTAAGCAGTCTTTTCTATGAAGGACGCCCACAAAACGGTATCTATGCCGTGCGATCATTGGGCATTGATCCCAGCTCGGGTAAAGAAATCTTTTTGGATAAAAATGGGAAGATCACTAGCACATGGAATCCGTCGGATAAAGTCTATCTTGGTTCCGGTGAACCACTTTATCGAGGCATAGCCGGGACGATGGTCAGTTGGAAAGGGTTGAGCGTTAATCTCTCATTTGCTTATCATTGGGGTGGAAAAGTCTATAATCAAACATTACTCGATAAAGTGGAAGTGAGTACCTACACCATTGCTTCACAAAATGTAGACTCACGCGTATTAAGTCAAAGATGGATCAAAGAAGGTGATTTGACCTTCTTCAAGGGATTCTCAAACCAAGCCACTCGTGCCACGTCTCGTTATGTGATGGACGACAATGTTTTTGAATTGCAATCACTTGATATACAATATCGTTGGGACTCTGCCGCCTTTCAGAAAGCTACCAGATTTAGTTATTTGATATTCGGAATCAATATGTCCGACTTACTTTATATCTCATCCGTCAAACGTGAGCGTGGAACTGGTTATCCTTATGCCAGAGGCATCAGAGGTACTCTTTCCTTTGCTTTTTAGTTCAAATTAAATAAGAAAAGATATGAAAATAAATAAGAAACTGATAATCATACTGTCCGGCATTACTTTCATGTGTACATCTTGCCGCGATTGGCTGGACATCAAACCGGAGGACGAGGTGTATGGAAAAGACCTATTCTCTTCGTACCAAGGTTTCAAAGATGCTTTGAACGGCTGCTATATGGCATTAGCCGACTGTAACGCTTATGGTGAGAGATTGACAATGAGCAATATTGAAAGTCTTGCTGCACAATGGAATCTGACCAGTGACTACTATCGTAAAGCTGACTACTATTTTTTACATCACGATTATACCCAGGATGATGCAAAGAATGCCATTAAAACGATATACAGCCAATTATTCAATGTGATTACCCAGGCGAATATGATTATTGGAGCTTGCGAGCAATATGGTAACAACATTGCGGATCCGGCGAGTCGTGCCATGATAGAAGGAGAAGCGTATGGCATACGCGCGTTTTGCCAATTGGATATACTGCGTCTCTTCGGACAGCTTCCGCAAAATGCGACGCTCACAGTGTCGCTCCCTTATTCAGAAAGTGCTGATATAAAGATTATGCCGGTGTATTATTCTTTTGAGGATTACGTGAAGAAGTTGGATGAAGATCTGGACAAAGCTTGTTCTCTACTAAAAGACTATGATTTGATCTTTAAATACACATTCGATCAACTGAATAATCCTTCAAACATTAATTTAAACGATGATTATCTGGCTTATCGCCAATTACACTTCAACTACTGGGGAGTGAAAGCCTTAAAAGCGCGTCTCTATTTATATACCGGAGATGTGACAAAAGCACATGATAACGCAATGGAAATTATCAACGCAAAAGGAGCGGATGGCAAGTCTCTAATGAAATTAAGCGGAAGAGAAGATCTCCTCAAAGGTCTTTATGCCTGCCCGTCAGAATGTCTGCTTGCTATACACAAGTACAATTTACGGGACTATTCTCCTACTGTATTAGGCGGTGACGCAGACCGTAAGATAAATCCAGCGGAACAACTCTGTCTGAACGGCACATGGAATTTGCAAAGGCTCTTCACAGGCTTTTCTATCACGTCACACAACAGATACATTTACCAATGGGAATTGAATACGGAGTCAAGCTCCAATGGACAAAAGTTTCCAACACTTAAGAAGTATTATAGCAAATACAGCAGCGATAATGATATGGTGAAAGGACAAATTATCCCTTTACTTCGTATTTCCGAACTGTACTTGATTGCTATGGAAACTACCACTAGTCTGGAGGAAGCCAATGCGTTATATAAAGAATATATGGCTTCTCATGACATATCTATTTCTGCGGAAGACAGTTTTACTTCTTTGGATGCTGTGGCGAATTTCATGTTGGCAGAGTATCAGCGTGAATTTTATGCGGAAGGTGTCATGTTCTATCAGTACAAGCGTCGTAACTCAACGTCTATGACTTTTCTTTTTGGTGAAACCATGAATGAGGGACTGTATGTCTTACCATTACCGGAAACAGAATACAATCCAAATGCAATTCAATAAAAAACAGAATTTATGAAACATTTTAATCATGCATTCCTATCATTACTTTTAGGGGGTATATTTGCCATGCTAATGAGTGGATGCGAGAAAGAACTACCTGTATACAGTGATCCGAATAACCGTCTGATCTTTGATTATTCCAATCCGGCGGACACACTGAAGCGATATTCGTTTGTCTACGAGAAAGCCACTACCACAACAGATACTCTGTGGTATAAAGTACATACTATGGGTTTTGTCACCCCCTATGACCGTCCTTTCCAGTTAGAGCAAGTAACTTATGGAGTGTCAGATAACGCTGTACCGGGTAAACATTACGTAGCTTTCGATGACCCTGAATTGCTAAAGAAATATTATTATATTCCTGCAAACTCTGCCGGTACTACCATTCCAATAGTACTTAAACGGGATGCTTCTCTAAAATCACAAGGCTTCATGCTTGTATTTACCATCAAAACCACAGATGAGTTTTCTGCCGGATACACCAACAAGAGCTTCATGAGCATTTATATTGCAGACTTTTTGGCTAAACCTTCCGGATGGAAAACTTTATCAACCTATTATTTCGGTGAATACGGAGTAGCAAAACATCAATTTTTGATAGACACGACAGGAGATAAGTGGGATGATGACTTCCTTGCCAACGAACTGTCTATTGAAGATGCCGCTGTTTGTGATAAATATTATATTGCTTATTTGGAAAGTGTTTTACGCGAGGCGCTTGACAAACTGAATGCGGAACGTGAAGCGCAAGGACTAGGAAAACTGAAAGAGGCAGACGGGACGGAAGTCTCCATTCCCCTGATATCACTATAGAAAAAATGAAATGAATCAAAATAGTAAAGATATGAAAAGGCATTACTTTATAACATACATGATTATAATGATGGCGATACTCTCTGCCTGCTATAGCGACAATAGCGAGGAGGCTTCTGTTGAAGTGGGAAACATTTCCATCAGCGGAATAAAAGAGAAATATTCAGCCATGTCCGATAATGGTGAAGTACTACAGATCAATCCCGTTATCAAAAGTGACTATCCCAAAAAATACTTGGAATACCATTGGTTCTTATATGAAAAATCGAAAGAAAATGCATTTACAGATAATGATGGAAACCATTACGAGGAAGTCCTTATCAGTGAAGATGAGAATCTGTCCTATCCTGTCAATTTGGGGGTAGGCGACTACACCATTGTGCTTCGAGTTAAATCCCTAAGCAATGGCTGTGTGGCCTACCAACGTACATCACTGAATGTATCTACCCGTTATACAGAGGGATTCTATATACTGAAAGAAGTGAACGGAAACACGGAATTGGATTTCCTGTCCCCTTCGAATGAAAAAATAGACAATGTCTTTACTCGACTGCACCAAGCACCGGTAAGCGGAAAGCCTAAAAGCTTGTCGGTCGTATATAATCATGCGTACATTGCCCCGGAGACTAACAAAGCGTCTTACGACCATTCATTGTGTGTCATTACTGATGACAGGAAAGTACGCTTTCTGCGTGCACCGGATTTAGCGGTAGTACATGATGAGAAAACCATGTTTTATGCATCGGATGGAATAGACGAGGTTCCTTATACAAGTGTGAACACCACTTTTAAAAATCTCTATCTTTCCAGCAGGGGAGCATACATTACCGCTTGTGGCGACGCCACTGCAAAACCCATGCCTATTGGTAAATTCAGTCATCCGGAAGAACCGGCGGGCGCCAGTCCCTTTGTGGTAAAAACCGGAACATACGAAACTGTCTTCTGGAATGAAAAGAACCATACGATTTATCGTATAGACATGAATGGAGGTATAAAGACTCCTAGTCCAAAAAAGAATGCATATCAAGAGGTTGCAGTAGAAAACTTGACCAATTATGAATGTGTTTCTGCCGGACAGACTTACATTAACTATGATACCAAACTCTTTTTCTTGTTTAATGAAACATCTACCGGCAATAAGATTTTCTACCGCATGACAGCCAATTGGAGTAATTGCACTCCGGATACCATGCTCACCGTGAATCCCGATATGCATTTCGCCAAAGCGACTTATCGTTCTTACAATGCTCGTTGGGCATCTATAGCCTACTGTGTAGATGGTGGAAAACTTTATGCCTATTCGTTAAATTATCAACAAGATCCTAAGAAATCGATAGAAGAGATAGAGAAAGAGGCTGAATGGGAATTAAAGCCGAAAGGCATTCCTGCAGGTGAAGAAATTGTATATGCAGAAACAATCTATTGGGAACAATTCAATCAAGACAGGTATGGAGACAGTTTCAGATACCTTGCAATAGGAACTCAAAGGGGAGATAGCTATCAATTATATTTATATAATATGTTAGGTGGTTCTCCCGATGGGGCACCGGTAAAAACGATTAGCGGAACCGGTAAACTGAAACGCGCCGTATATCTTGCACCAAAATATCCGGGGAATGATTCCGGTCCATTCATGGGATATCCCTACTAATATTGATTTATCAAAAGAATTATGAAACGACAGTTAAAGCATATCATAGTAACATTACTTGCTTGCTGGACTACCATCACGTACGCCCAGCAAGGAGAAGGGGTTTCTTTCCTCGACAATCCCGCATGGCAGTCCCTGCTGACGCAAGCGCAGGCTGCCAACAAACCGATTCTGGTAGATTGCTACACCGCCTGGTGCGGACCATGTAAAATGATGGTAAGCCAGGTTTTCACCCAGAAGAAGTTGGGAGACTATCTGAACGGGCGCTTCGTATGCGCCAAGATAGACATGGAAAAAGGAGAGGGACCGGAACTTGCCCAAAAGTTCAGCGTAAAAGCCTTTCCCACTTTTCTCTATCTGACCAAAGAGGGGACGTTGATGAACTCCGCCGTGGGCGGTTGTACAGCCGACGAATTTATAGAACGTACGGAACGCGCCCTATCCGGCAAAACACTGGAAGTCCTGCAAACGAAGTATGAGGGAGGGGAACGCAGTGAAGAATTTATGGTGCAGTATATTGTGACTCTCGATGAACACATGAAACGCAAAGAGGCTACGCAACTTGCATTGGAGCTGCTGGAAGGGAAAGAGAAGGAATTGTTGGAGAGCAAAGGTCTTTACGACCTTTTCTTCCGCTATATCCGCGAACCGTTTCATCCTCTTTTCCGCTACGTGCAGGAACATCAGGACGAATTTAAAGCCCAGTATGATCCGCAACAGTTAGACGATAAGTTGTATCAAGTGTGGTCGGCACATGCAAGCGACTTCTTCAAACAGGAAGGCTCTGTATATAAGATTGATGAAGAAGGGTTAAACCGCTATTTCGAAGAGATGACCCGCTTCCCACTCTTCAAAGGAGACGAAATAATGTTGCGCAACCATCTGCTGGTGGCGGAATACCAAAGAGACTGGAACAAATATGCGCAAATTTGCAACGAAGCAATCCGCAAACAAGACGTCTCGGATGGGATTCTTTATAACTGGGCTTCACGCATAGGAAACGGAACAATCACCTCCGCCACCCGAAAAATGATAACGGGCTGGGTGAAGAAACGCCTTTCCGAGATTCGCAAAAATACGACGGCGGAAAACTACCGATACATAGCATACTATGAACAACTACTGGCAAGCTTCAATCCAAAGAAATAATATTCAAACTTAAAAGAACGTATATCGTATGAGAAAATTACTACTAGTATCATTGGCGGCATTTTGCATCCCCATGCTTGTATTTGCCGGACCTAAGTCTGACAAGAAAACGACCAAAAAGAAAAAAGGTAAAACAGAAGCCGTAACGCCTCCCGCCGACCCTAAAAAAACGGAATATGACAAACTGATAGAGGGCATGAAAAGACAGGAAGGCATGCTCTGCGCTTATACCAAAGAGGGAAAGCTTCTGCTGGAACTGGGTTCCGAAGCCTTTAAGCATGATTATCTGTTGGCTACCCGATTGGCGGAGACCAGTAACACTGGGGTAGGAGTGGCGGGACAAATGCAGTGTGAACCACTTTGCTTTTATTTCTCTACTGACAGCATCAATGTGTACATACATCAACGCCAACTTGTATTCGCTGTACCGGAAGGGGACCCTGTACTTCCATCGTTCCACAAGAACTTTACCAATCCCGTGGTAGCTGCCTTCAAAGTGAAAAGCAAATATCAAGGGAACTTGACGATCGATGTTACCGATTTCTTCACCACCGACCAACGCATCATCTCTCCCATACACGACGGTATACGCAAGTCCTACTCCTTTGCACCGGACGCTTCCATTATCAAAGGAGTCAAACTGTTTCCGTCCAATATGGAAGTACGCACACAAATGAATCTCCGCAACAATCAAAACGGCCAGTGCATCACGCTGATGCTCAACCGCTCGATACTCCAATTGCCCGATACGCTGATGGAACAGCGCTTTCAGGACAATCGTGTGGGATATTTCCATTCATTCCGTAACCTGTTCGACACTCAGGAAGATAAAGTAACCACCTATAATTTTATCCATCGCTGGAGACTGGAACCTAAAGACAAGGAAGCCTATTTCCGTGGAGAGCTGGTAGAGCCCATAAAACCCATCGTATTTTACGTAGATACAGCATTCCCTCAAAAATGGCGTGAAACAATCATACAAGGTATTTTAGACTGGAACACTGCCTTTGAAGCTGCCGGATTTAAAAATGCCGTCCAAGCCAAGATGTATCCGAACGACCCTAACTTCGATCCGGATGATATGCGCTATAGTTGTGTGAAATATGCCACATACGCAATACCGAACGCGATGGGCCCCAGTTACGTAGACCCCCGTTCGGGAGAGATCCTTACAGCCGATGTCATTTGGTATCACAATGTCATCCAACTTGTACACAACTGGCGGTTTGTACAAACCGGTGCTGTAGATAAACGGGTACGTGCCAATGTGTTTCCTGACGATGTAATGTGCGAATCACTGCGTTATGTCATCTCTCATGAAATAGGACATACGTTAGGTTTGCTCCACAACATGGGAGCTAGCCATTCCTACCCCGTGGAGAAATTGCGCGATCCGGCTTTCACACAGAAATACGGTACGACTCCCAGCATCATGGACTATGCCCGCAACAACTACGTTGCCCAACCCGGCGACTTTGAGAAAGGCGTGAGACTGACGCCTCCTATTTTAGGAGTGTATGACATATATGCCATCAATTGGGGATATCGCCTTATTCCGGGCAATAAGACTCCCAAAGAGCAATCTAAGGTTCTAGCCAAATGGATTGAAGAGAAAGCCGGTGACCCGATGTACCAATTCGGATTACAGCAAATGGGGATTATTGAAGACCCGACCGCCCAAACGGAAGACTTAGGCAATGACCCGATAAAGGCTGGTGATTATGGTATCAGCAATCTGAAAATCGTCTATAAGAACTTGGAAGACTGGATGGGCGTGAAGGGAGATACTTATCAGGATTTAAAAGATTACTTTGCCAGCATTGTCGGACAGTATTCTAATTATTTGGGACATACATTGGGGTATGTGGGAGGAGTTGTATATACTTACAATCGTGTAGGAGAAAAAGACGGTGTACGTGTATTCGTACCCAAAAGTCAACAGTCCGCATCCATGAAATGGGTTGTCAGCCAACTGCGGGAAGCAAACAATTGGCTGATTATACCGGAGAAAATAATCCGCTTCGGATTTGACTTGAATGGTGCCGACGGTCTAATTCAAGGAGGTGCGGCAACACTTTACGATGCCCGTCGGTTGCAACGTATTTATGAAGGAGGCGTAGTAGACGCAAAGAACAACTATACACTCACGTCTTATTTGGATGACGTCTATCGTACTATATTCCAATTTACCATTGCCGGACAGGCACTCAATTATACTGAGATGAAAATGCAGGCGGCAGCCATCGAAGCACTGGCTACCAATGCGGGATTTATACAACCACCTATGGGGGGACTTCGAATCGGATTGGCCGATTCATTCTATTCGGAGAAATGGCGCTGTGGCTGTTCCGCCGCATCCGAGGAACAGTCAGCCACCATGCGTATGCCTGTCATTCCTCCTTTGAATCAGAAGTTGTTGCAATCTTCCTCTTTCGGGCAATTGCAGAAAATACTTCAGCTCTATAAGGCGAATAGTTCCGTAGGCAATCAGGAAAGCCGTGATTTTTATCGTTTCCAGATACAATATATCGAACGCTTGATGAAAAAATAGGCGGATGAGGGATCATTCTCTTTGAACTGAGAAAGCGATATTATAGTTCATATAATATCGCTTTCTTATTGATTAGAAACTATTTTCTACTTACTTGTTGTCATTTTCACGAATTTCCACCCGGCGGATTTTACCGCTGATCGTTTTGGGAAGCTCTTCTACGAACTCGATGACGCGTGGATATTTATAAGGAGCAGTCACTTTCTTCACGTGGTTCTGTAATTCTTTAATCAGTTCCTCTCCAGCACGTGCTTTATAGTCTTTGGATAGAACAATCGTAGCTTTTACTACCTGACCGCGAATCTCGTCGGGTACTCCGGTTATAGCACATTCCACAACAGCTGGATGAGTCATCAACGCACTTTCCACTTCGAATGGGCCGATGCGGTAACCGGAACTCTTGATAACGTCGTCTGCACGACCGACAAACCAAAGGTAGCCGTCCTCGTCTTTCCAGGCAACATCTCCGGTGTAATAAATACCATCGTGCCAAGCTTCGTGAGTGCGTTCCGCATCCCGATAATATTCTTTGAAAAGTCCGAGAGGTTTTCCTTTGCTGGTGCGGATTACAATTTGCCCTTGCTCACCGGCTTCAACAGAGCGACCTTCATGGTCGATCAAATCTACATCATATTGAGGATTCGGCAACCCCATGCTTCCCGGTTTTGGTTCCATCCAAGGCATGGTGGCGATGGTAAGAGTTGTTTCTGTTTGTCCGAAACCTTCCATCAGTTTGATACCCGTCAGTTTCTTGAAAGTTTCAAATACGGCAGGGTTCAATGCCTCTCCGGCAATGGTACAGTATTTTAGTGAAGACAAGTCGAACTTTGTCAGGTCTTCGTGAATCAAGAACCGGAAGATGGTAGGAGGTGCACAGAGAGAAGTGACATGATATTCTTGGATTTTTTCCAGAATAGCTGCCGGGGTAAACTTCTCGTGGTCGTAGACGAAGATATTGGCTCCGGCAATCCACTGTCCGTAGAGTTTTCCCCATACTGCTTTTCCCCAGCCGGTATCGGCAATGGTGAGATGAAGGCTGTTTTCATCCAAGTTGTGCCAAAAGCTACCGGTAACGATATGGCCTAACGGATAAGTAAAGTCATGTGCCACCATCTTAGGTTCGCCGGTAGTGCCGGAAGTAAAATACATCAGTGAGATGTCATCATTAGTGTTTGCATGGCGCGGACGTACAAACGGAGCAGCATTTTCGATACCCTGATGGAAATCTTCGAAGCCTTCCGGGATTTCCGGGCCGACACTGACTAGTTTTTCAACAGTGGGACATTCGGGAAGAGCATCTTTGATATGTTGCAGGATGATTCCTTCGCCGGCAGCTACAATCATTTTGATATCGGCAGCATTGCAGCGATAGATAATATCCTTCTTGGTCAGTAGGTGAGTAGCCGGAATGACGGTTGCTCCCAGTTTGTGAAGAGCGATGGTGCTATACCAGAACTCATAACGGCGTTTCAGAATCAGCATCACCATGTCGCCACGACCGATACCCAGACTCTGGAAGTAAGAGGCGGTCATGTCTGTAGATCGTTTCATGTCGGCAAATGAGAATTGGCGACTTTCGCCTTTGTCATTTGTCCAAAGTAAAGCGTTCTTGTCGGGGTGTTCGGCAGCCCAGGCATCTACTACATCGTAACCGAAGTTGAAGTTCTCCGGGACGTTTATTTTCAAGTTTTTGATAAAATCCTCTTGTGAACTGAAAGAGGTCTGTGATAAAAATCTTTCTACCATGATGTTATTACATAATTACTGCCAGAAAACGTACCGTTTTGCCATCGAGCGCTTTCATGCCATGTGGAAGTTTAGAGTTAAAATAGATACTGTCGCCTTGGTTGAGGATGATTTCTTTGCCTTCGATGTTGATAAGCATACGGCCCTCGATTACCAGATTGAATTCCTGTCCGTTATGTTTGTTGTAGTGGATCGGTTCGTCGTTTGCTTTCGGTTCAACAGTGACGATGAACGGGTCAGCGGTACGGTTCATGAATCCTGAAGCCAGTGATTGGTATTTATAAGCTTTGGTACGTTCGATGCTGACTCCTTTGCCGGCACGAGTCACGAAGTAGCTGCTCATTTTAGGCTCTTCGCCAAACATCAGGGCGTCGAGAGCTACATTATACGTACGGGCTATTTTTTGTAACATGCTGACAGAAATGTCGTAGTCTCCGGTTTCTGCAAGTCGGTATTCTTCAGCAGAGATGTCGCTGTCGCGGGCGATATCCTCTGCGGTCAGTTCCAGTACGTCACGTAATCCGCGGAGGCGTTCTGCGATCTGTTTAATTTGTTCATTCATACAAGTGGTTCGTATTTTTATGATTAATAATTTTATGGTGTTATTTGGAGGCTTTCATGGCTTTGATGATAGCGGAGGTGAATCCGTTGTGTTCCAATTCATTGATCCCCTTGATCGTGATTCCGCCCGGAGTGGTAACCTTGTCGATTTCTACGCTGGGGTGGGTATCATTGTTCTGAATCAGTGCGGCTGCTCCTTTTAAGGATTGTGCTATCATCTGCATGGCATCTTTGGGGCGAAGTCCCATTTCGATTCCGGCTTGCGTGGCTGCCTGAATATATTTCAATACGTAGGCGATACCGCAGGAGGCCAATGCGGTGGCTGCCGCTATTTTATCTTCGGGGATAAGCATCACTGTTCCCATCTCACTGAACAACCGGAGGATGAATTTGTCTTGTTCATCGTTCGTATTGCGGGCGGCGACAAGCGTCATACTTTCCAGTTCGCTGATAGCGGTATTTGGAATCAGACGGAACATTGCCATTTCCGGTGCTACGACGTAATGAGCCAGTTCTTCAAAACTGATGCCGGCAGCTACGGAGATGAGTATCTGTTTGCTTTTCAGTTTCAATTCGCGCATCACCGGTTCCATAAACCACGGTTTGACAGCAAGGATGACAATATCCGCACCTGTGGCAGCTTCCACATTGCTGTTGGTGATAGAGATATCCGGGAATTCCTTTTTCAGTTTCTCTAGTTTTCCGGCACTCGGATTGGACACGATGATGTCCGAATCGTCTATCAGACTTCCTTTTGCCAGGCCACGGGCTATTGAACCGCCCATGTTTCCTGCACCGATAATGGCTATTTTCATATACGCTTATTTTTAATGAGTTGTTAAAGACAAAGGTAACAGTTAATTACGAAAAAACAAAAAGCAGCCAGAATAAGAAATAAATTTCTAATAAAGGCTGCTTTTATCGTTGGCTGTTTATTAATCAAATGAGCGATTAGAGTACTTTCTTGAACCGGGCAAGGAAGTCTTCCGCTTCCTCCATACTAAGGCAAAGAGGAGGTAACAGGCGAAGTACATTCGTACCGCTTGCTCCGGTAAATACATGCTCGTCATAGATGAGGCGGCTGCGTAGTTCTTTGATGGGTTCTTCGAATTCGAGTCCGATCATGAGTCCGCGTCCGCGTACCTCTTTTATTTGCGGGAATTTCTTCAGTTCTTCCAGTAAGTAGTTACCTACTACCTTCGCGTTTTCTATCAGATTTTCTTGCTCAATGACGTCCATCACGGCGAGTGCTGCCGAACATGCCAGATGGTTTCCACCGAAGGTAGTTCCCAATTGACCATATACCGGTTTAAACATCGGGCTGATCAGGACACCTGCCATCGGGAAACCGTTGCCGATACCTTTGGCTACAGTGATGATGTCCGGCTTGATGTCATTATATTGATGGGCGAAGAATTTACCGCTACGTCCGTATCCGCTCTGAATTTCATCGAGAATCAGGATCGTTCCTGTTTCGCTGCAAGCTTTGCGGAGTTCCTGCATAAATTCGGTGGTCGGTATCTTGATACCGCCTACACCTTGTATTCCTTCAATGATAACAGCGCACGAGTCTCCCTTAGACAGTTTCTGCTTCATCGCTTCAATATCGTTGAGCGGGAGATAGGTGACATGACCGTTATTGTTGATAGGGGCGATAATGGAAGGATTGTGAGTCGCTTCTACCGCAAGAGACGTCCGTCCGTGAAACGCCTTATTGAAAGATACGATTTTGGTACGTCCGTTATAGAAGGAGGCTAGCTTCAGAGCATTCTCGTTCGCTTCGGCCCCACTGTTAATCAGGAACAGGCTGTAGTCTTCGTAACCGGAAATTTTGCCCAGTCGTTCGGCTACCTCTTGTTGGAGCTTGTTGATGACGGAGTTTGAGTAGAAACCAAGTTTAGATACCTGGTTACTGATCATTGCTGTATAGTGAGGATGTGCATGTCCGATAGAGATAACGGCATGACCTCCGTAGAGATCCAGATATTCTGTTCCGTTCTCATCCCATACTTTGCAACCGTCGCCTTTGACAATGTTGATGTTATATAAAGGATATACGTCGAATAATTTCATAATTCTTTGTTTTTAAAAAGCTGAAGGCTTCAAACGTAGTCCTACGGTTTCTTCCAGGTTGAACATCAGGTTCATGTTATGAACAGCTTGTCCGCTGGCGCCTTTCAGCAAATTGTCGATACAAGAGATAATCAATAGTTTGTCACCATGTTTCTCCAGATGTATCAGGCACTTATTAGTATTAACGACTTGTTTCAAGTCAATATTCTTGTCTACGATGTGCACAAAGGAGTCTTTTGCATAATATTCCTCATACATACGAACGATTTCCTCCAACGCTACTTTGGTCTTGACTACCAGTGTCGCAAAGATACCACGGGCGAAATCTCCACGGTATGGAATGAAGTCGATCTCTGCATCGAAACTGTTTTGCAGCTGTTTCAGCGATTGCTTGATTTCCGGAACATGCTGGTGCTCGAATGCTTTGTACACACTCATATTGTTGTTTCTCCAACTGAAATGACTGGTAGCACCCGGTTTCACTCCGGCTCCCGTACTTCCTGTAATGGCATTTACCATTACATCATCCGTCAGCATCAGATTTTTGGCAAGCGGGAGCAAACCGAGCTGGATGCAGGTTGCAAAACAACCGGGATTGGCTACGTGCTTTGCCGTACAAGTGGCACGGCGGTTCAGTTCCGGCAGACCGTAGATAAAGTCGTGGTCGTCGCTCATAATACGGTAGTCCATCGAGAGGTCGATAATCTTCAGGTCTTCCGGTATGTTGTGACTTTCCATGAATTTCTTTGTATCGCCGTGGGCAGTGCAGAAAAAGAGAACGTCGATTTCGTCCAAAGGCAACTGGTCGGTGAATCTTAGATCTGTTTCTCCATACAAGCCTTCGTGTACGTCGGTAATTCTGTTTCCGGCATTACTGCTGCTGTTGATAAATACGATTTCAGTTTCCGGATGGTTGAGCAGCAGACGGATTAACTCGCCAGCTGTATATCCTGCGCCACCAATGATTCCTGCTTTAATCATATCTCTTCGTCTTTGTGGTTGTTATAGTAAACACGTAGCGGTGTAGAAGTTACTTTGATAAAGCCTTTTGCGTCTTCGGCTGTCCAGCCTTTCTGCATTTCACCGTATTCTCCGAATTTAGTCTTCACCAGATCGTCTTCCGATTCTACACCTACGGTAGAGAAGGAAAGAGGGCGAAGTTCGAGGATAGCCGTACCGTTTACGTTACGCTGGCTTTCCTGTAACATAGCTTCGATGTCACGCATCACCGGTTCCAGGTATTGGCTTTCGTGGAGGAACATACCGTACCAGTTGGCTACCTGGTCTTTCCAGTATTGTTGCCATTTGCTCAATGTATATTTCTCGAGGAAGCGATGGGCGCCGATAATCAACATCGGAGCGGCTGCTTCGAATCCTACACGGCCTTTGATACCGATAATTGTATCACCCACGTGCATATCACGGCCGATACCGTATGCTGCACCAATCTCTTCTACTTTCTGGATGGCTTTGATCGGGTCGTCAAACTTCTCGTCGTTGACAGCTTTCAGTTCCCCTTTTTCGAAAGTCAGGCGAAGCTGTTCGCTGCCTTCTTTTTCAACGTGTTTGAGGTAAGCAGTTTCCGGGAGTCCTTGCGCGGAGTCGAGGATTTCGCCACCACAGATAGAAGTACCCCACAAACCTACATTATAAGAGTATTTCAGTTTGGTGAAGTCTGCGCTGAAACCATGCTTGTTCAGATAATCAATTTCTTCCTGACGGCTCAATGCCATGTCGCGGGTCAATGTGATGATTTCCACATTGGGAGCCAGTACGAGGAAAGTCATATCGAAACGGATTTGGTCGTTACCTGCTCCGGTAGAACCGTGCGCGATAGCATCCGCGCCGATTTCGTTGGCATAGCGTGCAATGGCTAATGCTTGGAAAATACGTTCGGAACTAACTGAAATAGGATAAGTACCGTTACGCAGCACATTTCCGAAAACCATGTATTTCAGGCTCTTTTCGTAGTATTCCTGGGTAACGTCCAGTGTCACGTATTTCACTGCTCCCAGTTTATAAGCATTTTCTTCGTTTGTTTTCAGTTGTTCTTCGCTGAAACCACCCGTATTGGCACAAGCTGCATATACTTCGTAACCTTTTTCTTTGGCGAGGTACATGACGGTGAACGATGTGTCCAGTCCGCCGCTGAATGCCACCACTACTTTTTTCTTCTTTTCTTCCATAGTGCTGTATCTTTTTAAATGTTATTTCTTTCTTGTTCCTTTTTTATGTTCCGCGGGTCTGTCGGATCGTACAGCATGGCTGTACAGATACAGAACTTGCGGTTTTTCGCTACCAGAATATCATGATTGATACATCCTTCGCATCCTTTCCAGAAAGCTTCGTCGTCTGTCAGTTCGTTGAAGGTGACAGGCACATAACCCAGTTCGGTGTTCATCTTCATGACAGCTGCTCCGGAGGTCAGACTGAATATTTTTGCTTTCGGCCATCGGAGACGTGCCAGTTGGAAAGAAGCTTGTTTGATACGTTTTGCCAGTCCTAATCCACGGAAATCAGGATGAACGATCAGACCGGAAGTAGCCACATATTGCTTGTTTCCCCATGATTCGATGTAGGTGAATCCGGCAAAAGTATCGCCACAAAGAGCAATAATCGCCTTACCTTCTTTCATCTTTGTCGCTACGTATTCGTGTGTGCGTTCCGCAATTCCTGTTCCTCGTACGGCGGCAGCATTTCTGATAGTTTCCAAAATAGTGTCAACGTAAACCTCATGTGAGGCGTCGGCTACCATAACATCTATTTGTTGAGTGTCCATTTCTTTATTATATAATAGGTATAATTATTCGATATTGGGAATGATGAGTGACAGAAGCTGACGTATTTTGCTGATGGCAACTCCTTCACGCAACACCAACATGATCGTGTCGTCACCGGCAATGGTTCCCAGAATTTCACTGAATTCATTGTTGTCGATGTCATACGCCATGCTGCTGGCATAACCGGGACGGGTGCGGATAACGGCAATGTTACCGGAAAACTGTAAAGAGATAAATCCGTTGTTACGTAACATTTCACCGGCACTCTGGTCGGTAGAACGTTTATACATAATGTTGTTCGGCAGTACATATACGTACTTTCCGTTCATACTGGCAGCCTTGGCTACTTTCAATTGTTTCAAGTCGCGGGAGAGGGTGGCCTGTGTCAGTTCGAAGCCTTCGCGGTTCAACTCTTGCAGCAGTTCTTCCTGCGAACCGACCTCCTTGCTCGAGATAATCATTTTGATGGCGTCTAACCGATTTGCTTTCTTCTTCATTGTATAATTATTCTAAGAATGGTGCAAAAGTATGCATTATTTCGGAGAAAATATGCATAAAACCAAAGTTTTTTTGCATAAAAGTGAAAAATATGCTAAACGGTGAGAGCCTGCTTTTTTGTTTTGTGTCAAAATGTATACCCTTTCAATCAAAATACATAAGGAAAGGGAGGAGGGAATCGCCTATCTTTGCAATGTAGGTAAATGGATACCTTAAATATATAGACAGAATACCATGAAACAAAACTTTTTTGCAGTCGACCTGGGCGCAACGAGCGGCCGTACAATCTTAGGAACTTTCATAGAAGGCGGATTAAATCTGGAAGAGATTAATCGCTTTCCTAACCACCTGATTGAAGTGGGTGGACATTTTTATTGGGATATTTATGCATTATATCGTCATATTATTGACGGATTGAAGTTGGTTGCTCACCGTGGTGAATCCATTGCTTCTATCGGTATTGATACCTGGGGAGTGGATTTTGTATGTGTTGGAAAAGACGGCAACCTGCTTCGTCAGCCTTATGCATACCGTGACCCGCATACGGTAGGTGCACCGGAAGCTTTTTTTTCCCGTATTTCGCGTAGTGAAGTCTATGGCAAAACGGGTATTCAGATTATGAATTTTAATTCACTTTTCCAATTAGACACTTTACGTCGCAATCATGACAGCGCATTAGAGGCGGCAGATAAAATTCTGTTTATGCCGGATGCGTTAAGTTATATGCTGACCGGAGAGATGGTGACGGAATATACGATTGCTTCCACAGCGCAGCTGGTGAATGCGCAAACACGTCGTCTGGAACCGGAGTTGTTGAAAGCAGTAGGATTGAGCGAAAAGAATTTCGGACGTTTTGTATTCCCGGGCGAAAAGGTGGGAGTATTGACAGAAGAAGTGCAAAAAATAACCGGACTGGGGGCAATTCCTGTAATTGCAGTAGCCGGACATGATACCGGTTCAGCAGTTGCTGCCGTTCCGGCACTCGATCGTAACTTTGCTTATTTGAGCAGCGGAACCTGGTCATTGATGGGAGTAGAAACGGATGCTCCGGTGATTAATGCCGAAACAGAAGCGTTGAACTTTACCAATGAAGGCGGTGTGGAAGGAACCGTCCGCCTGTTGAAGAATATCTGCGGGATGTGGTTGTTGGAACGTTGCCGTTTGAATTGGGGAGATACAAGCTACCCTGAATTAATCAGTGAGGCGGATGCTTGCGAGCCGTTCCGTAGTCTGATTAATCCGGATGATGATTGTTTCGCGAATCCTGCGGATATGGAAAAAGCTATTGCTGAATATTGCCGGGTTACCGGACAATCAGTTCCCGAGAAACGTGGACAAGTGGTACGTTGTATTTTTGAAAGTCTGGCTTTGCGTTATCGTCAGGTATTGGAGAATTTGCGTTCACTTTCTCCACGTCCGATTGATACATTGCATGTGATTGGTGGAGGTAGCCGGAATGATTTGCTGAACCAGTTTACAGCTAATGCGATAGGAATCCCTGTGGTAGCCGGTCCGTCTGAAGCGACAGCTATCGGTAATGTGATGATTCAGGCAATGGCAGCAGGTGAAGCAACGGATGTTGCCGGTATGCGCCAGTTAATCAACCGCTCTATCCCGTTGAAAACTTATCAGCCGCAAGATACGGAAGCGTGGGATATGGCATATATCCATTTTAAGAATTGCGTTCGATAATGCATTGAACAACCGACAGAATAATCATTTATTTAAACTAATAGAATATCATGAAAAAAGAAGAACTGATTCAGAAAGCGTATGAGATTGCTGTGGAACGTTATGCAGCAGTAGGTGTGGACACCGAGAAAGTATTGAAAACGATGCAGGATTTTCATCTGTCACTCCATTGCTGGCAGGCTGACGATGTTGCAGGATTTGAAGTACAGGCCGGCTCATTGACCGGAGGTATTCAGGCAACCGGTAATTATCCGGGCAAAGCTCGTAATATTGATGAATTGCGTGCTGACATTTTGAAAGCTGCTTCTTATATTCCGGGGACTCATCGTCTGAACCTGCACGAAATCTATGGAGATTTCCAAGGTAAGGTGGTAGACCGTGACCAGGTAGAACCGGAACATTTCAAGAGCTGGATCGAATGGGGTAAAGAACACAACATGAAACTTGACTTCAACTCTACCTCTTTCTCTCATCCGAAATCAGGTGACTTGTCTCTTTCTAATCCCGATGAAGGTATCCGTCAGTTCTGGATTGAACATACCAAACGTTGCCGTGCAGTTGCGGAAGCGATGGGTGAAGCACAGGGGGATCCGTGTATCATGAATCTTTGGGTACATGACGGAAGCAAGGATATTACGGTAAACCGTATGAAATATCGTGCATTGTTGAAAGATTCTTTGGATCAGATCTTCGCTACCGAATATAAGAATATGAAAGATTGTATCGAATCTAAAGTGTTCGGTATCGGTCTGGAAAGCTATACAGTAGGTTCTAACGACTTCTATATCGGTTATGGTGCTTCTCGTAACAAGATGATTACATTGGATACCGGTCACTTCCACCCGACAGAAAGTGTAGCTGATAAAGTATCTTCACTGTTGCTTTATGTACCTGAATTGATGTTGCACGTAAGCCGTCCGGTTCGTTGGGATTCAGACCATGTTACTATCATGGATGATCCGACAATGGAACTGTTCAGCGAAATCGTTCGTTGCGGTGCTCTGGACCGTGTACATTATGGTCTTGACTACTTCGATGCATCTATCAACCGTATCGGTGCTTATGTAATCGGTAGCCGTGCTGCACAGAAATGTATGACTCGTGCTCTGCTCGAACCGATTGCCAAGTTGCGTGAATACGAAGCAAACGGACAGGGATTCCAACGTCTGGCTCTGCTCGAAGAAGAAAAAGCGTTGCCTTGGAATGCAGTTTGGGATATGTTCTGCTTGAAGAACAATGTTCCTGTTGGCGAAGATTTCATCGCGGAAATTGAAAAGTACGAAGCCGAAGTAACTTCTAAACGATAAGTTATGGAAATCTTAATCGGCTTATTGATTATAGCTATCGGTAGCTTTTGCCAGTCCAGTTCTTATGTACCTATTAAGAAGGTAAAGGAATGGAGCTGGGAAAGCTTCTGGTTAATACAAGGTGTATTTGCCTGGTTAGTGTTCCCGTTCCTGGGTTCACTGCTGGGTGTACCCCAAGAGAGCAGTTTGTTCGACTTGTGGGGAGCGGGAGGTGCTGGAATGAGCATCTTTTATGGTATATTGTGGGGAGTAGGAGGTTTGACTTTCGGACTTTCCATGCGCTATTTGGGTGTTGCGCTCGGACAAAGTATCTCACTGGGTACTTGTGCCGGTTTCGGTACCCTTCTTCCGGCTCTTTTTGCTGGTACAAATTTGTTTGAAGGTAACGGGCTGATTCTTTTATTGGGTGTTTGCATCACGTTGGCAGGTATTGCTATTATCGGGTATGCCGGTAGTTTGCGTGCGCAAAACATGAGTGAAGAAGAAAAACGTGCTGCCGTAAAAGACTTTGCGTTGACAAAAGGGTTACTGGTCGCACTCTTGGCTGGTGTCATGAGTGCCTGCTTTGCTTTGGGACTGGATGCAGGAACACCTATTAAAGAAGCCGCTTTGGCTGGTGGAGTGGAAGGACTTTATGCTGGTCTTCCGGTTATCTTCCTGGTTACGCTTGGCGGCTTTCTGACAAATGCTGCTTACTGTTTGCAACAGAATGTGGCTAATAAATCGATGGGTGACTATGCTAAAGGAAAAGTGTGGGGCAATAATCTAGTATTCTGTGCATTGGCTGGTGTACTATGGTATATGCAGTTCTTCGGGCTGGAAATGGGTAAGAGCTTTCTTACGGAAAGCCCGGTACTGTTGGCTTTCTCCTGGTGTATCCTGATGGCATTGAATGTAACTTTTAGTAATGTTTGGGGAATAATTCTGAAAGAATGGAAAGGTGTGTCAAACAAGACCATAACTGTGCTGATAGCTGGTCTGATCGTACTTGTCTTCTCTTTAGTGTTCCCAAATTTGTTTTAAAAAAATCAAGAACGGATTACACGGATTACGCAGTTTTTTTATAACTTGCGACAAAATCCGTGTAATCCGTGCCTAATTAAAATATATATATATAATGAAATCAATTTTAGAGAATCGTCCGGCACTTGCCAAAGAAGTAAACAAGGTAGCAGAAGTTGCCGGATACTTGTGGCAAAAAGGATGGGCTGAACGCAATGGTGGTAATATCACTGTTAATATCACAGAGTTTGTAGACGATGAAATCCGTCAGATGAAGCCGATCAGCGAAGTAAAATCTATCGGTGTGACTCTTCCTTATCTGAAAGGCTGCTATTTCTACTGCAAGGGAACTAATAAACGCATGCGTGATTTAGCCCGCTGGCCGATGGAAAATGGTTCGGTAATCCGTATCCTGGATGACTGTGCCAGCTATGTGATTATTGCGGATGAAGCTGTAGCTCCGACATCGGAACTGCCTTCTCACTTGAGCGTACACAATGACCTGTTGAGCAAAAACTCTCCTTATAAGGCATCTGTACATACACACCCGATTGAACTGATTGCTATGACACATTGTCCGAAGTTTCTGGAAAAAGATGTGGCTACCAATCTGTTGTGGAGTATGATTCCTGAAACAAAGGCATTCTGCCCGCGTGGTTTGGGTATCATTCCTTATCAATTGCCTAGCTCGGTGGAATTGGCTGAAGCTACCATCAAAGAACTGCAGGACTACGATGTTGTGATGTGGGAGAAGCATGGCGTATTTGCGGTAGATTGCGATGCGATGCAGGCGTTCGATCAGATTGACGTACTCAATAAGTCGGCTCTGATTTATATCGCAGCTAAAAATATGGGCTTCGAACCGGATGGTATGAGTCAGGAACAGATGAAAGAAATGTCAGTAGCTTTCAATCTTCCTAAATAAAACAACAAATAGCACAATTATGAATCGCATTATTTTAAATGAAACTTCTTACTTCGGTGCCGGATGCCGTAGTGTTATTGCTGTGGAAGCAGCCAGACGTGGCTTTAAGAAAGCCTTTTTTGTAACGGATAAAGACCTGATCAAGTTTGGGGTGGCTGCCGAAATCATTAAAGTATTTGATGAGAACCAGATTCCTTACGAACTTTATAGTGATGTAAAAGCTAATCCCACTATTGCAAATGTACAAAACGGTGTGGCTGCATACAAAGCCTCCGGAGCCGATTTTATCGTTGCTTTGGGCGGCGGCTCTTCCATCGATACTGCCAAAGGAATCGGTATTGTTGTGAACAATCCGGATTTTGCAGACGTGAAATCTCTGGAAGGGGTAGCCGATACCAAACATAAAGCGGTGCCTACTTTCGCGCTGCCTACTACTGCCGGAACAGCTGCCGAGGTAACTATCAATTACGTGATTATTGATGAAGATGCCCGCAAGAAAATGGTTTGTGTAGATCCGAACGATATTCCTGCCGTAGCTATCGTAGACCCCGAACTGATGTACTCAATGCCAAAAGGACTGACTGCTGCTACAGGTATGGATGCTTTGACTCATGCCATCGAAAGTTATATCACTCCGGGTGCCTGGGTAATGAGCGATATGTTCGAATTGAAAGCCATTGAGATGATTGCTCAAAACTTGAAGGCAGCTGTGGATAATGGTAAAGATGTGGCAGCCCGCGAAGCTATGTCACAGGCACAATATATTGCCGGTATGGGATTCTCGAATGTCGGTTTAGGAATTGTTCACTCGATGGCTCATCCGTTAGGTGCGTTCTATGATACTCCTCATGGAGTAGCTAATGCCTTATTGTTGCCGTATGTGATGGAATACAACGCTGAATCTCCGGCAGCACCGAAATATATCCATATTGCGAAAGCAATGGGAGTAGACACTGCCGGAATGAGTGAAGCGGAGGGAGTAAGAGCTGCCATTGAAGCGGTGAAAGCACTTTCTGTCAGCATCAATATACCGCAGAAATTACATGAAATCAATGTGAAGGAAGAAGATATTCCTGCACTGGCTGTAGCCGCTTTCAATGATGTTTGCACAGGTGGTAATCCTCGTCCCACTTCAATAGAAGATATCGAAGCTCTATATCGCAAAGCTTTCTAAATCTGGCTGTATAGGGTTTGTCTCAGATAAACATCCGGAGATACCTGAAGGTACGTTCCGGATGTTTTTTTGTATCCTGGCGTGTGTTTTCTGAAAATAATGTCTATTTTTGTCCAACTCAATTGCATGAAAACACACTGATATGATCGAGGATAATAGTTTAGGATTAGAATTTAAATATCTGATTGTAAATGACATGGACCGTAAATTCGGCCTGTGGGTAAATACCGTCGGCTATCAGTCCATTCCTCCCGATTCACCTTATCCGTTGAAAGAGCATCCTTCCGGTTACTTCTTTAATGCGGAAAAAGGAAGAGTGCTTCGTGAGTATCAATTGGTTTATATCACCAAGGGACGTGGTTTGTTTTCATCCGATTCTACTTCCGAGAAGCAGGTTTGTAAAGGCCGGCTGATGGTATTGTTTCCCGGACAATGGCATACTTATCGCCCATTGCGGCAGACTGGTTGGACGGAATATTATATCGGTTTCGAGGGGCCTATGATAGACGCCATTGTTAATGATGCTTTTTTGTCGCAAGAACAACAAATACTGGAAATTGGCATTAATGAAGAGTTGGTCTCATTATTCTCCCGTGCTCTTGCTGTGGCCGAAGCAGATAAGATTTCCGCGCAACAATATCTTTCCGGGATTGTGCTCCACATGATAGGAATGATTCTTTCTGTTTCCAAGAATAAGTTTTTTGAGATGAGTGACGTGGATCAGAAGATTGAACAGGCAAAAATCATTATGAATGAAAATGTTGCCGGCAATGTGGACCCGGAAGAGTTGGCTATGCGACTTAATATTAGTTATTCATGGTTCCGACGTGTTTTTAAGGAGTATACAGGCTATGCTCCGGCTAAATATTTTCAGGAATTGAAACTTCGTAAGGCTAAACAAATGTTGGTAGGAACTTCCCAGTCAGTAAAAGAGATTTCTTTTTTTCTAGGTTTCCAGTCAACCGAATATTTTTTCTCTTTTTTCAAGAAACGTACGGGGCTTACTCCATTGGAGTATCGTTCGTTCGGGCGGGAAGAATGAATAGGATGAAGTTCCATATCTATTAGTTATTGGGTTCTGATTTTGGGAATATCATAAAAACAGTTACTTTTGTGGTAAGATTAATGTGTTATAAACCATCATTCTTGATATGCGCGGACAAAAACTATCTAATATCCATTTTCTTATTCTGCTATCTCTTTTTGGATTTGTATCTCCTCTTCAATCACAGGAATATAAGTTCAGAACATTAGGTGTGGAGGATGGATTGTCGCAAATAACGGTGAGCGATATTTGCCAGGATGAGAAGTCGCGTATATGGATTGCCACGCTGGATGGTTTGAATTGTTTCGATGGCAATCATATCAAAGTCTTTAATCATTTTCATAACGACTCCATCAGTTATGGTAATTTATATGTGACTCAGATGGTGGAAGACGGTCAGGGGAGTCTTTTTCTCTTGACTTCTACCGGACTTTTTCAGTTCGACCTTGAAACGGAGAAATATTATATTCTTCCGGTGTCTTCTCCTTCCACTCTTGCCAAAGGAAAGCTGGGAGTGTGGATTGCAGAAGGGGGAAAACTCTTCTTGTATGATAAGAATACCCGTTCCGTGAAACCAATGTATGCGGACTTACATTTGCCGGATAGTGGGCCGACGATGGTGGAAGGTTCGGAAGGAAATCTTTGGGTTGCTTTGAAGGATGGTGGGGTGATGCGTGTAGATACTTGTGGATCGATGTCGCTTCATTTGCCCGGAGTCAAGGTGATGAAACTGATAAAAAGTAACGATCAGAATATTTGGATCGGTTCGCAGGATCATGGCGTTTTCTGTTTTTCACCTCAAGGTGCAGTCATACATCACTATGAATATAATGACAAGAGTGTTTTCACGGTCCGGGATGATATGGCAAGAGCGTTATGTCAGGATTTGGAAGGGAATATATGGGTAGGTTATAGAAGTGGATTGAGTAAGATTGAAGTGGCTACCGGTAAAATATATCATTATCAGGCGGATCCTAACCGGGTGGGGGCTATGTCTAATCGTTCGGTGACTTCTCTTTATACAGACAAACAAGGAACTGTCTGGGTGGGGACCTATTGGGGCGGTGTGAACTTCTTCTCCCCGGAATATCAACATTTTGTACATTATCATGCTTCAGACACCGGATTGTCTTTTCCGGTGGTGGGTGCTATGGCGGAAGATAAATCCGGAAACATATGGATATGTACTGAAGGAGGAGGGCTGGATTTATATCAACCGGAACAAGGTACATTCAAGCATTTTAATGCGCATACCGGATATCATTTTAGTACGGATTATCTGAAAGATGTCGTTTTTGATGAGGTTAATAACTGTTTGTGGATTGCCGCTGACTTTACAAATAAGGTCAACTGTTTTCATCTTGATAACTATCGGAATGACATATATGACCTCGAACCGCTCGGAGAGGAAAGTGTGGGAGAAGCCCTGTTTGCTTTGGCCGATACTCCTCGTAAGTTATATGTCGGCACAACATCAGCAGTTGTCAGTCTGGATAAACAGACCTTAAAAACTGAAGTGTTGCTTCATCAAAAGGAGTTGTTTACACATAATTATAACACTTTGTTGCTTGATTCGAAAAACCGGCTATGGTTTGCTTCCGATGATGGTTGTGTAGCTTATGTGATTGATGAAGGGCGGTTTGAAACGTATAGGATAAGTCTGAAGAAGCAGGTCAGATCTCAAAAAGAGCTGGTCAATGTCATCTATGAAGATCGAAAGGGAAACATTTGGGTAGGAACACATGGCAACGGGCTTTTCTTGTTGGATAAGAAAGACCGTTTGTTTCGCTTACATACTTCTGAAAGCGTATTGTCGGGAGAAAATATCAGAGTGTTGGGTGAAACACCTTCCGGAAATTTGCTGATTGGTACGGGACATGGATTGTCAATGTTGGAACAGAAAGACGGGAAAGTGATAAACTTCAATTCTAAAACAGGATTCCCGCTGACTCTTGTCAACCGGAAATCCATGCATGTATCCCGCAATCATGATATTTATATGGGAGGAGCTACCGGCTTGGTTACCATTCGCGAAAGTAGTTTGTCTTATCCTCCGAAAATATACGATTTGGAGTTGGCGCATTTGTATGTCAATAACAAAGAGATAACCACAGGCGATCAGACCGGAATCCTAAATAAATCTTTTGCCTATACCGACCGGATTAAATTGAATTATTTGCAGAATGTGTTTTCTATCGGTTTCTCGACAGATAATTTTCTGCACATCGGCGGTGGTGAGGTAGAATATCGATTGATAGGTTCTAATGATGAATGGAGTGAGAATCGTTTGGGAAATGATATTACTTATACGAATATATCTCCGGGTGATTATGTTTTTGAGATCAGGCTGAAGAACTTTCCGGAAGTAATCAGATCTCTTCATATAACGATCACACCCCCTTTTTATGCCACCTGGTGGGCCTATACCATTTATATATGTGTGATTCTGACAATTCTATTCTTTGTGGTGAGAGAATATAGAATCCGTTTATTCCTGAAAACATCATTGGACTTTGAACTTCGTGAGAAACAGTATATTGAAGAAATGAACCAATCCAAACTGCGTTTCTTTACTAATATCTCACATGAAATCAGAACCCCTATTACCCTTATCCTGGGGCAGGTTGATTTGCTACTGAATTCCGGTAAGTTGTCTACCTATGCCTATTCGAAATTACTGAATATACATAAAAATGCCGGTAACCTGAAATCATTGATAACAGAGTTACTTGATTTCCGTAAACAGGAACAGGGACTTTTGAAACTGAAAGTTTCTCAATTTGACTTACATTCTCTACTCGAAGAGCATTATGTTTTGTTCAAAGAATTGGCAGCTAACAGGAATATTTCGTTTGTTTTGCATGCAGAATGTGAGCAATGTCTTGTGTGGGGAGATCGTATGCAACTACAGAAAGTGGTTAATAACCTGTTGTCGAATGCTTTTAAATATACTTCAGACGGTGGAAGTATCAGTATGGAACTGGCTGATGGAACAGATGAATGTATGTTTTCCGTTTCAGACAATGGAGCGGGGATATCTGAGGAAGATTACGTGAAGATATTCGAACGATTCTATCAGGTTGAGAATATAGGACAGTATGGAGGAACGGGTATCGGATTGGCTTTAAGTCAAGGTATTGTGAAAGCTCATCAGGGAGACATAACTGTAGAGAGTCAGTTGGGGAAAGGTTCATGTTTTAAGGTCACTCTGAAAAAGGGGGATGCACACTTTGATTCTTCTGTTGCCCGGGTTGAACCGGAGCAGGATAAGGAATATATTTATTATTCGGAAGATAAAGAACTATTGGTTAAGGAGGTACAGTCGGCTCAAAATGAGAGTGGGACTACTGACTGCAAGCTATTGGTTATTGATGATAATGAAGAAATCAGAAATATCCTTGTAGATATCTTTTCTCCATTGTACACGGTTGAGACTGCAAGTGATGGTGAAGAAGGGTATGAGAAAGTAAAAATGATGCAACCTGATTTGGTTATTTCGGATATCATGATGCCCGGAATGCCCGGAACGGAATTATGTGCCAAAATTAAGAACAATATAGAAACCTGCCATATCCCCGTCGTTCTTCTGACAGCTCTTAGTGCGCCGGAACGCGAATTGGAAGGATTGAGAATTGGAGCGGATATTTATGTGGTAAAACCATTTAATATGCGGCGGTTGGTTATGCAATGCAATAATCTGATTAATACTCGCAGACTCTTACAGAATAAATATGCCCATCAGCTGGATAGCAAAGCAGAGAAGATTGCAACGAATGAACTCGACCAAAAGTTTATCGAACAAGCGACACAGGTGGTAGAAGATAATATGGAAAATCCCGAATTTAGTGTAGATGTCTTCTCACGTGAGATGGGGGTAGGGCGTACTGTCTTATTTCAGAAGATAAAAGGTATCACGGGAAGTACGCCAAATAATTTTATCATGAACCTGCGTCTGAAAAAAGCGGCATATTTTCTGCTGAATGCTCCGGAAATGAATATATCGGATATTGCTTACCGGTTAGGATTTGGAAATCCTCAATACTTCAATAAATGCTTTAAAGAACTTTTTGATATTGCTCCTACGCAATATCGAAAAGCTCATAATACCTCCTCCGAACCCTCTGTGAAGTGATTAAAATAAGTCATCTGAATTTTTAGACTAGATAAAACGAACAATTCGATAGGGTGCAATATGCTCAAATACGATACTTTTGTGGCGTTGGATAATGCCAGCTTGTACTTGAGTTTTCTTTGATTGGGTGTGTCCGCACACACTTTTATTTGATGGACCGGGTACTGTGTAATCTTTATTCTAATATAATAATTATTGTATAGTATTATGAAAGACGAACACTTGTATAACAAATAGAAAGATAACATCTTATTGGAGAGAATCAATATATTTCCCCCAATTAATTAAGTAGTGAGTAAAACCTTGATAATTAACCAATTTAATTTTATTCTAGTTATGAAAAATTTGCAGAGTAGGACAAAAGTGCGGTTGTTGCAGTCGTTCCTTTTGATTTCCTTGAGTCTCTTTTTCCTTGTTGATCCGACTTATGCTCAAGGCGGGTTTGCAGTGAAGGGAGTTATTGTGGATAAAACAGGATTTCCTTTGCCTGGCGCCAACGTGATGGAGAAAGGAACATCTAATGGGACAATTACGGATTTAGATGGTAATTTCTCATTGAATGTTTCAAAGAAGGGAGTTACCTTGACTGTATCATTTATGGGATATACCCCTAAAGATGTAGTAGTGAAAGATAAAACAATGAATATTACGCTTGAAGAAAACTCTAAGCTATTGGACGAAGTAGTGGTAGTGGGTTATGGTACGATGAAAAAGCGTGATGTAACAGGAGCTATTACTTCCATCTCAAGCGAGGCTATTGAGCAAAAAATGGCTACCAATGTTTTTGAAGCATTGCAGGGTACTACTGCCGGTGTACAGGTTGTGTCCGGTTCCGGACAGCCCGGTGAATCTTCTTCTATTAAAATCCGTGGTACTTCCACTTTCTCTGCCGAAGGAGTGACTCCTCTCTATATTGTAGACGGTGTTCCTTTGGAAAGTATCGATGGTATCAATACCAATGATATTACTTCTATGGAGATTTTGAAGGATGCCGCTTCTGCGGCTATCTACGGTTCCCGTTCGGCGAACGGGGTGATTATCATCACTACCAAAAGTGGTCAGGAAGGTAAAGCCCGTATTGATATCAAGTATAATCACTCATGGGGTACATTGTCTCACAAGGTGCCACAGGCAAACCGTAAAGAACGTTTGTTGTACGACCAATATCGTAAAGAGTATTTTGAAACATACGGCGGAGGTAATCCGGATGAAAGTAGTGATATACTGAATGATCCGTTGAACTCTTTCTTTAATGTGGATAACGATTATTTGGACATGATTACAAGCACTGCACAAAAAGACCAGGTGGATATCAGTGTAGGTGGTGGTACAAAGAAACTGAAATATTTCATCAATACCGGTTATTATAACGAGAAGGGTATTATTTCCAATACCGGTTTCCAGAGATTGAATACTCGTATCAACTCCGATTATTCACCGACAGACTGGATGAATATGGGTAGCCGTATTTCTTTGACTTATTCTAAAAAGAAAGGTCTGAATGAAGGTACTTTATTGAGCGCAGTATTGACTCGTCGTCCTTATTTCAATACTTATTATCCGGATGGCTCTCTGGTCGGAGTGTTCAATGGTCAGAAGAACCCTATTGCGCAGGTCAATTATACCACCGACTTTACTGATTCTTATAAGGCTAACTTCTTCCAGTTCTTTGAAATCAAATTCAACAAGTATTTGAAGTTCAGAGCCAATATTAATGCCAATTTTTATCTGGATAAGCGTAAAAAACTCGAACCGAGTCTTATCACTGATGAATGGCAGAAACAGAATAAAGGTTATTCTTATAATTACTTGAACTGGAACTGGATGAATGAAGACATCCTTACTTATGCACGCAAAATAAAAGATCATAATTTTACGGCCATGGTAGGTGTCAGCGCTCAGCAGTGGCGTTATGAAAACGAAACATTTGTGGGGATAAACTCGTCTACAGATTTTATCTATACAATGAATGCTTTTGCCGCAAACCTGGATTTGTCATCTACAGGCTCCACATTAAGCAATCACTCTATGGCTTCCGTTTTTGCCCGTGTGACTTATGATTATAAAGGAAGATATTTGCTCAATGCCATTATGCGTCGTGACGGTTCTTCTCGTTTTGCCAAAGAGAACAAATGGGGTAATTTCCCTTCCGTATCTGTGGGATGGCGTTTTTCGGATGAGAAATTCATGAAGTTCTCGAAAAAGTTTCTCGAAGATGGTAAGATCCGTGCAAGTTTCGGTATCACGGGTAACGAAGCAATCGGAAACTACGACTATATCTACTCTTATTCTCCGAATTCTATTTATGACGGAGTGGGTGGCGTTATTCCGACTCGTATTGGTAAGGACAATCTGAAATGGGAGGAAACTAAACAATTCAACCTTGGTCTGGACCTGAATTTCTGGAATAGTCGTTTGACAATCACTGCCGATTACTACGATAAATATACAGACGGTTTGCTGGCAAACTACCAGTTGCCTAAAGAATCCGGTTTTGCATATATGAAAACCAATGTCGGTGAAATGAGTAACCGCGGTTTTGAAATAGCTGTTACCGGTGATATTATCCGCACGAAGGACTGGAAGTGGAATGCTTCTTTCAATATCTCCAGAAACATCAACCGTATTGAAAAATTGTCTGAAGGCAAGGCATATATGGAAGGTGATATTTGGTGGATGCAGGAAGGTGGCCGTGTGGGTGACTTCTACGGATTTAAAAGCGCGGGTGTCTTTGCATACGACGAATCGAATGCTTTCACTGATAAATGGGAACAGTTGACTCCGGTGTTTGAGAATGGCGTATTCCAATACAAGTATTTATTGAATGGAAAGGAATATGCAGGTAATATTCGTCAAAAGACATTGCCGAACGGTAAACCGTTCCGTGGAGGAGATTACAACTGGGAGGAACCGGAAGGAACCCGTGACGGTGTGATTGATGATAATGACCGTATGGTGATCGGTAATGCCATGCCTGATGTAACCGGAGGTTTGAACACAACGGTGACTTGGAAAAATGTAAGCCTGTATCTGGGATTCTATTATTCATTGGGAGGACAGATTTATAATTCGGCCGAACACAATCGTAACATGTTCAAATATACCGGAACCACTCCTTCACCGGAAGTCATTCATAATATGTGGTTGCATCCGGGCGATCAGGCCATCTATCCGCGTCCGTATAATGATGAATTCAACAATGCCCGCATGGGGAACTCGTTCTATCTGGAAGACGCTTCATTTATCCGTTTGCAGAACATACGTGTAGCCTACGATCTTCCTGAAAACTGGATAAAGAAGCTGATGTTGAAGAATATAAATATCTATGCTTTTGTAAACAACGCCTTGACATGGACCAACTACTCGGGATTCGATCCGGAATTCTCTACCAGCAATCCTTTGCAGGTAGGTAAAGACTCTTACCGTTATCCGAGAAAGAGAGAATATGGTATTGGTTTTTCTGCAAACTTTTAATTGAAGATATCGTATGAAGAATATTAAATATTTTGTTGGAGCTGTATGTCTGGCTCTATCATTGAATAGCTGTTCAGACTTTCTGAATGAGGAACCGGTAAGTGAAATTCCGGCAGGTGACATGTGGCAGACTGCCCGTGACGCTAAGGCAGGTATAAATGAAATCTATGGATTGTTACGTTCCACTTTACGGGAGAACTACTTCTATTGGGGTGAGTTCCGTTCGGATAATGTAGCTCCCGGAGCGCCGGTAATGGCCGATCAGGCACGTGTTATCAACAACCTGATGTCTACGGACGAGAAATGCGCAAAGTGGACGACTCTGTATCAGATGATTAACCAGGCAAATCTGGCTATTAAATATATTCCTAATATCAGTATGCCTGATGTGGCAGACCGAAATGACTATCTCGGACAAGCTTATGCGTTGCGTGCTTTGGCCTATTTCTACGCTATCCGTGTTTGGGGAGATGTACCTTTGTTTACAGAACCTACAGAAAAGTATTCAGAAGCGATCTATAAAGAGCGTACGGATAAAAACTACATTTTGGAACATGTCATTCTTCCGGATCTGAAGAAAGCGGAAGGACTGATAAACCGCAACAAGAATTACGAACGTAAACGTATTTCTATTTGTGGCGTATGGGCCATCATGGCGGATGCTTATATGTGGAACGAAGAATATAATCTGGCCGATCAAACAATTGACAAGATGGCGACTATTGCTTCCAAAAAGGGCGGTCGTTTTGTAGACTTCGAACCTAACATTTCTACTTGGCATACCATGTTTACGGAAGAACTGACCAATAAACCTTCTGATGATACACCGGAAAATGATGAATATAACTCCAGAGAGTTTATTTTCCTTGTTCATTTCAATATGGATGAAGTCGGCACGAATGGTTACAGTTATATGTATCAATGGTTTTCCGGTTCAGGGAATCGTGCGGCAGTCATGTCTGATAAGTTTATGAGCATCTTTGATGAAAAGGATATGAAAGGTGATTTACGCAAAGATTATACAGTGAAGAATTATCAAAATGGAAATGAATTGCGTAAATATATGGCAGGTGACATTAGTAACTCTTTGAATAAGACATGCGAAGTAGCCTATCCAATCTATCGTTACACAGATATGATGTTGTTGCAAGCTGAAGCTCGTGCTCATCAGGGAAAATGGGGGGAAGCTTTGGATTTAGTAAAAACTGTACGTGACCGTGCCGGATTGAATACACTGACTGAAAATGATTTTGCTTCAGAAGAAGAGGTAGTCAATTATATCTTGCGTGAACGTCAGGTGGAGTTAGCCGGCGAAGGACGTCGTTGGTTTGATTTGCTGCGTACCGGAAAGTGGAAGGAAGTGATGAAACCGATTAACGGAATGGAGCAGGACGGCAATGAACTTTTCCCGATCCACTATTCACATATCTTGGAAAATCCGAAGATTGTACAGAATACGTATTATGGTAATACTAACAACTAAAAAGGTAGAAGCAATGAAAAAGACAATATTATATAAGACTCTTTTCTTTTGTTGGGCAATTTTGGCATTGACCGGTTGTGACCTGGACTTGCAAAAGAATTATGATTATGAGCCTTCGGTGGATGATCCGTATGTAAAAGTGACAGCGTGGGAATATTTTCAGGATCACAAAGATATGTTCTCGGAGTTGATAGCAGCTATTGAATATACAGGCTTAAAGGACTATTATACACAGACTGATAATAAATATACTTTTCTGGCTTTGAATAATGCCGGTATGCAGCTTTATCGGGAGAATGAATTTGCTGGTGTAGCTTCCATTACAGATTGTGATAAAGAAAAGGTGAAGAATATGTTGCTTTATCATATTGTAGATGGAGAATATAGTTCTTATGGGCAATTACAGGTAGAACCGATGTTCGTCTTGACTATGCTGAAAGGTGAGACTGGATTGATGACAATGTCTGTATGGAAAAATCCATGGCAGGCTGCAGTAGGTAAGATTCTGGTGAATCAGACCGGAAGCAACGGGAAATCTCCGCAACGGCAAGCTAAGACTAGCAATATTCTGCCGACAAATGGTGTGATTCATATATTTGAGAACTATTGCAAATATTCCAAATAACCACAGTTAATTAAAAAGAGAACTAATTATGATTCGTAAAATATATACCTTATTGATATTAGGACTTTGCTTGGGCTTTGCTGCCTGTGGCGACGATAATGATGGTCTGGATCCTAATGCAGCGGCTCCTGTGATCAATTTCCCTATGGAGCAACTGGACGTTGATTTGAATAAAGTAGACAATCTGCCGGTAGTGGCTGTTATTAAATCACAGGCAGGACTTCAGAGTGTGACAATGAAATTGCAGACAGTAGAGGGAGTGACAGAATATAAAACAGTAACCGACTTTTTCAATCCCAACTCTTATAGTCTCTCTGAAAACTTGGAATATAATGCTAACTACGAAGCCTTTATAATTGAGGCTACGGATAAACTGAATCATGTTACGAGCGGGACTTTACCAATTGCTGTTACCGATGTAATGGCACGTCCTGTCATAACATTCGATCCGGAAGAGATTGTATATGATGAGATGGATGAGAATCCGGTAATTCCTCGTACTACTTTCGAAGTTGTTTCGGAAGCTGGCTTGAAGGTCGTGGAAGTGTATTTGGTATCTGCCACCGGACAGGAATCAAAAGGAAGTGTAGAGCTGAATGGTAAAAAGGATTTTTCATATGATGAAATGATTAACTATAAAGAAGGCGATAAAGGTTTCAAAGTAAAAGCAGTGGATATATATGATAATGTTACCATTTCAACTTTACCAGTGGAATATAGAACAGTGCCAATACCCGTATTGACCTTGCCTGAATTGCCTATTTTTGCAACAACAGATGCTAAACAAGGAGTGCCGGTAAAGGTCGAATCTGTACGTGGAGTTCACGAAGTGATTATTTACCGTATTGAAAACGGACAGGAAGTCGAAGTCTTACGGGAACAGAAGAATGGTGAGAAACAATTGGACTATATTCCGGAAATAGATTTTACTGAAGCTACGTCTCAAATTAAAGTGGTGGTTTCTGATGGAAGAGTAGGAAAAGAAGCTGTCGGAACTGTGAAGGCATATGTAAATATGGATGTTGCCACAGTGAATATATCTAGTAAGACTTTTGCTAATAGTGCGCACGAAAAATATCCGGATGCTTATGGTTTGTTATCTTTCAAAGATTTAAAAACGTATTCTGTTGATTATGCATTAGCTAGTGCGGATAATGCGAAGAATGTTGATTTGAAATTCTATTGTATGGGAAAAGGTTCAAATGTAGCTTCAGAACCTCGTCTGTATTCTATAAATGCAGCAAAATCTGATGAGTATAAAGGTTCTAATGGTGCAGGTTTGAACACTGCGGCTGTAAAGAATAGGACTACGTTAGCCAAACTCTCCGACTTTGATTATGATAATGCAACAGTTACTTCTATTGCTTCTGAAATATCAGCCAGCTTGATTGTGAAAGAAGACTTGATTCCTATAGCGGAGGGAGATATTATTGCCTTTAAAACAGCATCAACTTCTGCAGCAGGTGGAAATAGGATCGGAGTAATGAGAATTATTAGTATGACACCATCTATCGGTGAAGGTGTTCTGAAGCCCGGAGATACAACCGCTCGTGTATTGACTGTTGAAATCAAATTCCCTAAGAAGAAGTAAACAGGGTAGTATTGGAATAAAGTTGTTTTCTGTCCGATACAAACTATAAACGAAGCTTACATTTTTATAAATGCAAGTTGCGTTTATAAAAATAAAGCTTGCGTTTATAGTTTATAATAAGGATAAAAGAAGTTTGCAACAAGAGGGAAGGAAGTTCTCTCCTAGTGGAGGATAACTTTTCTATTAATAGTCAACGCGAGAGTTATTAACAGCTATCCCGGTGAACTTAGATAGAATATACGAAAGATGCGATTGATAACAAGCACATTGGTTAAGTAATAATGTGCAGTAGCTGAAAGTAATATGAGAAAACATATAATATATAGGTATTTCCTCTTTTTATCTTTGGTCGGACTGATGCAATTAACGCTTGGTTGTTCCTCCTCTTCCAACGAAATAGAACCTTTGAAACCGGAAGGAGGAGATACTCCTTTGGAAAAAGATGAATATACTTTTATGAATGTAGAATACCGGAAATGGCAGAACGGAACTTTCCAGGCATGGACAACAGCAGATTCAAGGGAAACCCGTATCATTGATAATATGAATTGGTATACTCCCTCTTCGGGTTATAGCCGGACTGCATGGGGAGGACGAATCGGTTTTCAACCTTCATCTGTGGTTGGAAAAGAAGGTTTTTTCCGAGTGGCTAGTTGTGGAGACCGTTCTTATTTGCTGGATCCGGATAATGGAGCTGTTATTATTCATGGAATTCAGCATGTTCGTCCGGGAGAATCTACTGCTCATAAGAAGGCTTTCAGTATTCGATACGGTAGTGAGGCACGATGGAGTGAAGAGACAGGCAAACTGTTAGCAGACAATCATATAAACTATATTTCGTATGGTTCGAACCGTATTGAAGTATTTCCTGTTGCAGTACGTGCTAACTTGTTGACGCCTAAGACGCAAAAGATTGCTTATGCAGAGAATCTGTATCTGCTCCGTACCTTTATGTGGGATATGAGTAAGAATTTGGGCTATGCGTTTGATGATGACAAGTATAATCGCTTAGTTCTTCTTTTTGAACCGACATTTGCTACGTACATAGATCGTCTCGTACAAGAGAAGTCGGCTTTATTTGCCGGCGACAAGCATTTTATCGGCTTCTATCTTGACAATGAATTGCCGTTTGCCAGTTATCAGAATACTGACCCTTTGCGGGGAATTGATCTGAAACATTTCTTGTCTTTGCCCGAACGCTATAAAGCTGCCCGGGAGTATGCAGAAAAGTTCATGCGGGATAACGGTATAACTTCTGCCGGAGCGATCACCAAGAAAAATCAGGAAGACTTCCGGGGCATGGTTGCCGATTATTATTATCAGTTGACTACTGCCACCGTCAGGAAGTATGATAAAGAGCATTTGATTTTGGGAACACGTTTGCATGACTGGAGCAAATACAATCAGAAAGTGGTGGAAGCTTGTGCCCGTTATTGCGATCTTGTTTCCGTCAACTATTATGCACGTTGGCAACCGGAGGCAGATTTCTTGGCGAACCTGAAAGCATGGTGTGGAGCGAAACCTTTTTTGGTTTCGGAGTTCTATACGAAAGCGGAAGATGCCGGTTATCAAGGAACTGGATATGCCAATACCGAAGGAGGTGGATGGTTGGTACGTACACAGAAAAACAGAGGTGAGTTTTATCAGAACTTCTGTCTTCGTTTACTTGAAACCCGAAATTGTGTGGGTTGGGTACACTTTGAGTATAATGATGGATACGGTTCGGATGGAAAAGCGTCCAATAAAGGAGTCGTTTCCATCGAATACGAACCTTATGAATCTTTCCTGTCGCAGATGCGGCAGTTGAATCTTGCTGTTTATTCATTGATTGACTATTATGATACCAAATCGGTTCAGTAGATCAACGTAAACCATTAAAAGACAAATAGGAAAAAATAGAATTAAAATAGTTATAACCATGAAGAAGTTTAGTTTATTCGCAATCCTTTTAGGATTTAATATAGCTTTGGGAGCTTGTTCCGATGACGATACCACTCCTGTAGTACAAAATGAAATCTTTCAACTGCCGGAAAAGGCCTATGTGTTGGCGGAGCAATCCAGACGGGCTATCGTCATCAGAGATGCGGAGACGAATCGCAATATCTGGAGTTGGGATCCTTATACAGCTTGTGTTCCTGCTGCCCAGCAGGGTTGGTTTGTCAATCCGAGCGAAGTAAAACCTGTTTTCAATAGACGCTATATCTTGATGACTGCCTCCGGCGGAGCTGTGGCTTTAATCCGTTTGTCGGACCATAAATTAATGTTCTATGCAAATTGCGGACAGAATCCTCACTCTGCGGAGGTATTACCCGATGGAAATATTGTGACGGCAGAATCGAAATCCGGTGAAATCAATACCTTTGTGGTTGACACGGTTAAGGTATTGGGAGCAAAGGCTAATACGGTGAAGCTGGGTAATGCCCACAATGTAGTCTGGGATAAGAAAAGGTCGTATCTGTATGCCACGGCTACAATAACGGGCGGAGTTACCGCATTATTCCGTTTTAAGTATGATGGTAACCGGAGCAATCCTAAACTGACAAATCAGACTCGTATTTATACGTTCGACAAAGAATCGGGCGGACACGATTTGTTCCCGGTATATGGTGAAGAAGATAAACTGTGGCTTACCGCCGCTTCGGCTGTCTACAAGTTTGATTTGGCCGGAGTTACGGATGCTACGACCAATGCGTCCGTCGAACCGACTTGTGAAAAGGTCTACAGCATAGGCGATATAAAGAGTATCTGCAACGGACCGGACGGAATCCTGATGTTGAAACCGACTGAAGAGTGGTGGGCTGAAGGACTTGTAAATGAGAAGGGAGAAGAACTTTTCAAGATGGACGGAGCTAAGATTTATAAAGGTCGTTGGATGATAGACAATACTTTCAGTTATCCGGAGAAGCATGATTTCGTATTGGGCGAGGATTAATTTAAGTATCGTTGAAGATTGATAAAGTATATGTTGAATAATTAAGTTTGGAACAATGAGGAAACTTCTTCTTTTTTTATTGGTATCCATCTCATTACCGGCCTTGGCGCAGAACGGAAAGAAAGTGTATGCTGACTTCCACGGTGTGCGTTATACCCGGCAACATGATGGAAAGTTGGGGCGTTGGGAGATGTATGCCAATACGGAGAAATCAAGTACGGGAAGGAAATCCCTGTGTTATAATGCCGACCTGATAGACAGTGAAGGACGACATGAGATAGCGGCAGTGGCCTATCCCCAAGTCGGAATGCAGTCCAATCTCGATCCTGATTATATCGAATATCAGATATTGTCGGCAAAAGCTGCCAAGATAGACGGATTCTTCATCGAATGGGGATTCAAACCTCACGAAAATGATATTCTGCTGCGTGAGATGCAGAAAGTGGCAGCGAAGTATAACTTCGAGATCGGTGTGAACTGGTGCGACGGTTGGTTGTATTATGACTGGATTACGAAGATTTATCCGGAAGTTAATACTCGTGAGGCAAAGACCGGATATATGGCTAAATGTTACCAATATTTAGTAGATAGTGTCTTTACCGGTCCGACTGCTCCTATGGTGAAGGGAATACCTGTCTTTTATCATTTCGGTCCTGGAGCGAAAGTGGATGAATACAAGAAAGTATTATCACTGGTGAAGTTTCCGCAAGGAATGAAGCAGCCCGTTGCCTTACGTCGTTGGGCGGATTGGGGAAAACTGGAAAACGATAAATACATTCCTGTCACCCGCAGTGATGATATGGATGCCTGGAAAGAAGTAGGGGAAATACCGACCGCATGGCTTCCTGCCCGTGTCCGTACAAGAGATCAGGCACATGCTGAATGGGATAATTATGCCACGCAGGATGATGTTATTGAGTTTATGAAACCTTTCCGTGATTCGATTTGGCATAGTAACAATCCGGCTTATACCATTAAGTCGGGATTTGCCATGCCGGGAATGGATAACCGGGGATGTGCAGGCTGGGGACGCGGACATTTCTATTATATCCCTCGCAATAATGGAGAAACTTATCAAAGTATGTGGAAATTCTGTATGGCGGAGAAAGACAGGCTGGACATGATGTTTATCGCTTCGTGGAGCGACTATACCGAAGGGCATGAAATAGAACCTACCATCGAAAACGGTGACCGCGAATTGCGTACCACTTTAAAGTATGCGGCAGAATTCAAAGGCGAACAGCCGGATGAGCGTGGATTAACTTTGCCTTTAATGCTTTTCCGTTTGCGAAAAGAGGCCCGTTTCCTGGAAAAGACGAAGATGGACGTATCCGCTTGTCAGCGTTCGCTCGACAAGGCAGCATTGTTGATTAGCCAGGGACGTTATCCGGTGGCGATAGGTTTGTTGTCACAAATAGAAAATGATGTCAAGACAGCCAAATCCGCTTTGGCGGTTGAGATGATGCGTTTGCGTGAGTCGGACATGAAAATCCAGGGAAAGCGAAAATCTGGTGGCTACAGTGCCGAAGAAACGCTTTCTATCTCTTTGCCCAAAGAATTGGTTTCCAAACTGCAAATGAATAACTATGTAGGGTATCTCTATTTTGAATACCTGGACAAAGGAAATGAATCTCTTTTTATACGTTCGTCCACACAGCGCGAACCGAAAGAGCCGTTTAAAATTGTATCCCGGATACGTACCGACAATACAGGAGAATGGAAAAGTGCAAAAGTGGAACTGTATAAAGATAATATCGTAAATGGATTCAATATGCCTACTTTCTATTTAAAAGGAAATGTCGTTGTCCGTAATTTATCATTAGGCTATACCATCTACACAGTCAAATAAATGTATTGATGAAGAGTTTGAATAATTGGTTATTAGTTTTATCCGTACTATCCTGTTTCGGGTGTTCCTCTACGGTTCATGAAGACAGCAGAGGATGTGCTTTCGTTTCCGACAGTATTCAATACAGAATTGAGTTTATGTCGGAGGGATGCATACGGATTCTGTCTTTTCCCGAAGGTGACACGCTGGTAACAAAAAGATTGGTTGTCGATTCGCAAAAGCCAGCCTTCAAAGATTATAAATGGAAAGATACAGGGCGGCAACTGATCTTTTCTACCCGTGAGCTTTCCGTTGCTTTTGATAAAGCCGATGCGGCTTTCACTTTTCAGGAAGTATCGACAGGAAAAATATTACTGAAAGAGAAAGAAGCTAAAAAGGCACGACACTTCAAACGAACGGTTGCCGGAGGTGAGCAATGCCTCGAAGTAACCCAACGCTTTGTTCCTACTGATGATGAGGCTATTTACGGTCTGGGGCAGTATCAGAACGGAATCATGAACTATCGTGGAAAATCCGTACTACTGTTGCAGGCAAATATGGATATAGTCAATCCGTTCCTTATCTCGACGAACGGATATGGTATTTTGTGGGATAATTATTCTTCTACAAAGTTTGAAGACACGGAGGAAGGATACTCATTTACTTCTGAGGTAGGCGATGCTTCCGACTATTATTTTGTATATGGCAAGAATATGGACGAAGTCGTTGCCGGTTATCGGAAATTGACGGGAGACGTGCCGATGTTCGGAAAATGGGTATATGGTTTCTGGCAGTCCAAAGAACGCTATAAATCGTTCGATGAATTGAAAGCTGTCGTAAAAGAGTACCGTAAACGGGGGATTCCGCTGGATAATATTGTGCAGGACTGGGAATATTGGGGAGATAAACCTCATTGGAATAGTCTGACGTTCCATCCTGCGAACTTCAATCATCCCCGACAGGTCATTGAGGAGCTTCATCAACAGCACCATGTTCACTTTATGCTTTCCGTATGGCCCGGATTCGGACCGGAAACGGCTGTCTATCAGTCACTCGATTCCATCGGTGCATTATTTAGCGAACCTACATGGGCAGGTTATAAAGTTTTTGATGCATACAATCCTGCCGCACGGGATATCTTCTGGCAATATCTCAAGAAAGGACTCTATGATATGGGCGTGGATGCTTGGTGGATGGATGCAACGGAGCCTTCTTTCCGGGACGGATTCACACAGTTGAAACAGGAAGAGAGGACGAAATCAGCCGGAAATACTTATCTGGGCAGTTTTCATCGTTATCTGAATACCTATTCTTTGGAAATGTTGAAGGACTTCTATCAACGTCTGCGGACCGAAAGCGATCAGAAGCGCATATTTATCCTGACCCGCTCCGCCTTTGCTTCGCAACAGCATTATGGTACGGCGGTATGGTCGGGCGATGTCTCGGCTTCATGGGAGAATATGCATAAACAACTGGTTGCGGGCTTAAACTTGTCTATGTCCGGCATTCCGTACTGGACTTCCGATACGGGAGGATTCTTCGTCACAGAACGTGATGCTAAATATCCCGACGGACTGAAAAGTAATGATTATAAAGAGTTGTATTCCCGTTGGTTCCAGTTCAGCGCGTTTACTCCTGTGTTCCGTGCTCACGGCACGAATGTGCCGCGTGAAGTTTGGCAATTCGGTGAAAAGGGGACACCATCTTATGATAATCAGGTGAAATATATCCATCTGCGTTACCGTCTGTTGCCTTACATTTACTCGATGTCTCACCAAGTCACAGCCAATAACTATACCTTGTTGAGAGGCTTGGCAATGGATTTCACTACAGATACCCGGACTTTTGATATTGATAACGCCTATATGTTCGGCACTTCTTTACTGGTACGCCCGGTATTTCATCCGCAATCGGAAGAAAAGAACATCAGTGTTTATCTGCCGGAACACAACGGCAAATATTGGTACGACTTCTGGACCGGAAAGGCCTTTGAAGGAGGAAGAGAACAAATGCAGACAAATACTCTCGACATCCTTCCCCTGTATGTAAAAGCCGGTTCTATTTTGCCCTTGGCAGAAGTGAAGCAATATGCGATGGAATACCCCGACCGTGAATTGGAATTGCGTATTTACGGAGGAGCGGACACCTCTTTCTTATGGTATGAGGACGAAGGCGACTCCTACCGCTATGAAGACGGCGTATGTTCAAAAGTACCGATGCAATGGAAAGATTCGGAACGGACATTGACGATTGGGCTACGTGAAGGAAGTTATCCCGGTATGCCGGAACAAGTAAAAATGCGTGTGAAGTTATATCTGCCTGACGGTGATGCTCTTGAGAGTAAAGAGTGTGTCTATACAGGCAGAGAGGTAAAAATAAAGTTTTAATTAGATGCATACATAGATTATGAAGAAGTTATTCTATATCTTTATTCTATTGTTTATTGTGGGATGGGCGCAGGCACAGCAACGCGTAGTATACACCATCAACGACGGATGGAAATTTACAAAAGGATCTCCGTTTGAAGCACAACTGACTGGTTGTGACGATTCTTCATGGGAGACGGTCAATATACCTCATACCTGGAATGATAAAGATGCAGACGATGAAACTCCGGGATTCTATCGGGGGCCGGTCTGGTATCGAAAACAGTTGTTTATAGACAAAAGCCAGGAGGGACGTCGGGCAGTGATCTACTTTGAAGGAGCCAATCAGGAAGTACGATTCTACCTGAACGGTCAGTTCGTTGGGGAGCACAAAGGAGGGTATACCCGTTTCTGTTTTGACATCACTCCCCATTTGCGTTATGGACAAGAAAACCTGTTTGCCATTTATGTAAACAATGTCTATAATCCGAATATTCCCCCCTTATCTGCCGATTTTACTTTCTTTGGCGGTATCTACCGGGACGTCTATTTGCAGTTTATGAATCCGGTGCACATTGCAACGAATGATTACGCTTCGTCGGGAGTTTATATCCGTACCCCCGAAGTGAATAACTCCGCTGCTTCGGTAGAAATCACTACGCTACTGACGAACGATATGCCCCAGGCTACGGAAGTCAGGGTGGAGAATATAATCTGTGATGCGGATGGCAAGGAAGTGAAAAAGACGCAGGCTGAAGTAAAACTGGCAGCCGGTGAGACGAAGACGGACATCTCCAAAAAGATAAAAATAGATTCTCCTCGTCTGTGGGATATAGACGATCCTTATCGCTATATGGTATATACCCGTATTCTTGATAAAAGAAAGGGTACTTTGCTGGATGAAGTGGTGAATCCGTTAGGTTTACGCTGGTTCAAGTTTGATTCGGAAAAAGGTTTTTTCCTGAATGGCAAAGGACGCAAACTGATCGGAACTGCCCGCCATCAGGATTATTTTCAGAAAGGAAATGCTTTGCGTGACGAATTGCACGTACAGGATATATTGCTGTTGAAGGAGATGGGAGGAAACTACCTGCGTGTATCACACTATCCCCAAGATCCTGTAATCATGGAAATGTGTGATAAATTGGGCATTGTGACCTCGGTTGAAATTCCCGTCGTTAATGCTGTTACAGAAACCGAAGAGTTCCTGCATAATTCCGTTGAGATGGCGAAAGAAATGGTACGTCAGGACTTCAACCGTCCTTCTGTAATGATTTGGGGGTATATGAATGAGATTTTCCTGCGCCGTCCCTATACCGAAGGCAAACAGTTGGAAGATTACTACCGTTTCACGGAAAAAGTAGCCCGTGCCTTGGAGGCGACCATCCGTGAGGAAGATCCTTCAAGATATACGATGATGGCTTATCACAATATGCCTCAATACTACGAAGACGCTCATCTGACCGAAATCCCGATGATTCAGGGATGGAACTTGTATCAAGGTTGGTATGAACCGGATATCAATGAATTCCAGCGTTTGCTCGATCGTGCCCATAAAGTATACAAAGGAAAAGTGCTGATGGTAACGGAATATGGACCGGGAGTGGATCCGGGAGTTCACTCGTACCAGCCGGAACGTTTCGACTTCTCGCAGGAATATGGACTGGTATATCATAAACATTACCTCAATGAAATGATGAAACGTCCGTTTATAGCCGGTTCCAGTCTGTGGAATCTGAATGATTTTTATTCCGAATCCCGTGTAGATGCTGTTCCTCATGTAAACAATAAAGGCGTTGTCGGATTAAACAGAGAGAAGAAAGATGTTTATTGGTTCTATAAGGCAGCATTGTCACGTCGTCCGATACTTGTCATTGGTAATCGGGAGTGGAAAAGTCGTGGGGGAGTGGTGAATACGGCACAGAAAGAATGTGTCCAATCCGTCCCTGTATTCTCTAATGCAGAAGAAGTAGAGCTGTTTGTGAATAACAAGAGTCTGGGGAAGAAAAAGATAGAAGATAATTATGCTTTGTTTGATGTGCCGTTTGTGGGTGGAGAGAATCTGCTGGAAGCTGTTGCTGTGACTGGTGATAACAAGTTGCGTGATATGCTTCGGATTCAGTTCCAGTTGGTAGGCTCGCGGTTGAAAGACGAAGCTGTGCCATTCACAGAAATAAATGTAATGTTAGGTTCTCCAAGATATTTTGAAGATCGTGCTGCAAACGTAGCATGGATTCCCGAACAGGAATATAAGCCCGGTAGCTGGGGATTTATCGGTGGAACATCTTATCGTCGTAAAACAGGATTCGGCACCATGCTTGGTTCGGATATTGATATTCATGGAACAGACATGAATCCAATCTTCCAGACCCAACGCGTTGGAATAAAATCTTTTAAGGCTGATGTACCGGATGGAGAATATTCCGTATATTTGTACTGGGCAGAATTGGAATCGGACAAAGAAAGAGAAGCATTGGTTTATAATCTGGGAGCTGACTCGGAACAAACATTTGCTGGAAATCGCAGCTTTGGTATTTCAATCAATGGGACAACTGTTTCAGATGATTTCAACGTAGCCCGTGATTACGGATATGCCCGTGCTGTTATCAAAAAGTTTATAATAACAGTAAAGGATGGAAGAGGGGTAAGTGTCGACTTCCATAAAAAAGAAGGAGAACCCATTCTGAATGCTATCCGTATTTATAGAAACTATTAATCATAAACACAGTTCGTATGCTTAGGTCTATTTATTTACTGTCTTTTTTCCTCTTGCAATCCCTGTTTGCTTTTGCAGGAAATGTAAAGGAAGATGTTCCATCCACTTTTGATTTATATGTGTGCATCGGACAATCCAACATGGCAGGACGTGCAACATTGACTCCGGAAGTCATGGATACGCTGCAAAATGTATATCTATTGAATGATAAGGGGAATTTTGAACCGGCAGTAAACCCTCTCAACCGTTATTCGACAGTCCGTAAAGACCTGTCGATGCAACGCTTGGGACCGGCTTATGGTTTTGCCAAAGAAATGACACGGAAAACGAAACGTCCTGTCGGACTGGTCGTAAATGCACGGGGTGGTTCTTCTATCAACTCTTGGCTAAAAGGCAGTAAAGATGGATATTATGAAGAAGCCCTCTCCCGGATTCGGATTGCGATGAAACAGGGAGGTGTTTTAAAAGCGATCCTTTGGCATCAGGGAGAAGCCGATTGTTCCAATCCGGAAGCATATAAACAGAAACTGATTTCTTTGGTGAAAGATCTGCGGGAGGATTTGAATATGCCGGATCTACCGGTTGTTGTCGGACAGATTTCTCAATGGAACTGGACGAAGAGAGAAGCGGGTACTGTTCCCTTTAATCAGATGATTAAAAAAGTATCTTCATTTATTTCCCATTCCGATTGGGTATCGTCGAAAGGATTGGGATGGTATAAAGATGAGACGGATCCTCATTTTAATACAGAAGCACAATTATTATTAGGGAAACGTTATGCGGAAAAGGTATGGAAGTTCTATAAGCATAAATAAGGTCAATCGGGAATCTCTGTTGGTTGCATTATATGAATAAACGTGAGATCGCTGATTGATGTAGAAAAAATAGTGACGGTATATGCTCAGGATACTAACGGTATCGCTGTCATATACCGTCACTATTTGCATTGGATAGCGTCACTATTTTCTTTTATGTAGAATGGCTTATTTATGGCAGCCTTTTTAATTCCTTCAATGAACTTTTTATGCCCCATCTTAGGTTGTGAATAACTAAATACTGCCTTGTTGATAGAAAAGGGGACTATTAGGTTAATTGTTTTATTATAAACTAATTAACCTGTTAATAACTTTGTTGATATCCTTGTTGATAACAGAAATGAGGTTGTGAATAAAGTTAGTAAAGAAGAGTTGTCATAAAAAAGAAGAACCGCATTTCTGCGATTCTTCTTTTTCTTTAGTTGCGGAGATCCGACTCGAACGAATGACCTTTGGGTTATGAGCCCAACGAGCTACCAACTGCTCCACTCCGCGATGTTTAACGGGTGCAAAGGTACGGCTTTTTTTGAAACAAACAAATAATTCGCTGAATATTTTTCGAATAAATCATCACTTTTTTCTTATTGGGTTGAGAATGAGCGAATTAATGATGAAACTTTTTCTTAGCACCTATTAATATACAAATGTTAATATTCTATCTATTTTCTTGTATGGTCTAAAGAAAAGAATTACTTTTGCTCAAAATATTCAGCAATGTGCAATTTGTAACCTATGACCGTATCCAAGACAAAAGCCAAGTTAGTAGATGTAGCCCGTCAGCTTTTTGCAAAGATGGGGGTGGAAAATACGACTATGAACGATATCGCTCTTGCTTCTAAAAAAGGGAGACGAACGCTCTATACTTATTTTAAAAGTAAGGATGAAATCTATTTGGCTGTTGTGGAATCGGAATTGGATATATTGTCGGATATGATGAAGCGGGTAGCCGAGAAAAACATTTCTCCGGACGAAAAACTGCTGGAGCTGATATATACCCGATTAGATGCAGTGAAAGAGGTGGTCTATCGGAACGGGACGTTGCGTGCTAACTTCTTCCGTGATATATGGCGGGTGGAGAAGGTGCGTAAGAAATTCGATGCAAAGGAAATACAGTTCTTTAAGGCAGTTCTTCTGGAAGGACAGGCTAAAGGAGTTTTCCATATTGACGATGTGGAGATGACTGCAGACTTGATACATTATTGTGTGAAAGGTATTGAAGTACCTTATATTCGTGGTCATATAGGTGCACATCTGGATGAAGATACAAGAAATAGATATGTGTCCAACATTGTGTTTGGCGCACTGCATAGAACAGAAATTTAATTAAATAACTTTTAGTATGGGATTATTAGACGGAAAAACAGCCATTGTAACCGGTGCTGCTCGCGGTATTGGTAAGGCTATCGCTCTTAAGTTTGCCGCCGAAGGCGCAAACATCGCATTTACTGACCTTGTCATTGATGAAAATGCAGACAATACAACTAAAGAATTAGAAGCAATGGGCGTGAAAGCCAAAGGTTACGCTTCTAACGCTGCTAACTTTGAGGATACTGCAAAGGTCGTAGAAGAAATCCACAAGGACTTCGGACGTATCGATATATTGGTAAACAATGCCGGTATCACTCGTGACGGCTTGATGATGCGTATGAGCGAACAGCAATGGGATATGGTAATCAACGTGAACTTGAAGTCTGCATTTAACTTCATCCACGCTTGTACACCTATCATGATGCGTCAAAAAGCTGGTAGCATTATCAATATGGCCTCTGTTGTCGGTGTTCACGGAAATGCAGGTCAGGCTAACTATGCTGCTTCTAAAGCAGGTATGATTGCATTGGCTAAGTCTATCGCACAAGAGTTGGGCTCTCGCGGCATCCGTGCCAACGCTATCGCTCCGGGATTCATCCTGACAGACATGACAGCCGCTCTTTCTGACGAAGTAAGAGCTGAATGGGCAAAGAAAATTCCTTTGCGCCGTGGTGGTACTCCTGAAGATGTGGCAAACATCGCTACCTTCCTGGCTTCTGATATGTCATCTTATGTATCAGGTCAAGTGATTCAGGTAGATGGTGGTATGAATATGTAATCGAACAGAATGACTGTTGTATACGAAGACAACCATATCATTGTAGTCAACAAGACCGCTTCCGAGATTGTCCAGGCAGACAAGACGGGGGATACGCCGCTTTCGGAGACTGTGAAGCAGTATCTGAAAGAGAAGTATCAGAAACCCGGAAATGTTTTCCTCGGTGTGACACACCGGCTGGACCGCCCCGTAAGCGGTCTTGTTATTTTTGCCAAAACGAGTAAGGCACTAACAAGGCTCAACGAAATGTTTCGCACCAGTGAGGTGAAAAAGACTTATTGGGCAGTCGTGAAAAATGCGCCGAAAGAACCGGAAGGTGAATTGGTACATTTCCTTGTGCGCAATGAAAAGCAGAATAAAAGTTATGCATACGACAAGGAGGTGCCGAACAGCAAGAAAGCGATCTTGCATTACCGGTTGATTGGTCATTCGGAAAATTACTTCTTACTCGAAGTTGATTTAAAAACCGGACGGCATCATCAGATCCGTTGTCAGTTGGCAAAAATGGGATGTCCTATCAAGGGCGATTTGAAATATGGTTCTCCACGCTCCAATCCGGATGGGAGCATTTGTCTGCATGCCCGGAGAGTACGGTTCATACATCCTGTCTCAAAAGAACTGATAGAGCTTGAAGCTCCTCTTCCCGAAGGGAATTTATGGAAAGGATTCACCATAGATTAATACGGATTTCTACAGATTCATTGATTATGAATTTAGGTACGGATTAACGCTGTTGTTTTACAATTCATCATGCTAAAGACCTTGTAATCTGCGCCTCATAATATATGGATTATTTAGCAAGAGTGCTTAGTATACAGTTTTTTGTGGGAATTTGTGTAAGGCTGTGACCGGAACTCTTGCCAAAAGAGTAAATCTGCCTACCATTTTTCTAGTAAACTCTAGCGACAGTTAGTAAATACCTAAATAGGTTGTATATTTGCATCATTCACTAATTATTATTTTCAATCATACCAAAGAAAAATACGAATGAAGGCATTTAAACTACTTGTACTAACTTCCTGCTTCTTGCTTGTGGCAGGAAATGGAGTGGCGCAACGGAACTATTCAAAAAGTGAAGGATTATTGCAGTACGTCGATCCGTATATCGGGTCCGGCTATCATGGGCACGTCTTTGTAGAGACGAGAGTTCTGTATGGAATGGTGTAGTTAGACCCGACTAATATCCATAAAGGATGAGGCTGGTGCTCGGGTTATCATTATTCCGACAGTATTCTGATCGGTTTCTCACATACCCATTTGAGTGGTACAGGGTGTACTGACTTATGTGATATTCTCATCATGCCATTGAATGAAATTCGTACTCCCAGGGGAAATCAAGATGATATACGTGACGGTTATGCTACCTGATACTCTCATGAGAATGAAGTTGTCCATCCCGAATATTACTCTTTGATCCTCGATCGCTACAATATCAAAGCGGAGCTGACGGCTACGGACCGTGTAGGCTTCCATCGTTATACTTATCCCAAAGGAAAGCCAACTTCCATACTGTTGGAGATTTCTGTGAAGGAAACGGATGGCAGTCTACATTCTTTGCTCTGCAAGACCCATACGGACTGATTGCCTTGTTTGGCGGTGACAAACCATTTACAACAAAGTTTGATGGTTTCGATAAGAGTTATATCACTTATCAGGATATTATAGATGGTAGCACATTGAAGTTTGTTATGGGGAAAAAGCCTAATAAAAACTTTGGTAAAGCTCCGGCGAGCAGACCGGTTGTTTTGAATAAAATAAATTAAGTGAGGAGATTGTTCTAGACAGGATTGTATTTATTACAAATGAAATTATATCAGTGATGAATAGGAAGATGATAATCAGTATTCAATTTCCAGCTCATCACTGATATGCTAAGACAGTTTTATTGGCACTTTTCTAGAGTATACTTTTGGTCAGTGGTCGTTTGTATATCATATTCATAGTACATTTTTGCTTTGGGTAGTTCAAGAGGAGCATTAGCAGCAACCAAAGGTTTACTTATAGCTTGTCCAACGATAAATGTATTCGTACATTTTTCATTTGTCGCCGGTAAAGGGCTTCCGTTTAACATTAAAGGTGCTTCAGATCGTATCCGCAATGTTCCTCCAAGCTTTGAAGTGATAGTGACTTTTTCCAGTGAGTTGTTACTCCATTGCATATCGTCTATAACAAATCCTCCACGGCATCTTAATCCTTTTACAGAACCTGTAGACCATGCGGATGGTAGAGCTGGTAATAAATGAATAGCATTTGTATGACTTTGGACTAGCATTTCAGCGATACCGGCAGTGCAACCAAAGTTTCCGTCGATTTGAAAAGGGGGATGTGCATCGAATAAATTAGGATAAGTACCTCCATGTGTGCCTTCTTGAGCTAAAGTGGGACTTAATTGCTCTGTTATGAGCTTGTATGCTTTTTCTCCATCCAGGAGACGTGCCCAAAGGCAAACTTTCCATCCCATAGACCAACCGGTTGAATGATCTCCTCTGTTTATTAGTGATTTCTTTGCAGCTCCAAACAACAAAGGAGTATCGAAAATATTAATCTGGCGTCCCGGATACACTCCCCATAAGTGAGATAGATGCCGGTGTTGATCGGTAGGATCATCCCAGTCGTCTGTCCATTCTTGCAATTGTCCCCACTTGCCTATTTGCATAGGAGGCAGATTTTGAGCGTAATAATGCAAACTGTCTACAAAAGACTTTGATTCAACAAAAGAGGCTGACTTAACAGGTGATTTTAGATTTGAAAGAATGATTGCGGCAGTGGCTGTATTATGGAACAAGTCATATAGCATTTGATTATCAATAGTGGCTCCAGCCACTAAAGAGGCTTCGCTACGTACTCCGTTCAAAATCGGACTATTTTCCGGAGAATAGGAAGGAGTAGCAACCAACCAATTGCTTCTAGGGTCACGAACCAGGAAATCAAAGAAAAATTCACAGGCACCTTTCATTATGGGATAAACGTCTTCCAGATACTTTATGTCACCCGAAAATAAATATCGATCCCATAGATGTTGGCAAAACCAGGCACTGGCAGTAGGCCAGATTCCATAAAACGGGCTATCTACAGCACCGGTAGCGCACCAGATATCAGTAATATGATGTACGGTCCACCCCCTGCATCCATACATCCGGGCACTTTCTCTGCCTTGTTCTGCTACATTTCTAATTAAACCAATTAATGGAAGATGTTCTTCTGATAGATTTGTCAGTTCTGCCGGCCAGTAATTCATTTGTAAATTTATGTCGTTTGCAAATTTACCATCCCAAGGGGCATACCTTTTTTCATTCCAGATACCTTGTAAATTGGCCGGTTGTCCTCCTGGCTGTGAACAACATATTAATAAATAACGGCCAAATTGAAAATAAGTAGAAATCAAGTGTGGGTCAAAATGCTCTTTGGATTCAGCCAAACGAATATCAGTGGGCTTTTGTGCTTGTGTATTTTCTCCTAAATCGAGTGAAACAGTACCAAATTTGGAACGATAGAAATCAATATGTTCCTGTTTGGCTTTTATATAAGATTTACGTGAAGAATTCAGGTGAGCTAGTGCTTTCTGCTCTTGGTTTGCTGAAATATTTTTGTAGTTTACAAAATTTGTTCCAATGGATACATAGAGAGTAACGTCATCAGCGTTTTTAACATGCATGACACTATCGGATATAACTTCTATTTGTCCACCCTGGTGTTTTATTTTTGTTAAAGCGGTAAAATATACTTTTCCTTCCACTCCTTCATGGTCATCAGTTTTTCCGTCCAGGCGTAACATTTGTTTCATGAAAACACTTTTCTCTGTACTTGGATAAGGAGAAGTAAAATGCGCATAAAAAGAAATCTTTCCTTTTTGCGAGGCCGTCAAACGAATAATTAGTAATTGGTCGGTAAAAGAAGTAAATATTTCACGCGTATATTTTACTCCGTTAGATTTGAATCGTATTGTAGAAAGAGCATTTTCGATATTTAAGTCCCTGTAATAGTCAGTATAGTCCTCAATACCTTGAAAGTCCAATTTTAAAGAGCCGACTGTTTGGTAAGGCATACCGTTGGAACCGGTGGAGCAGATAGCCGGCCCTGCCATATTCTGTGCTTCTAGATTCTTTCCTGCAAAAATCAGATCACGGATAGCGGGAAGTGCATCTTTAGCTTTGGCATTGATGTTATTGTAAGGAGAACCACACCATACACTCTCTTCGTTTAACTGATATTCTTCATATTGAGGGTCTCCGAATATCATGGCACCTATTCGACCATTACCTAATGGCAGTGCTTCTATCCAGGATCGGGCAGGATGATTGTACCAAAGCTTTAAGGGGGTGGATGGAAAAACGTCCACTGTCCCCAATAGCATAAATACATTTAAAAGAAAAATTGCAAAATGTCTGTTCATAATTATTATCTTATTGATTCATTAAATAAAGGAACAGCCACATTTGTTCGAAAAAGATTCGTTCCTATGTGGCTGTTCTGCTTTTCTGTATATAAGACTATTTTATTATCTTATATTTTATTTCTATAGGTGATAATTGTCTGTTATTCATTTGGGCAACGTACATTGCTAATCCACTGTAAATTTCCCCAGCCTTGACATTCAGCATCCCATCCGTGACCGGTAACGTCATGAATAATATTTCCTTCGCCTTCATTAATTCTCCAATAAGCGAGCAGACCGTCGGCCAAAGGATTTACGCCACACATATTGTTTACTATTTCTTTGGCAGTTAAGGCTTTGTTCCAAACACGCACTTCACTAATGGAGCCATTTAGAGGTCGTCCGCCTTCAGATCGGCCAATATAGAAACCGCGGCTCTTTTGCTCATCCCTTAAATCAATCCAGGGGGCAGTAGTAGCCTTGGAAATCTCTAATTTCCCGTTAACGTAGATTTTTACGGTAGCAGCATCAAATACAGCCGCCAAATGATACCATTTTCCGGCAACCAGTTCTGTTGGGACTGTTGTTTCTACACCATCGCCTGCAATCTGAATTTGATTCGGTTTGATTGTTACATCTCCAAAACGGAAGTTGAAATGTCCTTCTATTCCCATTACAGTACTGATATAAGGACTGTACTGCTGAAATCTATTAACGCAGACGCGAGCCTCGTATGATAGTTGGGATAATTTGAGTGAACTTGGGTGTTTTTCAAAAGGAATTTTGAAATATCGGTTACTGATATTAGCCGCATACGTACGTAAAGGTTTAGAAACTATAATGTAGACAGTACGAGAAGCCTCTAAAACGGAAAGCCCTCCTCCTTGTACCTGAACAATGCTGACGGGCAATAAATAAGTAACTTCCGGTTCAAACTTATCCAGATTTTGAATTGTTAGTTCCAGTGACTTGGAAACGTGCTCTCCTTGTTCAATTTTTAATTCAGTAGAGGAGAATTTATAAGTATTTTCTGGGAGTAGTTTGTAAGAGGTGCCTTCTTTTTTATTATATTCTTCTACTTTGGCTGCATTCACTTCTGTATTTACTGTAACTTCAGATTCAACCTTGCATGATGCTGTCACGGAAAGGCCGATAGAGGTCGGATCTTCCGTAGATATTCTTTTGACAACAGAAGATTCCGTACCTGTAAAGTACAACATATCTTCATAAGGTGCTGCATTTTGGCATGAATTCAGACACAGTATTCCAGCCAGAATGCTTCCAATGCTAAAACATATTTTTTTCATATTCATCGTATTTACATTAAATGATTATTTACCGGCCGGATTCATAATCTGAATGGCTTGGCGTACATATTTGTAATTGACTTCATGCTTTGCGTCATTCTCAATATTAAGAGCACCGACTCCGCCTTTTGTACCGTCTGCAGGATTCCAATAGGCAAAACCTAAGATTGCAGGTATTTTACCATGTTCCGAATCAGTAAAGTTTCCTCCTCCTGTTTCCCACTTTTCATAGTTTACAGCTGGCACATACTGGTCGGGACGAAATTTTGCTTTCTTTGCGTATCCCCAGCCGTTGGTATCTAAATAGCTAGGCGTAGTGGCTTGGTAAGACTGGTGAATAAAATAATCGAAATATTTGGTGGTTTTATCTGCAATGGATGGGTCTAGTGTTTCGCCATCAATCACCAGCATTTTTCCTGTTCCTGATGCAGGACCCAGTCGTTTTCCCAGTTCTTCCACCAAAATAGTCATTCTGTCATTATAACTAGCCAGATTCCCATGACCGCCCCAATGTGGCTCATAATCCAAATCGTAACCGTCAAAATCATTAGCATATACGGAATCGCATATTGCATTTGCATATTTTCGGATTGCCGCTTCAAAGGTTGACGGATTATTGTTGTCCCAGCCCCAGAATTTTTCTCTACTTGCTTGATCTATATTATGTTCTAAGGGAGTAAACTCAACACCAATGTTAGTAATCAAAGAGCTGATTAATACACGTGTCCCTTTCTTTGTTTGCACATGTCGCATATCCTTCAAGCGGGCTTCATCCATATTTTGCCAACCTCCCCAACCAACAAAGACCAAGTCGAGGCTATCTGGAAGCCCGTCCAAATAATTCACTCTATTGGGACCTTTGCCTGACCATTGTTTAAACCAGCCGCACGCAATAGGATGCTTGCTTTTTTTGTAAGCTCGCAAGTTTTCGTAATATTCATCACTCATCTCAAAAGGTTTCTGCAAGAACAATGCTTCCGGTTCGTTTTCACAAGCCTGGAAAACAGTGAATAATACACCTAATAATCCGAATATTTTTATATATTTTCTCATAATCTATTTTTTTATAAATGGTCATCTCTCTTTTTTATCCCACCATAGTTTTGTACCGCCGGTGTCAGGTCCACCTAACAGGCTGATAGCTTTGGTTACTTCCACAGTATTGTTATCATATTCTGATTGTGGGAAAGTCATGCGTCTTATTTGAAGGTCAGTATCAATTGTGTTTCCACTATTGTTCACTATTACGGGGAACACTTTTGGATAATCTGTACGTCTGAATTCGGTCCATGCTTCCTGTCCATCGGGAAACATGGCGATCCATTTTTGAGTGATGATTCGTTCCAGATTTTTCTCAAATCCGTCAGACTCTTTCCATGGAATAGTGATAGTAGACAAAGATGGGTCTCCTTTCTTAATATCATTACCTCCAACCTGGTCAATAAATTCTGCCGGAATCTTGGATTCATTTGTCAGATAATCAGCTCTCATGGTAGCTCCCCAGTCTTTGAAAGATAATTGAATACCTGTTTCGTATAGATCTTTGGCATTTCCTTTCATTTCTTTAACCCAGCCGCGAAGAGCTCCTTCCGCTCTTAAAAAATAGACTTCAGACACACACATCCATCGAACCGGATTTTCGGCTTCTATATTGGGGACGGATAAAGGTAAATAATTATTTTTGGCGTTGATGTTAACTCCGTTTCTCACTCCGAAATATCCATTTTTCTTCTCTTTGAATGTTGATAGCCTGAAATAGGAAGATATGCGGGCATCATCATATCCGGTCAAGAAAGATTGCATATTAGCTCCCATGCGGGTATCGCTGTAGTCATACCAAATTTTCTTTAAGGGGTTGTAGACGGTTAATCCGTTGGCGGAAGCTAGCTGCGCATTATCTTCTACTGTTTCCATTACACCGGACGTAACAGCTTCTTTGGCATATTGTTTTGCCTTGTCTTTATCTACATATACAGTATGCATAGCCAGACGAAGTTTTAGAGAGTTGGCAAATTTCAGCCATTTGGTAAAATCACCTCCATATACTAAATCATAATTCTTTAGAGGGTGAGCTTCAGGAGTTTTTTCCACAAAATCTTCTATAATAGCGATCGCTTCATTCAATTCTTTGAAGAAAGTTTCATAAACTACATCCATTGCGTCATAGGGGGTCGTAATGAGCCCTTTCCCGAATTCGTTATATGGAAGTGGACCATAATAATCTGCCAGGCGGTGCATCGCTGCGACTTTCAGCACCAAAGACAAAGCATATTCAATACTGTTTTTCTCTGCTTTTTCCGACACCATTTTCCATGCAGGCATTACCTTTTCAAAAGCAACTTTGAAGGCCCTGTCTTTCCATCTTACCTGATGATTCAAGTCGTAAAAATTATTTGCTACGAATTTATCATTAATGGCTCCCATGTAGCCGGCGAATATATCTCCAGCCAGATTCTGTGCTTCCTGGTAATCGCCAGCAGCTGCATCTGTCGGTATAACGTCCCTTTGCATGGTGGTTATGAATCCTCCCACTTTCAGGTTGTCATAATTCAGCATATCATCAGTTACTCCGTAATCATTTGTATTCATATCTCTGAACTCACTTGTGCATGAGTTGAAAAAACAGCAGTAACTCATTATAGAGCATATTGCAATGCTATATTTCAATTGATTCTTTAAATTCATATTCATACATTTTGGATTAATTAAAAACCAACTTTCAAGCTAAAGCCTATACTTCTTAAACTCGGCTGCATAAAATAGTCGAATCCTTGATAGTAAGTCGATGTAGAAGCGGACAATTCCGGATCGAAAGGGGCTTTGTTGTAAAACATAAACAGGTTTTTACCTATAACGGAGAGTGTCAGTTTGTCAACCACATTGCCTAACCATTTTTTAGGAAATGTGTAGCCGAGTGAGAGTTCCTGTAAACGTACATTGGTAGCGCTGTATACATATTGCGAGAGAATACCGGTATTGCCTTTACCTACTACTTCATAGTAATCGCGCGCATCGATAGGATTGTTCCCATTTAAAGGTACTCCACCATTGTCACGTGCTATAGCCGATGCTTCAGATACGCCATAACGGTCCATTATAGCTTGCGTAGCCGATACTCCTACGCCACCGACACGAGCTGTAATCAAGAAGCTTAAGTTCACCCCTTTCCACTCAAATGAGTTGTTGAATCCCCAGTTAAAACGAGGAGCAGCACTTCCGGCTTTGATCCAGTTGTTGGAATCTTCAGAAATAGCACCGGTGGCAGGATCCATATAGATATATCCTTTTTCATCGGTTCGTAGACCTGACACGTAAATATCATTCATTGTTCCTCCTTCTTTCAGAATCATCTTGTAAGAACCTTGTGGTTGGAAAGGTTCTATCTCAGTTACTTGAAGTTTTTCTCCTGTTAATGGATTTACTGCGTCATCCGGTAAAAGTTCTTTTATTTTATTACGGTTCATCGTGAATGTAATCCCCGAGCGCCAATTCACAGGTCCTAATGCCTGTTTGTATACAAGACTGGCTTCAATTCCCCAGTTGTTGACTTTTCCTCCATTCAAATAGAATTCTTTATATCCAGAGCTGGGAGGCATTGTAAATGTAAAGAATTGGTTGTAAGTGTTTGAATTGTAGTATGTAGCGTCAACTGACAGTTTACCGTCAAACAAGCGCAAATTAATACCGGTTTCGAAAGACTTTGTCCGTTCCGGCTTTAAAAATGTTGCGGGTACATTGGGCAGTGTTTCCAGTACACCTTCATTAATATTATAAGTGGTGTTGGTTACAAACCGTTGAGGGGCATTACCCACTGCACTGTAAGAAGCTCTAAGCTTCAGAAAAGAGATTTTTGCTTTTGATAAGTCAAAGAACTCAGTCATGACTGCCGACAATCCGACAGAAGGATAAAAGAACCCCTTCTTCTCATGACTGGTAAAAGCCAAAGAAGAATACCAGTCGTTACGTCCTGTTACATCCAAAAAAATACCGCTTTTATAGCTTAGTTGGGCAGTACCGAATACGGCTTGGTTATTTTCTTCATATCCACTTTGAATTGCGTGTGTATCTGCTGCTCCTTTAATGATATTTGCGAAAATAAATAGATTGGGAACTGTTTGCAAGTGTCCTTCATATCCATTGACTTCTTTCTTTGCGGTAGAGAAATTGCCGCCTAAATTGATATTCACTCCGAAATTTCCGAATTTGCGGTCGAAATTAGCTATTATATCACCATAAACATTTTTGTAATCAGTCTTTTGGTGCATATAGTTACCTTTGTCCGAGGCAAAAAGTAAGTCTGTTGAAGCAGACAATTTTCTCTCATAGGTATCTCCGGCGTTATCCATGCGTAGGCGGCCGGTGACATTTAATCCGTCTATAATACGATAACGTAATGTTCCTGAAAAGATATAGCGGTCTTTTACATTTTCAAATCGTTCACGGTTCATAATCCAGAATGGATTTTGCATGGACAAGTCCTGAACGCCATACTCCCAATATTGAGTCTTGAAACCACGTTCGGGGTTATAACGCTCATAAAGTTTATACTTTTCAATATCATCACCACGAGGAAACAAGTACAAGGGAATTAAGGGGTTATGATATTGACCTTGTGACATCATATTCTGACTGTAGCTTTTGACATAAGATGCGCTGAAGTCAAAAGTCAGCTTGTCTTTAATCAATTCTGCAGTGTTACGAACTGTAAAATTGTAGCGGTTGTACTCATTATTAGGAATAATCCCCCTTGCATTTGTTGCGGCTGCAGAAATATAGGTCTGATTTCTGTCTGTACCGGTAGATACACTCAAAGAGTTTGTTTCTGTAAAGCCGGTTTGAAGATAATCAAAAGGGTCGTATGTAGAAGGAGTTTCCAGCTTGTTGCCCCAACTACTGAATTGTCCTTCTTCAGAGCCGTATGTGTTTTGGAACTTGGGTTTCACAAAAGGAGTCATAAATTGTGTATCATTGCTGTAATTCACTTTGATTTTTCCTTCTTCTCCTTTTTTAGTTGTAATAAGAATTACTCCATTCGCGCCTTGTGTTCCATATAAAGCTGCTGCAGCCGCCCCCGTTAAAACAGAAACGCTTTCGATATCATCCGGATTCAGGTTGGAGATACCATCACTGTCGCCGCCATCCGGATTTTCGTAAAATGATTCTGTCTGATCTGTTTTCATGGAAGAGAGAGGAATGCCGTCTAATACATACAGCGCGTTGTTGTCTCCAAACAAAGACTTGGTACCACGCATAACAACACGGGTAGATCCTCCGATACCAGATGCACTTTGATTGATGGTAACACCTGCGATTTTTCCAGATAAACTATTAACAAAGTTGGCATCTTTCACAGCTGTCAGATCTGTGGATTTCATTTCCTGTACATTGTATGTCAAGGACTTTGTTTCGCGCTTGATACCCAATGCGGTTACTACCACTTCGTTAAGAAGCTGATTGTCTTCAGACATAACAATAGATAAGTTTGTATTATTTCCAATTTCAACTTCTTGTGCAGCATATCCTATATACGATATATCCAGTATATCTGTTTCTTTTACTTGCAAGGAGAAATTACCGTCCATATCAGTAATAGCGCCGACGGATTTGCCTTTTACTTTTACATTGACTCCGACTAGAGGTTCACCTCTCGAATCTATGACCTGTCCCGTGATTTTCTTGTCTTTACTATCTTTAACATTCTTTTTTGGAATAATCATTATGTAATCATCCTTTATTATATAAGTAAAGCCGGTTTTTTGAAGGATATTATTCAGGGCTTGTTCTAAAGGTTGATTCTCAATGTCTACTGAAATCTTTTCTTTGGGAAATTTTGAGTCATTATATGCAATAGCCATATTAGACTGTTTTCGGACTTCCGTTAAGGCAGTCTGCACTGAAATATTCTTTCTTTTTATAGTTATTTTACTATTTCTTTGTGCGTAAATATTCATTCCCATTAATAATAGGAGAATAATTAAAATACTTTTTCTTGCTGTTTTTAGATATAAATTCATATCTTAGTAGCGTTTTTAGTGTTAAACTTATGGTATTCTTCTCAGGTTACAATAGCAGCTTACCGCAGCTTTAAGACTAGATTCATCTCATATCCGGAGAAGGTGGGGCCTCTTCCGGATACTTTTTTTACATAGGCATATCCGATTTAAGAATTCAACAATAATGGTAAATACCTTACTTCCAATAGATATAACAGGTGTTTTCTTTCAAGTGATAATCAAATTCACCAATAACTGTCTGCATTACTTCTAGCACTTCTTTAATATTTGCATTTTCTTTGAATACAAAGCTATACCGGTCTTGATTAATTTTCTTTTTCGAAGTTTGGAATGTTATGCTGTAATGACGTTCCAAGGTCTGTATTACCTCATTGATAGTAGCTTTATTGAGTACAATTTCTCCGCGTTGCCATGCTGTCACATCTTCTACGTCTGTTTCCAATAATACGCTTTTTAATGTACTTTTAGTATATACAACCTGTTGTCCAGGTGTCAAAATATAGTTTGTGGTATCATTGCAGTTTACTCTCACTTTCCCTTCTAGCAAGGTAGCAGTCAAAAGGTCCTCTTCCGGGTAAGCTTTTACATTAAATTCTGTACCTAAAGCAGTGATGGACATATCGGCAGACTTCACAATAAATGGCTTTTGGGGATTTTTGGTAACTTTGAAATCAGCTTCTCCCAACAAGTACACTGTGCGGGTTTTGCCTTCCAAATTCTCCGGATAGAATATATGCGAACCGGAATTCAGATGAATGATGCTGCCATCAGGGAGAGTGACAACCTCTCTCTTTCCATTTTTAACATAGTGTTCTACCATTGCCACAGCATCGTTCTCAATATGTTTTTCTGTAAACCATAAAGTGCCGGTGACCGACAAACAGATAATGAATACAGCAGCGGCAGTATATCTCCATATCGGTAAACGGTTTATTCTAATGATAGGAGCCGGTTGCACACCAATCTTATTCAGTACTTGGCGGAATGATTCTTCTGTATTTTTATCTGTCTTGTTTTTAGTCTTCGACCACAATTTGCGAAATATCACATCTTTCTCTGTTGCAGAATGATCACTTATCATCCAACGGTAGAAAAGATTGGTCGTCCGCTTTGAATAATCAAAACTAATGAAGTTCTTTACTATTTTTTTAAAATTACTTTTCATGTATCTAATTCAAGTGCTTATATATAAGAGACAACTTGCTTTACATACATACTTAGTCTAAATAGAAAAAAAATAGAAATAAAATGATTTTTTTCAAATCTTGAAGAGATTTATAGATATGATGTTCTACTGTGCGAACTGAAATATTTAGCTTCTCGGCAATTTCCTGACTACTTAAACCTTCCTCCCTGCTCATCGAAAAAATGCGCCTGCGTTGTTCGGGCATACGTTCCAGGGCCATCTGTACTAGAAGTTCGAGTTCATGAACCTGAAGCTCGTCATCCGGTTTGGGCAAATCTCGCTCGGATATCTTCATCTTCTCTGCAGCGATTTCCAAGTAGTCAAGTTCTACAATTCGATGTTTTAGGAAATTATAAATATGATTTCTGACTACAGTATAAAGATAGCTATCCATTTTCTTACGGTTCATCCATAAATCCGGGTGTTCCCATAATTTAACGAAAATGTCTTGGGCTATATCTTCTGCATCTTCTTCCGATTTTAAGAGTTGCCAGGCGAAAGTTTTTACTTTGGGGAAATTTTTATTGAAAAAAGCTTGAAAACGTACTACTTTGTCTTCTACATCTGTAATAGCCATTGTGTTTTTTCCTTTGTTTTTTTAATGGTTAACAAGTAAACTGCAACTATAAAATTAGAGAGTTTGTGGCAAAGTTACAGATTTAATATTCAAATCAAATATTTCACTATCAATTTAATTGAAATTTGTGTCAAAGGATATTTTGTCATCTTGAATCCGATATTGGAGAATTATTCATTTAGAGTTGAACAGTAGTTTTAAGTTTGTACATCTTTCTATGATTGCTTGTATTTGTTTTGGATTTATTCAAAAGTAACTTGTTGGGAGTTGGTAGAGCAAATGTTAATAGCTAAAATCAGGTATTAATAGACGAGAATCCAACTATTAATACCTGATTTTTGAGATGTTACCTTTATTACTAATAAGATTATTTCTGCTGACGTTCGTCAAACTCTAACTCCACCTTTACCGGGAAGTGATCCGATGGAGTGCGGGCTTGATAAGCTTTGATGTCGATTTCTTCCGGACAGTCGTTTGCCTGCTTCTTTTCGCCGTTTCCTACGATGCTCCGGTAGGTATCTGTCAGTACACCGTATCTTTTCACATGAAAAGACGGAGATACAAATACATGGTCGATACGGCTTTCGGTAAAGCAGTTCGGGTCGAAGCCATTGAAGGTTCCGTTCACTGCATAGCGGAAGTCACACTTTTCGTATGAGTCGCAGAGCACTCCCTTGTCTACAAAAGCATCGTATGACTGATGAGTCTGATCGACATTGAAGTCACCGGTCAGGATAGCCGGAAGGTTTTTACCTTTGCCGAGTTCTTTCATTTTCTCCTGCACGAGGTATGCACTTTCCACACGAGCTTTTTTGCCGATATGGTCCATGTGTAAATTGAAGAAAAGGAACTCAAAACCGGTATCTTTACATTTGAAGTGTCCCCAACTGCAGATGCGTGGCAATACGGCATCCCAGCCTTTGCTTGGCACGTCCGGAGTTTCTGACAGCCAGAAATCGCCTTTCTCTACCAGATCGAACTTATCGGTACGATAGAAGATGGCAGAATGTTCTCCTTGATCTTTACCGTCATCACGGCCTACACCAATGTAGTCATAACCGGGAAGAGCTTCTTTCATATCTTTCAATTGATGAAGAAAACACTCCTGCGTTCCGAAAATATCGAAATCGTGGTATTGTACCATCTTGGCTATTACCGGGTAGCGTTGTCCCCAACCGTTTCCGTGAAGAGAATCGCTTCCATTGGCGTTTCTTAGGTTGTAAGAGGCAACAGTGAATGCGGTAGGCTGATAGTTACTTTGACAACCGCAGAGGGCTATCGCAACAAGGGCAATAAGTAAAAGGCTTTTGAGTTTCATGTTTTTATAGTTTGTTTGGTAGATAATTTATTGACTTCCAAAAGTACAATTTTTTATTCAAATGGAAGAGAGTGAGGTATATCTTTTTTGTGATTCCCATTATTTATTGGGCATGGAACTCATTGGGTATTGAATATTAGCCTGTAGAATGATGTAAGAAGATAGGATAATAAAAAAGCCATCCCCGGAATAGACGAAAGTAGGGATGGCTTTTTTTTGTAGTGTGCTTACTATTCTTCGGCAGACTATGTCCTGCATGTTGTTGGCAAGGTTATTCCTTGACAGGCTCAGCCGGTTTGTCTTTTGATGTAGTGTCTGTGACAACTGTATCATTGACAATGGCGGCTAGTGCAACCAGTTCTGCCTTTGCAGGCGCGTCTTCTTTAGTTACAGTATCTTTTACTACTGTATCGTTGACAACTGTCGCATTGATTTCTGTCGGGGCTGTCACAGCTTCTGCAGAACTCTGAGCCTTTACAAGGAATGAACCACCACAAACAAACATAAACATTGCTACTACTAATACTAATTTTTTCATAATCGTTTGCTTTAATGATTATTAGACATATGTTTTCAATTCTCTACTTTTGTGTTAAGGAATCGGTTATTGCTTTTTCGTTAACATCTAATTAAAGATCAAAGCGCGTGCCAAAATGGAAGAATGTATGGTAAGTGGCTGATTAATAAAGATATGCGAAAATAAAATCAACCATGACGTTGGGGAAGTATGTGTGGAGTGTGTGGAAACTGTGGCGGGGAGTGTGGAATTTTTCCACACTCCCCGCCACAAATCTTTTGTTTGGTCATCTATTTTTTTTCATCCGGGCAGAGACAAGGTTTGCCGGTGGCATTGAAAGTGGACCGTTGTGCGTCTACTTTTCTTAGATAGCTACCTAGTTCTTTAGAAAGTTTCTTCACGATGTCCGGATGCTGTGCACTGAGTCTTTTTATTCATGGGATAGTTGTTAAGTGTTTTAGATGTCTTCTTTTCATAGCATTGATTTATGTAGGTTACTATATTGGTTTACAAATGCACGCAAATAAATTTTTTTTGAATATATAATTTCTTTCATTTAATATATGTGTTTTATCCAAAAGGGTACGGAAATGAGGTAAACTCATACAATTATAGTTCAAAAAAACTTCCGTAAACATTCTCAACTATACTTATCCCTATGAGAAAAAATACTCATAGTAATGAGAAGAAATACTCATAGTAATGAGAATTTTTTCTCATTGCAGTGAGAATATACCCTTGTTAGAATAGGCTGAAACAGTTCATTATTGTGCAGAAATAAAGTTTTCAACAGAAGTGCCGGAGAAAATTCAGTTAATCCGATGGTGTTACGGAGTATACTTGCAGATTTACAGAGTTATAAGTCTATATTATACAGTTTCAACTTATTATATAATGTCTTCCGGTCAATATTCAGTAATTGTGCAGCTTTACTTTTATTATTTCCAGTTTGGCGCAGTGCTTCCAAAATATGCTCTTTTTCGGTTTCTTCATTGCGTAATGCAATACTGGTGTTACTCAATGCAGGAGTTTCTAAAAGCTCGTTTCCCAATTCCAGCAAGGTAATGAAGCTGCTTTGTGCTAATAAAGTCGCTCTTTTGACGATGTTCTTCATTTGGCGTAAATTTCCCGGCCAATGATAGCTCAATAAAGCCTGGGATGCTTTGGCGTCAAAGCCAATCAGGTGTTTATCCAGTTCCTTGTTTGCTTGGTCGAGGAAGAAGTTGGCAAAGAGTAGAATATCCTCTTTCCGCTCTTTCAAATCAGGCATCCGCAGAGTAAATTCATTGATGCGATGATAAAGATCTTCACGGAAAGTGCCTTTCTCAATACCCTGTTCCAGGTTCTCGTTGGTGGCAGATACCAAACGAATGTCTACCGATATCTCCTGTGTAGAGCCTACCGGACGTATTTTTCTCTCTTGCAGAGCACGGAGCAGTTGTATCTGCACTTCATAACTAAGATTCCCAATTTCATCCAGGAAGATAGTACCTCCGTTGGCAGCGACGAAAGCACCGGTTTTATCAGTCAACGCACCTGTAAACGATCCTTTCACATGACCGAAAAACTCGGAAGCCGCCAGTTCTTTCGGGATAGAGCCACAATCTACGGCAATAAACGGTTTATCGCTTCGTTTGCTAAGCTGGTGAATACGATGTGCCACATACTCTTTTCCAGTTCCGCTGGAACCGTTGATAAGTACGGACATATTGGTCGGAGCTACCAGACCTACATAATTGTAGAGTTGCTTGGCTGCGTCGCTTTCTCCTTCCAGATAGGCACGGTTGTTTTCTATTGAATCTTTAGATGAGGCAGAAGAGCCTTTTTTAGAAGAAGATTTAGCTGTGTTATGAGTCGTAGGAGTTTCTCCGGACTGTAAACATTCAGAGATTTTCTTCAGTAACTCTTCCGGATTCACCGGCTTGGCGATATAATCACGTGCTCCCAGTTTCATTGCTTGCACGGCGGACTGTATATCCGCATAGCCAGTCATGATAATCAAAGGAATATCCATGCCTTGTTCGTTCATCCATTTCAGCAGATCAATGCCTTCATGGTCGGGCAGCCGCAGGTCTGATAAAACCAGGTCGACGCTTTGGCTTTCGATATGTTTCCGGGCGCGGGCAATATTACTCACTGATGATACTTCAAAGCCCTTTTTTCCTAACCAGGTTTTTAGCATCATTCCAAAAGTGATATCATCTTCAACGATCAATATGGAGCTCATCATGTCAGGTTTTGATTCTTTTAAGTCACAAAGGTAAGAGGATTTAGGCGAAAGTGGTATATTTGCAAACTTAAATTAAATAAAAGTGTTATGAAAAAGATTCTATTGATAATATTAACCATATCGTTTTGCGGACTTATTGCCTGCAAAACCGGAACAAAAAAAGGAGGAGACATGGATAAAGAAACGTTAGTAAAGATTGAAACAACTTTAGGAGACATCGAGGTGAAACTATATAATGAGACACCGAAACATCGTGATAATTTTATCAAACTGGTGAAGGACGGGGTTTATGAAGGTACACTGTTTCATCGTGTCATCAAAGATTTTATGATTCAGGCCGGTGATCCGGACTCAAAGAATGCGCCGAAAGGAAAAATGTTGGGTGCCGGAGACGTAGGTTATACCGTTCCCGCTGAATTTGTATATCCTAAATATTTCCATAAGAAAGGTGCCCTGTCCGCTGCCCGTCAGGGAGATAATGTGAACCCGAAGAAGGAATCTTCCGGTTGTCAGTTCTATATCGTGACAGGTAAAGTGTATAACGACTCTACTTTGCTGGGTATGGAAAGCCAGATGAATGAGAATAAGATTAATGTTATTTTCAATACACTGGCACAGAAACACATGAAAGAAATCTATAAGATGCGGAAAGCAAACGATGAAAACGGTCTTTATGATTTGCAGGAAAAACTGTTTGCGCAAGCACAGGAGATGGCTGCCAAAGAACCGGAATTCCATTTCACTCCGGAACAGATTGAAGCATACACGACGGTAGGCGGTACTCCGCATTTGGATGGCGAATATACCGTGTTTGGCGAAGTGGTGAAAGGAATGGACATTGTGGATAAGATCCAGCAGGTGAAAACAGACCGAAGCGACCGTCCTGAAGAAGATGTAAAGATAACAAAGGTGACAATACTTGACTGAATCGTATGAAAATCAACAGGCATATTCTTGATAATGGGTTACGTCTGGTACATTCGCAGGACGAAAGTACGCAGATGGTTGCCCTTAATATATTATATAATGTGGGAGCTCGCGACGAAGATCCCGAGCATACCGGCTTTGCCCATCTGTTCGAACACCTGATGTTCGGAGGGTCGGTGAATATTCCCGATTATGACATGCCGCTTCAATTGGCGGGTGGAGAGAATAATGCCTGGACGAATAATGATATAACCAATTACTACCTCACTGTACCTCGTCAGAACGTAGAAACCGGCTTTTGGCTGGAATCCGACCGGATGTTGAGTCTTGACTTTAGCGAACGGAGCCTGGAGGTACAGCGAGGAGTGGTAATGGAAGAGTTCAAGCAGCGTTGTTTGAACCAGCCTTATGGAGATGTCGGACATCTTTTGCGCCCTCTGGCCTATCAGACGCATCCTTATCAATGGCCTACGATCGGAAAAGAGTTGTCGCATATTGCCAATGCTACGCTGGAAGAAGTAAAAGCATTCTTTTTCCGTTTTTATGCTCCTAATAATGCGATATTGGCCGTGACCGGCAATATTTCTTTCGAAGAGGCAGTTGCTTTGACGGAAAAATGGTTCGCTTCTATTCCTCGTCGGGAAGTTCCTTTGCGGAACCTGCCACAAGAACAGGAACAGACAGAAGAACGGCGGTTGACGGTAGAGAGAAATGTTCCTCTCGATGCTTTGTTTATGGCCTATCACATGTCCGACCATCGGCATCCGGATTATTATGCATTTGATATTTTGTCGGATGTGTTGAGCAACGGACGTTCCAGCCGGTTGAACCAGCGTTTGGTACAACAGAAACAATTATTCTCGAGCATAGATGCCTATATTTCTGGCAGTGTAGATGCAGGGTTATTCCATATTAGTGGAAAACCTTCGGCTGGTGTCACTTTGGAACAGGCGGAAGCGGCAGTAAGGGAAGAACTGGAACTGTTGCAGCAAGAATTGGTTGATGAAGAGGAGCTGGAAAAAGTGAAGAACAAATTTGAGTCCACCCAAATATTCGGCAACATTAATTATTTGAATGTGGCAACCAATCTGGCTTGGTTCGAACTGCTTGGCCGGGCGGAGGACATGGAAAAAGAAGTAGAACGTTATCGTTCTGTCACAGCGAAACAATTGCAGAAAGTAGCCCAATCGGCTTTCCGGAAGGAGAACGGGGTTGTGCTTTACTATAAAAGTAAATGAGGATTTTAAATTTGGCACGGATTACGCTGTTGTTTTATGCAATCATATTTCTAAAAACCGTGAAATCCGCGTAATCCGTGCCTAAAAAGTCCTATTTATAAGACAAAGATGATGAAGAGACTATTTGATATATACAAGGACCATTACAAAGCACTTATTTTTCTCGGACTACCGATTGTGATCGGTCAAATAGGAGTGATTGTTCTCGGATTTGCTGATACATTAATGATCGGGCATCATAGTACGATTGAGTTGGGAGCGGCTTCCTTCGTAAATAATGTGTTTAATCTGGCGATTATTTTCAGTACAGGGTTTTCGTATGGACTGACTCCCATTGTAGGAGGTCTGTATGGGACTCGTCAGTATGCTCCTGCCGGACAGGCATTGCGCAACAGTTTGCTGGCAAACCTGATGGTTGCGTTGCTGTTGACTATATGTATGACTATTCTTTATTTGAATATAGAGCGTCTCGGACAGCCGGAAGAATTGATTCCTTTGATTAAACCGTATTACCTGGTTTTGCTTGCTTCATTAGTGTTTGTCATGCTTTTCAACGGATTCAAGCAGTTTACAGACGGAATTACGGATACCAAAACCGCCATGTGGATATTGCTTGGAGGAAATGTCTTGAATATCATAGGAAATTATATTCTGATTTACGGTAAACTCGGATTGCCCGAATTAGGTTTGTTGGGAGCAGGTATCAGTACGCTATTCTCACGTATTGTGATGGTGATTGTGTTTATAATCATTTTTGTGCGTAGCCCGCGTTTTGTCCGTTATAAGATTGGCTTTTTCCGTTTGGGATGGTCACGCGCCGTATTTGGACGCTTGAATGGACTCGGATGGCCGGTTGCTTTCCAGATGGGAATGGAGACAGCCTCCTTTAGTTTGAGCGCTATCATGATCGGTTGGCTGGGGACTATTGCTTTGGCTTCTCATCAGGTGATGTTGGCTATTTCGCAGTTTACATTTATGATGTATTACGGTATGGGGGCTGCTGTTGCTGTTCGTGTCAGCAATTTCAATGGTCAGAATGACATTGTCAATGTACGCCGTTCGGCCTATGCCGGTTTTCATCTGATGATGACATTGGGTGTCGTGCTTTCCCTGATTGTTTTTCTTTGCCGGAATTACTTGGGAAGCTGGTTTACCGACAGTCTGGAAGTGGCTGCTATGGTGACATCTCTAATCTTCCCTTTCCTTGTCTATCAGTTTGGCGACGGATTACAAATTACTTTCGCCAATGCTTTGCGTGGAATTTCAGATGTAAAACTGATGATGGTTATCGCCTTTATCGCCTATTTCATTATTTCGCTTCCCGTAGGTTATTTCTGCGGCTTTGTAATGGGATGGGGTGTAGTAGGTGTCTGGATGGCATTTCCTTTTGGTTTGACGAGTGCGGGACTGATGCTCTGGTGGCGTTTCCACTATATGACGAAACTCCCCGAACCCCATCCCAAAACCTAATACTTAATATTTAAAACTTAATACTTAAAACTCTACCCCAATGGCTTCCTTCCGTTTTACAAAGTTGAAAATAACCGTCGGTTACACTTTGTTACTGGCGATCCTCCTTTTCTCGCTGGTGTTTGTACATCGTGAGATGGAAGCATTGTCGGCAGCCGACGATCAACAGAATTTAAGAACAGATAGTCTGTTGACCCTTCTTCACGAGAAAGATCAAAACACGATTCAGATGTTGCGGGTGTTAAGTGAAGCAAACGACAGTCTTCTCTCAGCTTCGGAGATTGAAGAAATCATTTCCGAACAAGATTCTGTGATTACCCAACAACGGGTACAACATCGGGTCATCACCAAGCGTGACTCGTTAATAACTACTCCCAAAAAGAAGGGATTCTTCAAACGACTTGCAGAAGTGTTTTCCCCTTCTAAACAAGACAGTGCCGTATTAGTTAATACATCTTTGGAAGTAGCCACTGATACCATTCTCCAACCGACTACCTCTAAAGATTCTCTTCAGCAGAAAATCCGCATGGCTACCGAAGAAAAACGGTTGCAACGGAAGAAAACAATCCGGCGCACCAGTACAAAGTACCAGCGGATGAATACGCAGTTGACGGCACGAATGGATAGTCTGATTAAACAATATGAGGAAGAAATGACCCTGCGTGCCCGTCAGGATGCCGAACTTCAGCAGGAGGTGAGAATGCGGTCGGCACGTATCATTGGTGGTATCGCATCTGGTGCCGTACTATTATCGGCTTTTTTCCTGATATTGATTATGCGGGATATCTCTCGCAGCAACCGCTATCGTCAGCAATTGGAGGTGGCGAATAAACGGGCGGAAGATTTGCTTGTTGCCCGTGAGAAATTAATGCTGGCCATTACCCACGACTTTAAAGCTCCGCTGGGTTCAATCATGGGATATACCGAACTTCTGTCCCGGCTGACAAAAGATGAGCGGCAACGGTTCTACCTCGACAATATGAAGAGTTCTTCGGAACATTTGTTGAAGCTGGTCAGTGACTTGCTCGATTTCCATCGACTCGATCTCAATAAAGCGGAAGTGAATCGTGTAACCTTTAACCCTTCCCAGCTATTCGACGAAATTTATGTCAGTTTCGAACCTTTGACCGCTACCAAAGGTTTGGCCTTGCAATGTCACGTTGTCCCGGAACTGAACGGAAGATACATCAGTGATCCTTTGCGACTCCGGCAAATTGTGAACAACCTTTTGTCCAATGCCGTAAAATTTACTCAAAAAGGAGAAATTAGCCTGACAGCCAGTTATGATTCTTCTAAGTTAACCATCGCCATCGCCGATACAGGAAAAGGAATGGCATCAGAAGATCGTGAACGTATCTTTCAGGAGTTTACACGTCTTTCCGGTGCGCAGGGGGAAGAAGGTTTCGGACTCGGACTCTCTATTGTGAAGAAATTGGTAACCTTGCTTGAAGGAACCATTGACGTGCAAAGCACATTAGGAAAAGGGAGCTGTTTTACTGTCACTCTGCCTCTTTATCCGGTAGGTAAATCCATTGCGGAAAGTGAATCTTCCGAAAATAAAAATGAGGATATAACAGAAGAACTGAGTACGATTCCTCCGATGAAAGTCATTCGTGTTCTTTTGATTGATGACGATAAGATTCAGCTGAATCTGACTGCTGCCATGTTGAAGCAACATGGTATCGATGCGGTATGTTGTGAACAGCTGGAGCAACTGATTGAACAGCTTCGTTCTTCTGTCTTCGATGTATTGCTGACAGATATACAAATGCCTGCCATCAACGGTTTTGATTTGGTAAAACTATTGCGGGCTTCTAATATACCACAAGCAAAAACAATCCCCGTCATTGCTGTGACCGCTCGTAGCGAAATGGATAAGATTGCTTTACATGAACATGGCTTTGCCGGTTGTCTGCATAAACCGTTTACAGTAAAAGAATTATTGATGACGGTAAATGAAGGGCAACTCTCGGCTGATGAAGCGCATATCACAGAAGATATGGAAACAGCCGGAATAAACTTCTCTGCACTTACTGCTTATTCTGAAGACGATCCGGAAGCGGCATACTCCATTGTTCAGACTTTTATTGAAGAAACAGGTAAGAATGCTGCGCGGATGCAACAAGCGTTGAATAATAAAGAGGTGGACGGGATAGCAGCTATGGCGCATAAGCTCCTCCCTCTCTTTACAATGATTGGAGCGGATGAAACCATACCTCCATTAAAGTGGCTGGAAGCTTGTCGTGGAGAAGAATTCTCGAAGAAAATAGAAGAAACAACGCTTAGTATATTAGAGGCTGTCCGTAAAATAATAAGTGAGGCAGATTGCTATTTGATGGTGATGAAAAATACCTAATAAGCCTTTTTCTTCTACTCCTTGACTAGTATCTGTATCTTTCTTACTATTAGCCAAACCTTTTTTCAAAATAATTTGTTTACTTTGTGTCACCTTATTTACACTGACACATTTTACATGAAACGAAAATGGATACGCTGGGTAAGCTGGATACTGCTTACTCCTATAATACTCTTTGTAATACTAATGGTATTGCTTTATGTTCCTCCCGTTCAGAATCTTTTGCGCCGGGAGGTTACTGCATATGCCTCTAAGGCAACCGGTATGCAGATTCAGGTGGAGCGGATAGACCTTCGTTTCCCACTTAATCTGTTGGTTCGTGGCGTAGAGGTCATTCAACAGCCGGATACTCTTTTGTCTTTGGAAAGCCTGAATGTCCGTGTGCAGGCATGGCCGTTAATAAAAGGAAAAGTCGAAGTGGATGAAGTCACTTTGAGCCAGGTAGCTGTTAATTCTGCCAATTTGATGGAAGGGATGAAGATTAAAGGCGTTTTAGGACGTTTCTTCCTGCAAAGCCATGGTGTTGACTTGTCCAATGAAGTAGCCGTTATCAATCAGGCCGAACTGTCTGATACCCATGTGGAGTTGTTGATGAATGATACCACAACCACTCCTAAAGATACTACAGACTCTGCTCCTGTAAATTGGAAAGTGGATCTTCATCAGTTGAAATTAAAGAATGTATCATTCAGTATGCAACTTCCTGCTGATTCCATGCGGATGGCAGCTCATATCGGGGAGGCTGCTATTGATGATGCACAGGCTGATTTGAAAAATCAGTTTTATGGCTTGAAGAAGTTCCTGCTGTCGGGAACTTCCGCCAGTTATGATACAGGAACTGCGCAACCAATAGAGGGGTTTGATGCTTCCCATATTGCCGTTCGTGATGTTCGCATCGCTTTGGATTCCCTGCTGTATAAGGGCAGGGATATGAATGCGGTCATTCGTGAGTTTACAATGAATGAACGTTCCGGGCTAAGTGTTATTTCACTGACAGGTAGAGCATATTCCAACGATTCAATCATAAGTGTTCCTGGTTTAAAACTAAAAACTCCTCATTCTGAAATAGATTTATCAGCCCATACCTATTGGGAACTAGTCAACATCCCGACTACAGGTCGTTTGTCCGCTAACCTCAATGCCTATATCGGCAAAGAAGATGTTCTGTTATTTGCAGGGGGACTGCCTGATAGTTTTAAAGAAGCCTATCCATTTCGTCCGCTTGTCATTCGTGCCGGTACGGACGGTAACTTGAAACAGATGCAGATTTCCCGTTTTACGGTAGACTTGCCGGGTGCTTTTGCTTTAGAGGGCGGCGGTATGATAGAAAACCTGGCCGACAGTCTGACGCGTACCGGAACCATTGGTCTGAAAATGACTACTCAGAATTTAAACTTCCTGACCGCTTTGTCAGGAGAAGCTCCCAATGGTACGATTGTGGTTCCTGACAGCATGAGTCTGGTGGCAAAAGTCGACATCAAAGGCCCTGAATATAAAGCAGACCTCCGTTTGAAAGAAGGAAAAGGAGCTATGGACGTGAATGCTGCATTAAATACATCTACCGAAGTTTACAAAGCCGATCTGAAGATAGACAATTTGCAACTCCATAATTTCCTCCCGAAAGACTCTATCTATGAACTTTCTCTTTCGGCTGCGGCTAATGGTCGTGGACTGGATATTATGTCCTATCATTCTTTTGCCAAACTGAATCTTTCATTAGATCAGCTTCATTATGCAAAATATCATCTCTCCAATCTTAATTTGACAGGAGACCTTAAAGGCGCACTGGTCACCGCACATCTGACAAGTGACAATGCTTTATTGAAAATGACAACCGATGCGGAATATAATTTGGCACACAGTTATCCTGATGGTAAGATAACGGTTGATGTTACTCAACTGGATTTACATGAATTAGGAGTCATGCCGCAGCCAATGAAGCGCCCGCTTACTTTTAATTTACTTGCCGAAGCTCGTCGGGATTTAGTTTCGGCACATTTCGTCTCCGGAGATATGAAACTTGATTTGAGCGCACGTTCCGGTGTTAATCCTTTAATTCGCCAATCTACTCACTTTGTGGATGTATTGATGAAGCAGATTGAGGAGAAAGCATTGAATCACGCTGAATTGCGTAAGGCGTTACCGACAGCCGTTTTCTCTTTCTCTGCAGGACAAGAAAACCCTTTGTCATATTTTCTGGCTACTAAAAAGATAGGTTACCATGATGCTTCTGTGAAATTCGGAACAGCTCCTAATTGGGGAATTAATGGAAAAGCCGCTATTCATGCTTTGAAAGTAGACACCTTGCAACTAGACACGATTTTCTTTACTGTCAAACAAGATACTACACTCATGAAATTGCGTGCCGGTGTTATTAACGGACCGAAGAATCCGCAATTCTCTTTCTCTACTACACTGACAGGAGAGATTCGTGACCGGGATGCGGAACTGCTGGTAGACTTTAAGAATGGAAAAGGAGAAACGGGCGTACTGCTCGGTGTCAATGCGCGTCCTTTGTTTGAAGGGCAAGGAAAAGGCGATGGATTAGCTTTCACATTAATCCCGGAAGAACCGATTATTGCCTTCCAAAAATTTCATTTTAATGAGAATCACAACTGGATTTATGTGCATAAGAATATGCGTGTATACGCTAATGTAGATATGTGGGATGATGAAGGAATGGGATTCCGTGTACATTCGGTGCGGGGTGATACTGTTTCTTTACAGAATATTGATGTAGAAATCCGAAGAATCAGTTTAGCCGAATTGAGCAAAGTACTGCCTTATTTCCCGGAAATAACCGGTTTATTCTCTGCGGAAGCACATTACGTGCAGACTGAAAAAGATCTTCAACTCTCGGTTGAATCATCTATTGACGAACTGACTTATGAACGTCAACGGATTGGTGATGTAACATTAGGAGCTACTTGGTTGCCGGGTGAACAAGGGAAACAATATCTTAACGCTTATCTGAATCATGACAAGGTGGAAGTGATAGTGGCGGATGGCAAGCTAGTCCCAACCCGGACAGGAAAAGATAGCCTGGAAGTAAATGCCACTCTGGAGCACTTTCCGCTCCGTGTAGCTAACGTATTCATTCCCGACAAAATGGCTGCACTGGCCGGTGATATGGATGGTAATCTGAACATTACCGGTAGCACCGAACAGCCTTTGATTAATGGTGAACTGATATTGGATAGTGTTTCGGTCCTTTCCCGACAGTATGGTGCTAACTTCCGGTTCGACAACCGCCCGGTACAGATAAAGAATAATCGTTTGGAATTTGATAAATTCGCTATTTATACAACAGGAAAGAATCCATTTACGATTGACGGATCTGTTGATTTCAGAGATATGTCCCGGCCGATGGCAAATTTGAATCTGCTGGCGCAGAACTATACGCTTCTGGATGCTAAACGCACCCGCGAAAGTCTGGTCTACGGAAAAGTATATGCTGATTTTCGGGCAACGGTGAAAGGTCCGTTAGACGGATTGAATATGCGTGGAAACATGAGTTTGTTGGGCAATACAGATGTTTCTTATATATTGACCGATTCACCGTTGACTGTACAGGACCGTTTGGGAAGTTTGGTAACCTTTACTTCATTTAGTGACACCACTACGGTTGTTCAGCAAGAAGTGCCGACCGTTTCTTTAGGCGGGCTGGATATGGTGATGATGGTACACATCGACCCGTCCGTTCGTTTGAAAGTAGATTTGGACGCAAGCAATGACAATCGTGTTGAGCTGGAGGGAGGAGGTGACCTTTCTATGAAATACACTCCGCAAGGTGATCTGACATTGACCGGACGCTATACGTTGAGTGGTGGCTTGATGAAATATGCTTTGCCTGTCATCGCTGCCAAAGAATTTGCTATCGACAACGGCAGCTATGTGGAATGGACGGGAAATCCTATGGACCCGATGCTGAACTTCAAAGCAACCGACCGTATCCGTGCTTCTGTCTCCGAAGGAGAGAATGGCGGAACACGTATGGTTAATTTCGATGTGTCCATCGTCGTCAAGAACCGACTGGATAATCTTTCTTTCGCCTTTGACGTATCTGCCCCCGAAGACGCAACCATACAAAATGAATTGACGGCTATGGGAGCGGAAGAAAGAGGTAAACAGGCTTTATATATCATGGTTATGAAAACCTACCTTGGTACCGGACCGATTGGCGGTGGAGGTGGTGGACTGGGTAAACTGAATATGGGTTCTGCATTGAACTCCGTATTAAGTAGCCAAATCAACTCATTGATGGGGAACCTGAAAAATGCCAGTGTTTCTGTCGGTATCGAAGATCACGATTTGTCGGATACGGGTGGTAAGCGTACGGATTACAGTTTCCGTTATTCACAACGTCTCTTCAATAACCGTTTCCAGATTGTAATCGGAGGTAAAGTTTCTACGGGTGAGAATGCGACGAATGACGCGGAATCTTTCATCGATAACATCTCTCTGGAATATCGTCTGGATAGAACCGGAACCCGTTATGTCCGTTTGTTCTACGATAAAAACTACGAGAGTGTACTCGAAGGCGAGATTACGGAAACCGGAGTCGGTCTGGTGCTTCGCAAGAAGCTGGATAAACTCAGCGAACTGTTCATCTTTAAGAAAAAGAAGTAAACATGAAAGGTATATATAATAACATATTAGCAAGTTGTCTGATTGGCATCATTTTGCTTTCGGGTTGTTCGGTGACAAAGCATCTGCCCGAAGGGGAGGTACTTTATACAGGAGGAAAAACTGTCATACAAAATAAGTCGACAACACCGGTAGGGGGGACGGCCCTGACAGAGATTGATGCGGCTCTTGATAAAACTCCCAGTACGAAGATGTTGGGAGGACTTCTGCCTATTCCTTTTAAGATGTGGATGTACAATGACTTTGTGAAATATAAAAAAGGATTTGGAAAGTGGATGTTCAACCGACTGGCTGCCAACCCTCCGGTATTTATTTCTACTGTTAATCCGGAGGTCCGCATCAAGGTGGCTACAAACTTACTCCGCGATTATGGTTACTTCAATGGGAAAGTGACTTATGAAACATTGGTTGATAAGAAAGATAGCCTGAAAGCAAGTATTCTTTATACGGTAGACATGAAGAATCCTTATTTTATAGATACAGTTTATTATCAGCGTTTCACTCCCCAAACTTTGCGCATTATGGAACGGGGACGTCGAATGTCTTATATAAGTCCCGGCGAGCAGTTTAACGTGGTCGATCTGGATGCAGAACGTACTCGTATCAGCACGCTGTTGCGTAACCGGGGATATTTTTATTTCCGTCCCGATTATATGACTTATCAGGCAGATACGACGTTGGTTCCCGGTGGACATATCAGTCTTCGTCTGATTCCCGTTCCGGGATTACCCGCTGCGGCACAACGTCCTTACTATGTAGGGGATGCTTCTGTTTATCTGTTTGGTAAGAATGGTGAGACGCCCAATGACAGCATGATGTATAAGAATTTGAATATTCATTATTATAAGAAATTGCAGGTACGTCCGAATATGCTTTATCGTTGGTTGAACTATCAACAGTTTGTGCGGAACGCACAGATGCGGGCTTCCAATCGTACCCGTCTTTACAGTCAGTATCGACAGGAACAAGTGCAGGAGAAACTTAGCCAGTTGGGGATCTTCAGTTATCTGGATTTGCAATATGCCCCGAAAGATACGACAGCCGTTTGTGATACGCTGAACGTAACTATGCAGGCCACGTTTGCCAAGCCGCTGGATGCCGAGCTGGAATTAAATGTTGTAACCAAAAGTAACGACCAAACCGGTCCCGGGGCATCATTCGGTGTCACCCGGAACAATGTATTCGGAGGTGGTGAAAGCTGGAATGTGAAGCTGAAAGGCTCTTATGAATGGCAAACCGGTGGAGGAGAAAAAAGTTCTCTGATGAACAGCTGGGAGATGGGAGTTTCTACCTCTCTGACTTTCCCGCGTGTGGTTTTCCCACATTGGGGGAAAAGAGAGTTTGACTTTCCGGCTACCACTACATTCCGTTTATACATCGACCAGCTGAACCGTGCCAGATATTATAAACTGTTGTCATTCGGTGGAAATGCTACCTACGATTTCCAACCGACACGTACAAGCCGGCATAGTATCACTCCTTTCAAACTGACATTCAACGTTCTGCAACACCAATCGGAAGAGTTCAAGGAAATAGCCGATGCCAATCCTGCATTATATATCAGTTTGAAAGACCAGTTTATTCCTGCAATGGAGTATACATATACTTATGATAATGCTTCCACACGTGGTGTAAAGAATCCGATCTGGTGGCAGTCTACCGTCACTTCTGCCGGAAACCTGACCTCGGTGATTTACCGTGCTTTCGGTCAGTCTTTCAGCAAAGAGGACAAACGTTTGCTGAACGTCCCTTTCGCGCAGTTTGTGAAACTGAATACGGAATTCCGCCACTTGTGGAATATGGACAAGAACAATAAGATTGCTTCTCGTGTAGCCTTGGGCGCTCTCTTTGCCTACGGTAATGCAACGATTGCCCCTTACAGCGAACAATTCTATGTGGGTGGTGCCAACAGTATCCGTGCTTTCACAGTACGTAGCATCGGACCGGGTGGATACCATCCCGCAGAAAGCCGCTATTCTTACCTCGACCAGACGGGTACTTTCCGTTTTGAGGCAAATGTAGAATATCGTTTCCGTATCTTTAAGAGTATTTGGGGTGCTACTTTCCTGGATGCAGGAAATGTCTGGTTGATGCGTAAAGATGAGGCTCGTCCGGACTCACAGCTCGAACTGAAAACTTTCCCGAAACAAATCGCCTTGGGTACTGGTGTCGGTATTCGTTATGATATGGATATTCTTGTGTTCCGTCTTGATTTCGGTATCCCTTTGCATCTACCTTACGATACAGAACGAAGCGGATATTACAATGTCACAGGAGCCTTTATGAAAAATCTGGGAATACATTTTGCTATCGGTTATCCCTTCTAATGAATGATTTTTGTACGATTTTGGTAAATAATGATTGATATTTGTCCTGTTGGATTCAACTATTTTTGTAATTTTGCAACGAAATCTGATGCCGTTGACATCACTAACCTTTTAATATTACACAATTTATGAAACCAACTTTATTCTTATTGGCAGCCGGTATGGGTAGCCGTTATGGAGGCTTGAAGCAATTAGACGGACTAGGTCCTAATGGCGAAACTATTATGGATTACTCAATCTATGATGCTATCAATGCCGGATTTGGTAAGCTTGTATTTGTAATCCGCAAAGATTTTGAACAAGATTTCCGTGATAAAATTATTTCCAAATACGAAGGTCACATTCCTTGCGAACTGGTATTTCAATCAATCGACGATCTTCCGGAAGGCTTTACTTGCCCGGCAGACCGTACCAAACCTTGGGGTACTAACCATGCAGTAATGATGGGCGCTGATGTGATTAAAGAACCGTTTGCAGTTATCAACTGCGATGACTTCTATGGTCGCGATTCTTTCCAGGTAATGGGTAAATTCCTTTCTGCTCTTCCTGAAAATTCAAAGAACGTTTATTCAATGGTAGGTTTCCGTGTAGGAAATACATTGAGCGAAAGCGGTACGGTATCTCGTGGTATCTGTAGTACAGATGCTAAAGGATTGTTGACGTCTGTAGTAGAACGTACGAAGATTCAACGTCTGGACGGTGAAGTGAAATATATCGGTGATGATGGCGAATGGACGGCTACTCCCGATACGACTCCGGTAAGTATGAATTTCTGGGGTTTCACTCCTGATTACTTCGCTTACAGTCAGGAATTTTTCAAGACTTTCCTTAGCGATCCGAAGAATATGGAAAACCTGAAGAGCGAATTCTTCATCCCATTGATGGTAGATAAATTGATTAATGACGGAACTGCCACTGTTGAAGTACTGGATACTACCAGCAAATGGTTTGGTGTTACTTATCCGGAAGACCGTCAGAGCGTAGTAGATAAGATTCAGGCATTGGTAGATGCTGGTGAATATCCTGCCAAGTTGTTCTAAACGAAGAGTTATTGGTAAAGATAGAGGGCAGTCATTCATAAGAATGACTGCTTTTTTGTTTTTCATAACGTATCATACTAAGCTGTATCTAATAAATATTCAGTATCTTTGCAGTCCAAAATGTTATAAATCAGAAGCAGAAGTGATTTCAGTAGAAGGATTATCAGTAGAGTTTAATGCGACGCCGCTTTTTGAGGACGTCAGCTATGTAATTAATAAGAAAGACCGCATTGCGTTGGTCGGCAAAAATGGTGCCGGCAAATCAACCATGCTGAAGATATTGGCAGGTTTGCAGTCACCGACACGCGGAGTGGTAGCTACTCCGAAAGATGTAACTATAGGATATTTGCCACAGGTCATGATTCTTTCCGACAACCGGACGGTGATGGGAGAGGCAGAACTGGCATTCGAACATATATTTGAGCTTCAGGCGAAGTTGGAACGGATGAATCAGGAATTGGCCGAACGGACAGACTATGATTCGGAAGAATATCATCAGTTGATAGACCGTTTCACGCATGAAAACGACCGGTTCCTGATGATGGGCGGTACGAACTTTCAGGCGGAAATCGAACGGACACTTCTCGGACTGGGATTCAGTCGGGAAGATTTTGAACGCCCTACCTCGGAATTCTCCGGTGGATGGCGTATGCGTATCGAGCTGGCAAAATTGCTTTTACGTCGCCCGGACGTACTTCTGCTCGATGAGCCGACCAACCACCTCGATATTGAAAGTATCCAGTGGCTGGAAAACTTTTTGTCTACACGTGCCAATGCAGTGGTGCTGGTCAGCCACGACCGTGCTTTCCTGAATAACGTAACGACCCGTACCATCGAAATCACTTGCGGTCAGATTTACGACTACAAAGTGAAATACGATGAATTTGTAGTCCTGCGTAAAGAACATCGTGAACAACAGCTCCGTGCTTACGAAAATCAGCAGAAACAAATACAGGATACGGAAGACTTCATCGAACGCTTCCGTTATAAAGCGACGAAGGCCGTACAGGTACAAAGCCGTATCAAGCAACTGGAAAAGATAGACCGCATCGAAGTGGACGAAGAAGATAATTCCGCCTTGCGTTTAAAATTCCCTCCAGCCAGTCGTAGCGGAAACTATCCCGTGATTTGCGAAGATGTGCGCAAAGCGTATGGCAGCCATGTCGTTTTCCATGATGTCAATCTGACTATCAACAGGGGAGAGAAAGTTGCTTTCGTCGGGAAGAACGGAGAGGGTAAGTCTACATTGGTGAAATGTATCATGGATGAGATCGATTTCGAAGGCAAACTAACGATCGGACATAATGTGCAAATCGGTTATTTTGCGCAGAACCAGGCACAAATGTTGGATGAGAACCTGACTGTATTCGATACGATTGACCGGGTAGCGACAGGAGATATCCGTCTGAAGATACGTGATATACTGGGAGCTTTCATGTTTGGAGGCGAAGCTTCGGACAAAAAAGTGAAAGTACTTTCCGGTGGAGAGCGTACGCGATTGGCGATGATTAAACTTCTGCTGGAGCCCGTAAACCTCCTGATTCTGGACGAACCGACCAACCATTTGGATATGCGTTCGAAAGATGTTTTGAAGGAAGCTATCCGCGAATTTGACGGAACAGTGATTCTTGTCAGCCACGACCGTGATTTTCTGGATGGACTTGCGACTAAAGTATATGAGTTCGGTGGCGGACTTGTAAAAGAACATCTTGGAGGTATCTATGAATTCTTGCAAAAGAAAAAGATAGATAGCTTGAACGAGCTTCAGAAAGGAGCGGGGCTGTCGGCTTCTCCCACGGCTTCAGCTAAGGGCAATGAACCTGAAACCGGTCAGCCTTCGGAGAATAAGCTCTCTTACGAAGCCCAAAAAGAACTTAATAAGAAGATTAAGAAACTCGAACGTCAAGTGGCGGACTGTGAAGCCTCGATAGAGGAAACTGAATCCGCGATTGCTATCGTAGAAGCGAAGATGGCAACTCCCGAAGGAGCTTCGGATATGCAGCTCTATGAACGGCATCAGAAACTGAAACAGCAGTTGGATACAATCGTTGAAGAGTGGGAGCGGGTTTCGATGGAATTGGAAGAAGTGAAAAACTAGAACAAAACGCATACTTCCGGGCACTATGTAAGAGAAACACTATACCTCGGTAGAAGGTATTCCTGGCGGGTATCTGTTCCTCGGTGTCGAAACAGGTGTTTCTCGGTGAGGAACGAGGTGTTCCTCGGTGTCGGTCACCTTCTTCCTCGGTGCCGGACTGCGGGTAGGATGATTGTTGATTAGAGAGACTATTTAATTATTTATACAATATGAAAGTAACCAAGTATTTACCAATTCTTGCCGTATGCCTTATGACAACAGGATGTAACAGTAAGAAAGAGGCCGTGCTGACGTCCGGTATCGACCTTGCTAATCTGGATACCACGGCTATGCCGGGTACAAGTTTTTATCAATATGCCTGTGGAGGTTGGGTGAAAGATCATCCGCTGACAGACGAGTATTCACGTTTCGGTACATTCGATATGTTGCGCGAAAACAGTCGTGAACAACTGAAAGCATTGATTGCCGAATTGGCAGCGAAGAAAGATAACGCACCGGGTAGTGCTGCCCAGAAAGTAGGCGATCTTTATAATATCGCAATGGATAGCGTGAAGTTGAATCAGGAAGGTGTAGCTCCGATCAAAGCCGAACTGGCAGCCATTGACGCTCTCAAGGATAAAGGAGAAATCTATGCATATATCGCAGAGAGCCAGAAGAAAGGGATCCGTCCTTACTTCACCATGTTCGTAAGTGCGGATGATATGAACAGTTCCATGAATATCGTACAGACTTATCAAGGTGGTATCGGAATGGGACAACGTGACTATTATCTGGAGAATGACGAGCAGACTAAAAATATCCGTAATAAATATCAGGAACATATCGCCAAAATGTTCCAGTTGGCAGGTTATGATGAGGCTACTGCACAGAAAGCTGTGAAAGCAGTGATGAACATCGAAACTCGTCTGGCGAAAGCCGCTCGTTCACAAGTGGAATTGCGTGATCCTCATGCTAATTATAACAAGATGGACATGGCAACGCTGAAAAAGAACTTCCCTACTTTTGACTGGGATACTTATTTCACCGTTTCCGGTTTGAAAGATTTGAAAGAAGTGAATATAGGTCAGCCTGCTGCCATGAAGGAAGTAGCCGATGTGATAAACACCGTATCACTGGACGATCAGAAACTGTATCTCCAATGGGGATTGATAGATGCTGCCGCTTCTTATCTAAGCGATGCATTTGAAGCACAAAACTTCGACTTCTACAGCAGAACAATGTCTGGTAAGAAAGAAATGCAACCTCGCTGGAAACGTTCCGTGAGCACCGTAGATGGTGTACTTGGCGAAGTGGTAGGACAGATGTACGTAGAGAAGTACTTCCCGGCTGCAGCCAAAGAACGTATGGTTACACTGGTGAAGAACCTGCAAACTTCTTTGGGAGAACGTATCAAAGGTTTGGAATGGATGAGTGAACCTACCAAGGAAAAAGCATTGGAGAAACTGGCAACTTTCCATGTAAAAATCGGTTATCCTGATAAATGGAAAGATTACTCCGCATTGGAGATCAAAAATGATTCTTACTGGGCAAATATCGAACGTGCCAACGAGTGGGATTACAACGAAATGATTGCTAAAGCCGGCAAACCAGTAGACAAGGATGAATGGTTGATGACTCCTCAAACAGTGAACGCTTATTATAACCCGACTACTAATGAAATCTGTTTCCCGGCAGCTATCCTGCAACCTCCGTTCTTCGATATGAATGCGGACGATGCTATGAATTACGGTGCAATCGGTGTGGTTATCGGCCATGAGATGACTCATGGATTTGACGATCAGGGACGTCAATATGACAAAGACGGAAATCTGAAAGACTGGTGGACAGAAGAAGATGCTAAAAAGTTCGAAGAACGTGCACAGGTGATGGTGAACTTCTTTGACAGCATTGAAGTGGCTCCGGGCGTACACGCAAACGGTAATTTGACACTGGGAGAGAACATTGCCGACCACGGAGGTTTGCAAGTTTCTTTCCAAGCTTTCAAGAAAGCAACAGAAGCCGCACCGTTGGAAGTTGTCGATGGATTTACTCCGGAACAACGTTTCTTCCTGGCTTATGCTAATGTGTGGGCAGGAAATATCCGTCCGGAAGAAATTCTCCGATTAACCAAACTTGATCCTCATTCATTAGGAAAATGGCGTGTGGACGGTGCTCTTCCTCATATCCAGAATTGGTATGAAGCATTCAAAATCACTGAGCAGGATCCGATGTTCGTATCTAAAGAAAAACGAGTGTCTATATGGTAATAGTTTTTGAATATAGATAGCGTTCGCGAAGAGGCGTTGATTTTCCATTGAGGAGAGTCAACGCTTTTTTTTATTAATTCACACCTTATTTATTACGTACGATAAACAATATTTCGTAACTTTGCACATCAAATACTTAATAAGCAATTCAATGTCAGAGTCTAAAAGAATAAAAACTGCATTGGTATCTGTATACCATAAAGAAGGTTTGGATGAAATTATTACCAAACTTCACGAAGAGGGAGTAGAGTTTTTGTCAACAGGCGGAACTCGTCAGTTTATTGAATCATTGGGATATCCTTGCAAGGCAGTGGAAGATTTGACCACTTATCCTTCTATTCTCGGTGGTAGAGTAAAGACATTACATCCGAAAATTTTCGGAGGTATTCTTTGTCGTCGCGGCCTGGAACAGGATATGCAACAGATTGAGAAATATGAAATCCCCGAGATAGATCTGGTTATTGTTGATTTGTATCCGTTTGAAGCTACCGTAGCTTCCGGTGCATCTGAAGCAGACATTATTGAAAAAATCGATATAGGCGGAATCTCATTGATTCGCGCCGCAGCCAAGAACTACAACGATGTAATCATCGTAGCTTCTCAAGCTCAATACAAACCATTGCTGGATATGTTGATGGAGCACGGCGCTACTTCTTCACTTGAAGAACGCCGTTGGATGGCTAAAGAAGCATTTGCCGTTTCTTCTCACTACGATTCGGCTATTTTCAACTATTTCGATGCCGGCGAAGGTTCTGCCTTCCGTTGCTCTGTTAATAGCCAGAAGCAACTTCGTTACGGTGAAAACCCACATCAGAAAGGTTATTTCTACGGAAATCTGGAAGCAATGTTCGACCAGATTCACGGGAAAGAAATCTCTTATAACAATCTTCTCGACATCAACGCAGCCGTTGACCTGATCGATGAATTCGATGACCTCACTTTCGCAATCCTGAAACATAACAACGCTTGCGGATTAGCTTCCCGTGCTACAGTTTTGGAAGCTTGGAAAGACGCATTGGCCGGTGATCCGGTTTCTGCTTTCGGCGGTGTGTTGATTACGAATGGTGTCATCGACAAAGAAGCAGCGGAAGAAATCAACAAGATTTTCTTCGAAGTGATTATCGCGCCGGATTATGATGTGGATGCACTCGAAATCCTGGGACAGAAAAAGAACCGCATCATCCTCGTTCGTAAGGAAGCTAAATTGCCTAAGAAACAATTCCGAGCTTTGCTGAATGGCGTATTGGTGCAGGATAAAGATACTAATATTGAAACGGTAGCCGACCTGAAAACCGTGACAGACAAAGCTCCTACTCCGGAAGAAGTGGAAGATATGTTGTTTGCCAACAAAATTGTGAAGAACAGCAAGTCAAATGCCATCGTGTTGGCAAAGGATAAGCAACTTCTTGCAAGCGGTGTAGGACAGACCTCGCGTGTAGACGCATTGAAACAAGCAATTGAAAAAGCCAAATCATTCGGTTTCGACCTGAATGGTGCAGTTATGGCTTCCGATGCTTTCTTCCCGTTCCCCGATTGTGTGGAAATTGCAGATCAGGAAGGTATTACGGCTGTTATCCAACCGGGAGGTTCGGTAAAAGACGATTTATCTTTTGCTTATTGCAACGAGCATGGTATGGCGATGGTGACTACCGGTATCCGTCATTTTAAACACTAAAAATAAGTATTAGGTATAAAGTATTAAGTATTAACTTTGCGGATAGCGCAGTTTTAACTTCCTACTTTATATCTAATACTTAATACTTATTACTTAATACTTTAATAAATGGGATTATTTTCTTTTACACAAGAGATAGCAATGGACTTGGGCACAGCCAATACTATCATTATCACGAACGGAAAAATCGTGGTGGATGAGCCTTCGGTTGTAGCTCTGGATCGCCGTACAGAAAAGATGATTGCCGTGGGGGAAAAGGCGAAGTTGATGCATGAAAAAACCCACGAAAACATACGTACTATCCGTCCGTTGAGAGACGGAGTGATTGCCGACTTCTATGCTTGCGAGCAGATGATGCGCGGTTTGATAAAGCAGGTGAATACTCGCAACCATTTGTTTTCACCTTCTCTTCGCATGGTGATTGGCGTTCCTTCGGGAAGTACGGAAGTCGAACTCCGTGCTGTCCGTGACTCTGCGGAACATGCCGGTGGCCGTGATGTTTATTTGATTTTCGAACCGATGGCTGCGGCAATCGGTATCGGCATCGACGTAGAAGCTCCGGAAGGAAACATGATTGTCGATATAGGTGGTGGCTCTACGGAAATTGCCGTTATCTCTTTGGGAGGTATCGTTTCTAACAACTCCATCCGTACAGCCGGTGATGACCTGACAGAGGATATTCGCGAATATATGAGCCGTCAGCACAATGTGAAAGTCAGCGAGCGTATGGCGGAACGTATCAAAATCAATGTAGGCGCTGCTTTAACCGAACTGGGTGATGATGCTCCGGAAGATTATATCGTTCACGGGCCGAACCGTATCACAGCTCTTCCGATGGAAGTGCCTGTATGCTATCAGGAAGTAGCTCACTGTTTGGAGAAATCAATTTCAAAGATCGAAACGGCTATCTTGAGTGCATTGGAAAATACACCTCCTGAACTGTATGCTGATATTGTGCACAATGGTATCTATCTCTCCGGAGGTGGTGCATTGCTTCGTGGACTGGATAAGAGATTGACCGATAAGATCAATATTCCTTTCCATATTGCGGAAGATCCTTTGCATGCAGTTGCCAAAGGTACAGGGGTGGCATTGAAGAACGTAGACCGTTTCTCTTTCTTAATGAGATAAACCGGGGATGAGGAATTTATTAAACTTCCTTCTGAAATACAATTACTGGTTCCTCTTCATCTTATTGGAGGTAGCCAGTTTTGTTTTGTTATTTCGGTTCAACCGTTATCAGCAGAGTGCATTCTTCACTTCTGCCAATACGGTGGTGGGGGCGGTTTATGAAGTTTCGGGAGGGATTTCCTCTTATTTTCATCTGAAATCAGTCAACGAAGATCTGTTGGATCGCAACATGGTGCTCGAACAACAGATCACTAATCTGGAAAAAGCATTGAGAGAGCATCAGCTTGATTCTATGACAATCAACAGCATTCGGCAGGTGCCTCAGGCGGATTATCAGTTGTTTAAAGCGCATGTGATAAAGAACAGTTTGAATCTGGTTGATAATTATATCACGCTTGATAAAGGTTCCTCTTCCGGTATTCGCTCTGAAATGGGAGTGGTGGATGGTAATGGAATTGTAGGAATTGTCTATGAGGTATCCCCTTCCTATTCGGTGGTGATTTCGGTATTGAATAGCAAATCGAATATCAGTTGCAAGATTGTCGGGAGTGATTATTTCGGTTACCTGAAGTGGGAACATGGAGATTCGCGCTATGCTTATCTGAAAGACCTGCCTCGTCATGCAGAGTTTAATTTGGGAGATACAGTAGTTACCAGTGGTTTTTCCACCGTCTTTCCCGAAGGTATAATGGTGGGGACGGTAGATGATATGTCCGACTCTAATGATGGACTCTCATACCTGTTGAAAATTAAGCTGGCTACTGATTTCGGTAAGTTGAGTGACGTTCGGGTGGTAGCCCGGACAGGCCAGGAAGAACAGAAGAAACTTGAAAACAAGGTGATGAAAGAATGATTATTACTTATATACATAAAATCGGGTGGTTTATCGGCTTGGTACTTCTTCAGGTGTTAATCCTCAATAGTGTGCATATTGCTGGCTATGCTACTCCTTTTCTCTATATCTATTTTATTCTGAAATTCAGTTCCGGCACTTCCCGGAATGAGCTGATGTTGTGGGCTTTTTTCTTCGGGCTGACCATTGATATATTCTCCGATACTCCGGGAATGAATGCGGCGGCTACCGTGCTGCTAGCCTTTCTTCGTCCCTCTTTACTTCGTCTGTTCACGCCCCGTGATAATCCGGATAGCTTTATTCCCTCTTTTAAGACGATGGGAATCAGTCCTTTCTTAAAATATACCACTGCAAGTGTTTTTGTGCACAGCCTGGCATTACTCTCCATTGAGTTCTTCTCATTTACCAGCATTTGGCTGTTATTGCTGCGAGTGCTTCTTTGCACTATTCTGACTGTAACCTGTATCATAGCTATAGAAGGGATTAAAAAGTAACGATGGCAAAAGATTATGTCTTAGAGAAGCGCAAATTTGTAATCGGAGGCATTGCTATCTCCATTGTTTTGATTTATCTGATACGTCTTTTTGTATTGCAGATCACAACGGATGACTACAAGAAGAATGCTGACAGTAACGCTTTTCTGAATAAGATCCAGTACCCCTCGCGTGGTGCTATTTATGACCGGACCGGTAAACTGCTGGTATTCAACCAGCCGGCCTATGACATAACAATCGTTCCGAAGGAAATTGAGAATCTGGACACACTCGATTTATGCCAATCGTTGAATATCACCCGTGCACAGTTTCTCAAAATTATGAGCGACATGAAAGACCGTCGCCGTAATCCGGGGTATTCCCGCTATACCAACCAGTTGTTTATGTCGCAACTTTCGGCGGAAGAATGTGGTGTCTTTCAGGAAAAGCTGTTTAAATTTCGTGGCTTTTATATCCAACGGCGTACCATCCGCCAATATTCGTACAATGCTGCCGCCCATGCTTTGGGAGATATCGGAGAAGTCTCCGCAAAAGAAATGGAAGCGGATGAAGAAGGATACTACATCCGTGGGGATTATGTCGGCAAGTTAGGAGTCGAAAAATCGTATGAAAAGTACCTTCGTGGCGAGAAAGGAATTGAGATTCTGCTTCGCGATGCGCACGGTCGTATCCAGGGGCATTATATGGATGGTGAATATGACCGTCCTTCCGTTCCCGGTAAGAACCTGACATTGAGTCTGGATATTGACTTACAGATGCTGGGGGAACGTTTATTGAAGAATAAGATTGGAAGTATCGTGGCTATCGAACCGGAGACCGGAGAAATCCTTTGTCTGGTATCCTCTCCCAATTATGACCCGCATTTGATGATTGGCCGCCAGCGTGGCAAGAACCATCTGGCCTTGCAACGTGATATGACCAAACCGCTTTTGAATCGTGCCCTGATGGGAGTGTATCCTCCGGGATCTACTTTCAAGACAGCGCAAGGACTGACATTCCTGCAAGAAGGAATCATAACCGAACAAAGTCCGTCATTCCCTTGCTCACATGGGTTCCATTACGGAAGATTGACAGTGGGCTGCCACGCTCACGGATCTCCTTTACCATTAATTCCGGCTATTGCCACATCGTGCAATTCCTATTTTTGTTGGGGGCTGTTCCGTATGTTTGGCGACCGTAAATACGGTTCACCGCAAAATGCCATTACGGTCTGGAAAGACCATATGGTTTCGCAGGGATTTGGCTACAAACTGGGGGTTGATTTGCCGGGAGAGAAACGGGGTTTGATTCCGAATGCGCAGTTCTACGATAAAGCCTATCGCGGCCATTGGAACGGATTGACAGTAATCAGTATCTCTATCGGGCAGGGGGAGATTTTGTCTACTCCTCTTCAGATTGCTAACCTGGGAGCAACGATTGCTAACAGAGGGTATTTTGTGACACCGCATATTGTAAAGGAAATCCAAGACAATCAGTTGGATAGCATCTATCGTGTACCACGCTATACCACTATTGAGAAAAGACATTATGAATCAGTCGTAGAAGGGATGCGTGGCGCAGCCACCGGAGGAACTTGCCGTATGCTGTCAGTGATGGTTCCGGATTTGGAAGCTTGTGGAAAGACGGGTACTGCGCAGAACCGTGGACACGACCACTCGGTATTTATGGGTTTCGCGCCGATGAACAAACCGAAGATAGCTATTGCCGTCTATGTAGAGAACGGCGGATGGGGTGCTACCTACGGAGTTCCTTTCGGCGCACTGATGATGGAACAATATTTGAAAGGTAAGCTTTCGCCGGAGAACGAGTTGAGAGCGGAAGAATTTAGTAACAGAGTGATATTATATGGTAACGAGGAGCGATAGTTTGTGGAAAACGCTGGATTGGGTAACGATTTGTATTTACCTGCTCTTGATTGTCGGTGGATGGTTTAGCGTCTGCGGAGCCAGTTATGATTATGGCGAACGCGACTTCCTCGACTTTTCGACTCGTGCCGGCAAGCAGTTTGTATGGATTATCTGTTCCTTCGGGCTCGGATTTGTGCTATTGATGCTGGAAGATCGTATGTATGATATGTTCGCGTACATTATATATGTGGGGATGATTCTTTTGCTCATTGTTACTATCTTCATAGCGCCGGACACCAAAGGGTCGCGCTCCTGGCTCGTCATGGGACCTGTGAGCCTGCAACCCGCCGAGTTTGCCAAGTTTGCTACGGCCTTGGCATTGGCCAAATACATGAACTCTTATTCATTCAGTATCAAGAAAGAAAAGTGTGCCTTTATCTTGGGATTCATCATTCTTCTCCCGATGTTATTGATTATCGGTCAGCGGGAGACAGGCTCTGCATTGGTTTATCTTGCTTTTTTCCTGGTTCTTTATCGTGAAGGAATGCCGGGAGTAGTGCTTTTTGCGGGCGTATGTGCGGTAATCTACTTTGTGGTCGGCATCCGTTTTGATGAAGTCTTTATCGCCGATACTCCTACACCGCTGGGAGAATTTATCGTATTACTATTGATCTTATTATTTGCCGGTGGCATGGTGTGGGTATATCGCAAGAAATGGTCTGCTACCCGCAATATTGTTGGTGGAAGTCTGGTTATATTGCTGATTGCTTATTTAATATCCGAATATTGGGTACATTTTAGTCTCGTTTGGGTGCAATGGGCGCTTTGTATTGTGGTGATAGGCTATCTGATTTATTTGGCATTAAGTGAGCGGCAACGTACTTATTTCCTGATTGCCCTGTTTACAATCGGTTCTGTCGGTTTCCTGTATTCCAGTAATTATGTATTTGATAATGTGCTCGAACCTCACCAGCAAGTCCGTATCAAAGTAGTGCTCGGTTTGGAAGAAGATTTGACTGGTGCCGGATATAATGTGAATCAGTCCAAGATTGCCATCGGTTCCGGTGGATTGACAGGAAAAGGATTCCTGAATGGTACGCAAACAAAATTAAAGTATGTGCCCGAACAGGATACTGACTTTATATTCTGTACGGTGGGTGAAGAGCAAGGCTTTGTCGGTTCGGCTGCTGTCCTGTTGGCTTTCCTTATTTTGATTTTACGATTGATATTCCTGTCCGAAAGGCAGACTTCCAACTTTGGGCGAGTTTATGGATATTCGGTCGTCAGTATTTTCCTTTTCCACTTATTTATCAATATCGGTATGGTGCTGGGATTAACTCCGGTTATCGGTATTCCATTGCCTTTCTTCAGCTATGGAGGTTCTTCTTTATGGGGATTTACGATATTGCTGTTTATCTTCCTGCGCATTGATGCGGGACGTGGCAGAAGACTCTAATCTTACTGTTTTTCAATGCGGATGCCTACATCACTCAAACCTTTTAGCTTTTCATCTTTCATTCCGTTGACTACTTTAATCGTGTAATTGCCGGAACGTAAGGGGAGGACGGACTTGATAAAAGTTTCCGATTGGTAAATGCTTCCCCATCCGTGTCCCATCCATCTTCCGGTGGAGTCAGCCAGGCAGAAAGCGATAGTGTCGGTGCGCCACACCGTAGAATCCTGTAGATTCTGACTGATAAATAAATAGAGGTCATGATAAGGATATTCAATACCGTTGCGGACTTCCGCAAAAAGTCGGAGAGTGGTGGGAACACTGTCGGTTATAGGAATCTGAAAAGAGAGTGTATCACTCTTTCCCCATCCCTCGTCGGGAAGGGATTGGTAAGAGTGATACACCGTATGCTCATTGCAGGCTGTCAGTAAGCAAGCGCTGAATAGACTCAATATACTATTCTTGAGTAGGCCTTTCATTAGTTGACTGTTTCTCCTGATTCTGATTTCTTTCCGGTCTGGAAGGACGCTCCTGGTTGGGACGACGTTCTTGACGTTCCTGTTCTTGCTGTTCCCGTTGACGGTCTTGCTCCCGTTGACGGTCTTGTTGCTGTGGGCGTTCCTGACCTTGCGGACGTTCCTGATTCGACCGATCTTGTCCTTGTGGGCGTTCCTGATTTGATCCCCTTTCCGGACGTCTGTTTTCGTTGTTCCGTCCCTGGTTCTGTCCTCTGTTCCGGTTGTTATTGTTATTTCTCGGGCGGTTGTCTCTTTCCCCTCTGTTGCCGTTTTCTGACTGTTGCGGGCGGTTTTCATTCTCCCGTTGAGGTTGTTGCGGACGATTACCACCTTCTGCTTGCTGCTGCGGGCGGTTGCCGTTATTATTGTTATTGCTTCCTTTCTTCTTCTTTTTGTTATTCCGGTTAGCGTTATTGCCACCTTCTTTATTATTCCGGCTGCGGTCGAAACGTGTAACACTTTCTTGTTCCAGCAAGTCAATCGGTTTCTTTGGTTCCGGTTTCTTTTCTTCTTCGAGCAGGCTGTCCGGTTTCATCCCTTTTTTATTCATGGAGATAACTTCGAATGCACGTTTGCCGCTGATGGTGACCAGATTGGCAGGGAAGTTCTTATCCGTAGAGTAAGAAACCTGGTTGCTTAGAATATCCGCTTTGAAGAAATAGAAAGTACCATCTTTCGTTTCCAGCTCTATTTCTCTCGAAGGGAGACGTTTTTGAGCTTCTACATAACAGTCCACCTCGTAGTTCAGACAGCATTTCAGCTTGGCGCACTGTCCGGCAAGTTTTTGCGGATTCAATGAGATATCCTGAAAACGGGCTGCGCTGGTAGAAACAGAAACGAAGCTGGTCATCCACGTAGCACAGCAAAGTTCGCGTCCGCAAGGACCGATCCCGCCAATGCGTCCTGCTTCCTGACGGGCACCGATTTGTTTCATTTCGATACGTACGCGGAACGCCTCGGCCAATACTTTAATCAGCTGGCGGAAGTCTACCCGCTCGTCGGCGATATAGTAGAAAATAGCTTTGTTACCATCTCCCTGATACTCTACGTCACCGATTTTCATATCCAGATTGAGATTCAACGCAATCTGACGTGCACGAATCATCGTCGCATGTTCTTTGGCTTTGGCTTCGTTGAACTTTTCCATATCTACCGGCTTAGCTTTCCGATAGACACGTTTGATTTCCGTATCTGCCTTGAAGTTTGCTTTCTTCATTTGCAGGGGAACGAGCCGGCCGGTCAATGTAACCACGCCGATGTCATGTCCGGGAGCTGCTTCAACGGCAACTACATCTCCTTTTTCCAGTTTAATCTTGTTGCTATTCCGAAAATATCCCTTCCGGGTATTCTTGAATTGCACTTCAACCATGTCACTCTCTTCCGCGTTGCCCGGTATATCTGCCAGCCAATCGTAGGTATTCAGCTTTTTATCTTGTCGGGAGCATCCTTTGCAGCAAAGGCCGCCGCTTCCATTATGAAGTTTATATTCCATAAGTTTATATATTTATTATTGCTTCAACAGCACAATCATCTTCAGCGAGAAGTCGAAGAATACCATTTTAGCATTTACATTCTGTTCTATATGTAGTTGCGCTTCGCTTAATTCGTCCATGATGCCCATCACGTTACGTTCGTTGACAAAAGGCGCAAAGCGGATTGCAAAATTCTGTTCATTAATCGTCATATACGTCAAGTTGCGCTGGTGCAGGTTGAAGATAAAGTTTTCGCGAATCATGCGCTGGCAGTATTCCAAAAAGTTTTTCTGGCGTTCGCGTCCCATGCTGGCCACCTGTTCACTCCACATCTTCATTTCTCTTATCTTCCGTTGATAAGACAATCGCATCAGGTTGACGAAGAGTTCGAAGAATAACTGGTTCTCCTCGTTCAGATGAATTGTTTCGAGTGCCTTGATGAAATTCCCATTTGCCAGGTGGGCAATCGAGATACTATCAGCAGGCTGAATATGATATTTAGTCTGTAATACCCGGTCGATGCTGGCTTCGTCAATTTTCCGCACATTCATCCGTTGTGTACGGCTCAAAATAGTAGGCAGAATCATGTCCGGAGCTTCAGATACCAACAGGAAAATAGTCTTCTCCGGTGGTTCTTCAAGCAACTTCAATAGTTTGTTGGCACATACCGGATGCATTTTCTCCGGCAGCCATACAATCGTAATCTTAAATCCTCCTTCGCTGGATTTCAGGCTAAGTTTTTTAAGGATTTCATCACTCTCTTTGGCGTAGATCAATGCTTGTGAGTTCTCCGCGTCCATTTCACCTAACCAGTGGTTGAGGTTGAAATAAGGATTGTTGATCACAAACGGTCTCCAATCGGCAATGTAATCATCGCATACTTCTTTCTTTCCCTTCGCACTTTTAACGATGGGAAATACGAAATGTACATCCGGATGTACCAGCTTATTGAATTTCACACAAGACGGACAGACACCGCAAGCATCCGTTTCACCCCGATTGGTGCAACTGATGTAGCGTGCGTAAGCAATGGCCAACGGCATTTTCCCGACTCCTTCCGGTCCGCAAATGAGCTGGGCATGTGGAATACGCCCTTCATTCACTTCCTGAATAAGCCGTTGCTTAATTTCTTCCTGTCCGATTACGTCTTTGAAAAACATATCAATAAATGATTTTAGCTACTTCTTTGATACTGTCTACCGCTCCGATGGAATAGAAATGAATACTCGGAACTCCGTGAGCCATCAATTCCTTGCATTGGGCTATACACCATTCAATACCGACCTGTTCGGCATCTGCATCATTTTTGCATCGGTTTACTTCTTTCACCAGATCTTCCGGCAAATCCACTTTGAATGTTTTGGGTACCATGCTCAATTGAGACAACTTTTTGAAAGGCTTGATTCCGGGAATGATGGGAACTTGAATACCTGCCTCTTTGGCCAGCTTCACGAACTCAAAATATTTCTTATTATCGTAGAACAGTTGCGTCACAGCATATTCAGCTCCTGCTTCTACTTTCTTTTTCAACCAATAAAGATCAGACTCCAGATTAGGTGACTCTTCATGCTTTTCCGGATAACATGCCACTCCATAAGAAAAAGGACTGGCGGTGACTTTCATCTCAGAGCCGTCAACGAAAATTCCCTTATTGAAATTATTGATCTGTTCTTGCAATTCAATCGCATGATGATATCCGTCTCCTTCGGGAGTAAATACCGATTCATGTTTAGCCTTGTCTCCACGCAGCACCAGCAAATCTGTGATGTTCAGAAATTGCAAATCCAGCAATACATATTCGGTTTCCTCACGAGTGAAACCGCTGCACAAGATATGGGGGACTACGGTGATATTATATTTATTCTGAATGGCAGCCGCTACGGCAACTGTCCCGGGACGTCTTCTTAAACGGTTTCTCTGAAAAAGCCCGTTGCCGAGATCTTTGTAGACATATTCGCTGCGATGCGTTGTGATATTGATATATTTCGGATCAAATTCTCGAAGAGTGTCGATTGTCTGATAGAGCTTTTCAATTCCGGTTCCCTTTAAAGGAGGGAGAATCTCGAAAGAAAAAGCTGTATCCTTACTATTATTTATTAAATCAATTACTTTCATTCCTTTTCGTTGATGTTGTTATCTACTTGGATTAAACATACATATTGGGACAAAAATACGAAAAAAGAAAGATTTCTTCTTGATTTGTTTGAAAATAGTTTGGTTTTTATCGTACTATTACATAAAAGAGGGCATATCACGTATTCCGGATGCGCCCTCTCTTACCTAATCATTAATTAAATTAGAATTTACTTCTCAAGAAATGATTTCTTCATTCTGGCAATGTCAGTCAGATAATCTTGTAAATCTTGTTCATGTTCTTCTTCTTCAGCAAGAATATGTTTTGCGATATCACAAGTGGTGAAATCTTTCCCGTTGGTAAAGTCGGCAATTTCCTGATAACGGAGAATGGCACAGCGTTCGGAAGCAACATTATCCTTTAGGAGACTGACAGAGTCGAAGCCTTGCGGAGCATCATATTTGCATCTTGCCAGTTCGAACCATTGTTTCGGATCAAGTACCGGAACCCCTTCCAGTTCGATGATACGGTCGGCAAGCAACTGCGCATGTCTACGTTCTTCTTCGGCATGTTCTTCGAACTCTCTTTGTACGTCGGCACGCATGGCGCCTTCCACTACTAATGCACCTACCCAATACTGGTAATATGCCAGCCATTCTTCAGCCAATGCTGCGTTCAACTGTGAAATCAAACTTTCTACGTCTAATTTTCCTTGTAAGATTTTTACACTTTCTCTAGCCATAATTTTAAAGTTTAGGTTACTGTATTTAAGTCGGGTATGTAACAGCCGGAGAATGTTTTTGTTTGAGTATCCCGGAGGTTTTAACAGAAAGAATGTATTGTGTGGTGCAGTTCCTCCTTTTTTATATAACATTGAAGGTTTCAATATATCGTTTGCAGCTTTTTTTATTTTCACGCAATTCCTCCTTCTGTATAGGTGCACAGTGAACATTCCCCTTTTTTATCTATTTCTCTCTTTTATCTTCCACCCAACGGCAATATAAAGCTCAACTGTCGCATTTATCAATTGAACTTGCAAACTTAGATTCCAAATAAAAGTTAGTATCACTTTTACCCTCACACCCTCACACCAGCTTCTATTCCCTTATTCATCGGAGTTACAGGCGTGAGGGTAAGGGTGAGAGTAGGTGAGGGTAGCTTTTTACCCTCACCCAATGGGTGTTAAGACTTTATATATATATGTTTATCTCTTATGCTTCTTCTGTTAACTCTTAATGCTTTTCAATGGCTTACTACAGTGAATAAACTTGTTCACGCATGTGAGCTTGTTTGTTTACATATGATAGCTTATTTGTTTACTGCAGTGAGCCCTTGATAACTTTTGAGCAAGAGAATGTAAACCCTAAGGGAAAGACTAATGAAATACTATGCTATATGATAACAGATGCCTGTATTTTAAAAACAGGATAGTAAATATTTTATTGATTAATAAGAGTAAGTTGTAAGTTTAAACAGCGTAATAGGAGGTGGCTGCTTTGCTGTTTTTTGATAACTTTTATTTTTCGGAAAGCGGTTTTTTTGTTGGTCTCTTTGAGACGTTTTCCATTTTATCTTCTCTTTGCGGATCTCTTTTTGTTATCTGCTTCTCGCGCGCATATATAATATATTAATGTATTCTTTCTTACCTTACTTCAAGTGTTTGTAATGTAAATAAAGAAATATATATACCATAACATCGTTATGATTCAGCAAGTTAGAATAATTGTCGGAAAATAATTAGAAAAAATAGTTAGATATATTTGGATGTTATTGATAAGTTGTCTACTTTTGCACCCGCTTTGCTAGAGAGACAGAGCCTAATGATTGACATTCTGCTACAAGATTAAGGCATCAGAAAATAAAAACAAAAAAACTTCGAAAAAGTTTGGAAGTTATCTGAAAAAGTCCTTATCTTTGCATCCGCTTTCGAAAAGAAAGCAGACGCGGTAGAAGCCACGTTAGTTCTTTGAAATATTGATAAACAATACAAGTAGTACAAGTAAAAAATAGAACCGTCAATACTTGTCCGAGATGGTA